>JBKPON010000190.1:0-3886 GCA_046733135.1 Pseudomonadota bacterium | reverse complement strand
CAGTTGATCTGATCAGCCGCTTGACGTTTCATCCGCGCGAAATGTCGCATCCATGTTGATGTGCCACGACTTTCGAGCTGACGGTCGCCTGGGAGGTTCACGTTATGATTCCGGTATTCGCGGACGCCCTTTTGGAGACGGGCGGGGAGCTTAGACCCGATGCTGCGGCACTCGCTCGCTTCCAGCGCGATCTCGACGCGCTAGCCGGCGCCGGCCAGCGCATCGGTGTCGCCGTTTCAGGGGGACCTGACAGCGTTGCACTGCTGTTGCTGGCTGCGGCCGCGCGCCCCGGTATGGTGGAAGCGGCGACGGTGGACCATGCCTTGCGAGCCGCGAGCCGCGCCGAGGCCGAAGGTGTCGCCGCCCTCTGCGAGCGCCTCGGGCTGCCTCATGCCATCCTGACCGTTCAGTGGCGCGAGAAGCCGCAGACAGGCATCCAGCAGCGAGCCCGGCAGGCGCGTTACCGCCGGCTCGGCCGTTGGGCTCAAGAGAGGGGACTGGTCGCTTTGCTAACCGCGCATCACCTCGATGATCAGGTCGAGACCCTGGTCATGCGTCTTGCCCGGGGAGCGGGCGTTAGCGGGCTCGCGGGGATGCGCCGGGCCGCCCGAATCCCCGGCGGAACACTCCCTCTACTTCGTCCGCTTCTCGGGTGGCGCCATGCCGAGCTTGAGCTGGTTTGCGCAGATGCGGGAATCGTTCCTGTTGCGGACCCCAGCAATGACGATCCACAATTCGAACGGGTTCGCGTGCGCCGCGCGCTGGCCGACGCCGATTGGCTCGATCGCAGAGCCCTGGCTCTCAGTGCAACAAACCTTGCCGAGGCGGACGCCGCGATTGGTTGGGCGACCACGCAGGCGTGGAATCGGGCGGTTGCGCAAAGCGAGGCCACGATCCTTGTTCGCCCAGCGGGCATTCCGCGCGAGATCCGCCGGCGACTGGTCCGCCGCGCCGTGCAGCAGCTTGCGACCGAAGGGATCAACAGTGAGTTTCGCGGGCGGGAGCTCGACCGGCTGCTCGCAGTGTTAACGTCCGGCAGGAAGGCAACCTTACGTGGGGTGCTGTGCTCTGGTGGTGAGGAATGGTGCTTCGTTCCGGCGCCGAATCGGACTCGACCTGTGGATAACTTGCGTTAAATTCCTACTTACCGACTCGACGAGTCGCGCTTCTTAATCGGGGAGGGGCGGATGGAATCGGACGTGCGCTTTTATCGTCGCAGAGCGAGTGAAGAGATGGCCGCCGCAAATCGAGCTGTCACCGAAGCCGCAAGGGAGCGGCGAATGATGATGGCGGGGGTTTTCCTCGATCGGTTGAAAACCCTGGGCGCATGCCCTTCAGACATCGATCTCCAGCTCGAAGCGGTCGAGCACATTTGACGTAAGCGACGGCGCCGGGGAACCGCGCTTCGCCGCGCTCCCCAAACGCCTGACCTCCCCCAGCACAGCAGGTTGAAGCGCCGGCCTTGCGCCAACGGTCCGCACCGCTAGGGGCAGGGAACACCGCCGCACAGGCATCGTTGACAGCCCGAAATTACGTGAAGGGAGATAAGAATGAGACGGATTGCGCTTATTATCGTGGCCACGGTCGCGGTTTCGGCGTGTGCAACAACGCCCAAGACGCAAACCTGCCCCGACGGATCGACGATTGCGGTGACTGAGCCCTGTCCGCCGCCGCCTCCGCCGCCTCCGCCGCCTCCGCCACCGACGGTGAGCTGTCCGGACGGTTCGACGGTTCCTGCTGGCGCCACCTGCCCAACGCCGCCTCCGCCGCCTCCGCCTCCGCCGCCGGTGCGCCGGTCCGGCGAACGCGGTTGAATCTCCACGGCCGGCGCCTCGGCGCCGGCCGCAGTTCGAGGGCTCGGTCGGGCAGTTCGTTCACCACTCTCTAAGGCTGCATTGTTATTGAGCCTAATGCGCTTATTTTAAGGGCGTGCGCGTTTTGCGCGGAAGAGACGAGCGAATGAACGACAAAGACAAGAAGCCCGGGAACCCGTGGACCAAGAGCCTGCTCATCTGGGTGGGCGTGCTGTTCGCGCTCGTCCTCTTCGTTCAGATGATCGACGGCGGATCGCGGACCACGACCGGCAATGCGATCGCTTATTCCGAATTCGTCCGCCAGGTCGACGAGGGCAATGTTCGCTCGGTGACAATGGCGACCGCGTCTACCGGAGATTCGGCGATCAGCGGCAAGCTTCAGAGCGGCGAGTCGTTCCACACGGTCGCACCAGCCGGCACGAACGTAGCCGACAAATTGATCGGCAAGGGCGTCGGCGTCCAGGTGAAAGCCGAGGAATCCTCGAGCATCTGGCTCTACATGCTCTACAATTCGCTGCCCTTCCTCTTGATCCTGGGCATTAGTTTCTTCGTGATGCGGCAGATGCAGAAGAACGCTGGTTCCGGCGCGATGGGCTTCGGCAAGAGCCGCGCCCGCATGCTGACGGAGAAGCAGGGTCGGGTGACCTTTGCCGACGTCGCGGGGATCGACGAAGCTCGCGAGGAACTGCAGGAAATCGTCGAATACCTCAAGGATCCAGGCAAGTTCGCGCGTCTTGGCGGCAAAATCCCCAAAGGCGCGCTCCTCGTCGGCCCACCCGGCACTGGCAAGACGCTCCTCGCTCGCGCGATCGCGGGTGAGGCCGGCGTTCCCTTTTTCACCATTTCCGGTTCAGACTTCGTGGAGATGTTCGTCGGCGTCGGCGCGAGCCGCGTGCGCGACATGTTCGACCAGGCCAAGAAGTCGGCGCCCTGCATCGTTTTCATCGATGAGATCGACGCCGTCGGCCGCCATCGCGGCGCGGGCCTCGGCAATGGCAACGACGAGCGCGAGCAGACGCTCAACCAGCTGCTAGTCGAGATGGACGGGTTCGAAGCGAACGAAGGCATCATCATCATCGCCGCGACCAACCGGCCGGACGTACTCGATCCGGCGCTGCTGCGCCCCGGCCGCTTCGACCGCCAGGTCGTAGTCCCGCGGCCGGACATCGACGGCCGTGAGCAGATCCTGGGCGTGCACATGAAAAAGGTCCCGCTGGCGCCCGACGTCGACCCGCGCGTGATTGCTCGAGGCACGCCCGGTTTCTCCGGCGCCGACCTTGCCAATCTGGTCAACGAGGCGGCGTTGCTCGCGGCCCGTCGCGGCAAGCGCCTGGTCGCGATGCAGGAGTTCGAGGACGCCAAGGACAAGGTCCTGATGGGCTCCGAGCGTAAGTCCATGGTCATGACCGAGGACGAAAAGCGCATGACGGCATACCACGAGGCCGGCCACGCCATTGTGGCGCTGCACGAACCGGCTTCTGATCCGATCCACAAGGCGACGATCATTCCGCGGGGACGCGCCCTCGGCCTCGTGATGCGTCTGCCGGAACGAGACAGCTATTCGTATCACCGCGACAAAATGTACGCGAACCTCGCGGTTTCGATGGGTGGCCGAGTCGCTGAGGAAATGATCTTCGGTTACGAAAAAGTGTCATCCGGCGCGTCGTCCGACATCCAATATGCGACCCAGCTCGCCCGCGACATGGTCACCCGGTGGGGGATGTCCGATGCGTTAGGCCCGCTACAATATGCGGAGCCTGAGGAAGAAGTGTTCCTGGGCTATTCCGTCAATCGCCAGCGGCAGATGTCGAATGAAACTGCCCAGGCGATCGATAAAGAAATTCGTAAGGTCGTCGAAGACGGGTACGAGCGGGCTAAGCACCTGCTGACCGAACACCAGGCCCAGCTCGAAACGCTCGCCCAGGCTTTGCTCGAATATGAGACGCTCTCGGGCGACGAGATCAAAAAGGTGCTCGCCGGCGAACCGATCGACCGCGGCGGTGTGAAAGGTCCCTCGATCCCGGCGGCCGGCTCATCGATTCCGAAGGCGAAGCGGCCGAAAGCGGGAACGA
>JBKPON010000189.1:0-7081 GCA_046733135.1 Pseudomonadota bacterium | reverse complement strand
TCTAGAAATGCGATGAGTGCCGCGAGGAGCGACGATTCGCCGGCGCGACGGCGGAGTTCGTCTGTCCCGATTCCGGTCAGGTCGAGGAACCGCTGCGCCCGACGCGCATCGCTAAGCGTTGCCGCCAAAGCGGCAAGTGCGAGAGCCTGTGGATCAGTTGGCGTTGGAGATGCCATCGCTTAGAGTTGCGTAGAAGGGGAGAGGGGAAAACTTTGGCCAAGATCCTTATCGTCGAGGACAATGCGCTCAACATCAAGCTGTTCTGCGACCTGCTCGCCGCTCATGGCCACGAGCCGGAAGCGGTGACCGACAGCCGCAACGCGCTCGATGCCGCGCGAAGCTTCTCGCCCGACCTGGTGATCACTGACATCCAGCTGCCCCACGTCAGCGGCCTCGACCTCATCCGCCTGATCCGCAAGGATGAGCAACTCGCCGGCATACCCATCATGGCCGTGACCGCTTATTCCGCGCTCGGTGATGAAGAACGGATCCGCGAGGCTGGGGCCCAGGCCTACGTATCGAAACCGATTTCGGTAGTGAGGTTCGCCCAAACGGTCGACGAACTCCTGAACGAAGAAAGCGCGAAGGCGGTGGTCGCAGAGATGGAGGATCCGGCGAGCGATATGCAGGAAAGCCCGGGCCCTGGCGAAGCGGGCGGGGAGGAGAGTTCGAGCTAATCGCTGGATCCCCGGATCAAGTCCGGGATGACGAGCCTAGTGGCTCGTCACTTGATTTTCGCTTCCTTGAACTCGACGTGCTTGCGCGCCTTCGGGTCATATTTGCGGAAGCTCAATTTTTCGGTCTGCGTGCGCGGGTTCTTCTTCGTCACATAAAAGAAGCCCGTATCCGCGGTGCTGACGAGCTTGATCTTGACCGTTGCCGGCTTCGCCATTGGATCGATCCCAACTGAAAAAAGAAAAGCGGCGCGCGCCGCTCAGTTCGCAAGCGCCAATGACGCCGCGAGCCGATTCTGTCAACCGACGCGAGATCGTAACGGCCCCTTAACTAAAGTGGGAGACCCTCCGGATCAGGAGGGACAAGAGATGGCGACCGATCCGCTCGCCCATGTCAGGATGCAGGTCGGCCTTCGGGTTGCCGAGATCCGTGATGCGGGTCCCCGTCTCTCACCGCTCGATCTGCATTCGAAAATGGATGCGATCCGGCAGCTTGCCGTGGAGCATGGCCTGGGCGCACTCGAGGCCCTCGCCCGCTGCTCGGCACAACGCGCCCTGCTCCCCGGTCATCGGGTGACCATGCAGTCGTGCCTGGAGCATGTGACGGAAGCGCTGGACAGCAGCTCTGAACGCGATCGCATAGCGATCCTCGCGGCCGTTGCCGTACGTCTCAATTAATTCGCGGTCGTGAGCTGAACCTGGTTCAGCGTTCATTCTAGAGACCCCGCCCGAACTTCTCCGCTATGGATCCTGAAACAGGGTGAAGGCGTAGGAGATTCGATGCGCGCTTTCTCGCAGTTGCTCGACGACCTCGTCTACACGCGCTCGCGCAACACCAAGCTCAGGCTCATCGGCGACTATCTCAAGGAAACGCCCGATCCGGACCGCGGCTACGGTCTCGCGGCGCTTACCGGGACGCTCGACATACCGCACGTGAAGCCCGCCGCGATCCGCGGGCTGGTCGAGGAGCGGATCGACCCCGTTTTGTTCTACATGAGCCGCGACTATGTCGGGGACACGGCGGAGACGGTGGCGCTGCTTTGGCCCAAATTCGAGGGTGAACCGCCGGAGATCGACGACGCGACCATCCGCATCTCGGACGCAGTGGAGCGGCTGCGCTCGGCGTCGAAGATGGATTCGCCCCACGTGCTCGCGCGCATGCTCGACCATCTCGACGCATCGGGCCGTTTTGCGATGCTGAAGCTGGCGCTTGGCGCCCTTCGTGTCGGGATCAATGCGCGGCTTGCAAGGCAGGCGCTCGCCGATGCGTTCGGGCTGGAAGTGGAGGCGGTGGAGGAGGTGTGGCATGGGCTGAGCCCACCGTTTAACGAGCTGTTCGATTGGGCCGAAGGGCGGGCCGAGCAGCCCACCAGCCGCGATATCCCGATATTCCGCCCGTTCATGCTCGCCCATCCGCTCGAGGATACAAAGGTTTCGCTCGACGAGTATGCGGCCGAATGGAAATGGGACGGAATTCGCGTCCAACTCGTTCACGCCGGCGACGAAACCCGCCTTTACAGCCGCACCGGCGACGACATTTCCAACAGTTTTCCAGACGTCGCCGAAGCGTTCGAAGTCCCCGCGACGCTCGATGGCGAGCTATTGGTGCGCGGCGAGGCACAAGGGTCTGGCCTGGAAGTCGCTTCGGCAGCGAGCTTCAATGCGTTGCAACAGCGGCTGGGCCGGAAGAACGTCAGCCAGAAGATGCTCGGGCAATATCCGGCGTTCGTGCGCCTGTACGACATCCTGTTCGATGGCGACGAGGACCTGCGCGAACTGCCGTGGACTGAGCGCCGGAAGCGTCTCGAGGCGTTCGTCGAGCAGCTCGATCCGCAGCGGTTCGACGTCTCTCAGCTCATCGACACCGCGAGCTTCGAGCAACTCGAAGAGCTGCGCTCCGGCGCCCGCGATGTCGCTATCGAGGGCATGATGCTCAAGCGCCGCGACAGCGCTTATGTCGCCGGCCGCCGCACCGGCCTGTGGTACAAATGGAAGCGCGATCCGCTCACCGCCGATTGCGTGCTCATGTACGCGCAGCGAGGATCGGGCAAACGCTCGAGCTACTATTCCGATTACACGTTCGGCTGCTGGGCGGCCGAGGGCGAGCTCCTGCCGGTCGGCAAGGCCTATTTTGGCTTCACCGACGAGGAGCTGCGTTGGCTCGATCGCTGGATCCGGAGCCACACGGTGCAACGCTTCGGCCCGGTGCGTGAGGTCGAGAGGAGCCTTGTGCTCGAAGTCGCCTTCGATTCCATCCATGCGAGCAGCCGCCACAAATCGGGCGTGGCGATGCGCTTCCCACGAATCAGCCGCATACGGATCGACAAACCGGCGTCTGAGGCCGACCGACTGGCAACGCTTAAATCACTCGTAACTTGAAGCCGGCGCATGAGCCGCTAAGCCTTCCTCTCTCCGGGAGAGAGGGGATTCGATGCTCAGGACTTTGTTGGCCGGCGCTGCGGCGCTGACTGTCGCTACCGTAGCGCACGCCCAAACCTATGCGATTCAGGCGGGCCGCCTGATCGTCGATGCTGCGAAGCCGGCGCACGGTGCGTCCACCGTCATCGTCGATAATGGCCGCATCAGTCGCATCGACGAGGGCTTCACCGCGCCGGCGGGCGCGATCGTCGTCGATGAGCGCAGCAAGACGGTCCTCCCGGGCATGACCGACGTGCATGTGCACTTGACGATGAACAGCGGCGAACCCTGGTATCAAGGCTTCACCCAAAAATATTCGGCGCCCTATTCAACCACCATCGGTCTCACCCACGCGCTGGAAATGGCACGCGGCGGTTTCACGACGGTGCGTGACCTCGGGGCCGATACCAGTGCGGTTATCGCGCTTCGCGACGCCATTGCCGAAGGGCGCTTTCCGGGGCCGCGGGTCAAAGTGTCCGGAGCACCGCTGTCGATTATCGGCGGACATGCTGATCAGGCTACAGCCCTTCCGCCCGAGCTCGCGGCCGCCATAAACGAAGCGCATCTTAACCCCTCCGTCTGCACCGGCGTGGAAGAATGCCAGAAGGTCGTTCGTCAGCTCGCGGCGGCGGGAGTCGACGTCATCAAGATCATGGCGACGGGCGGCGTGCTCGATCCCGGCGCAATGGGCCTCGAGCAGCATTTCACTGACGCGGAAATGAAGGGCATCGTCGACATGGCGCACGCGATGCACCTCAAGGTCGCGGCGCATGCCCACGGCGCGCGCGGAATCGAAGCCGCGGCGCGCGCGGGGGTCGATTCCATCGAGCACGGCACGTTCCTCGACGAGGCCGGAGTCAAGGCGATGAAGGCGAACGGGACCTATTATTCGGCGACTCTCATGGCGTTCAGCGGAGTGCAGGGCGTCATGGGCACCGGCAAGTTGACGCCCGAGATGGAGGCGAAAGCACGCCAGACATTCGCCGTATGGGGCAAGGGCTTGAACCTGGCCTATCGCAACGGAGTGAAGATCGCGCTCGGCACGGACAGCGCTGTCGCGCCCCACAACCAGGCGAACAAGGAGCTTGCGTTGATGGTCGAGAAGGGAGGCATGAGCGCCCGCGATGCATTGATCGCAGCAACCAAAGGCGGGCCGGACCTGATGGGTCTTTCGTCAGAGACGGGAACGCTGGACCCTGGCAAGTCCGCCGATCTGATTGCAGTTGAGGGAGACCCGTTGGTCGATCCGACAGCGGTGCAGCGCGTCGACTATGTCATGGTCGAAGGCAGGCCGATCCCGATGAAAGGACAATGATGCGCCAATCGCTGCTCTTTTTGGGTCTCCTTGTTTCGAGCGCCGCTTACTCGGCCGACCAGGGCACGCCAGCGGGCGACACCCCAACCCCTGAGGCCAAGGCCCAGGCCCCAAAGCCGGATCCGGATGTCGCCAAAGCCAGCGTCGACGAAAGCGCGCAGCCGAAAAAGCGTTCTATATCGCTGCATGGGCGCTCACTAAGTTATACGGTCACACCTGGAACGCTCACCATCCGAAACGACGATGGCGCGCCCACAGCGAGTATGTTCTACACCGCCTACACGGTGGAATCGCGGTCCCCGCGACCAGTGACATTCCTGTTCAACGGCGGCCCCGGATCCTCGACCATGTGGCTGCACATGGGCTCCTTCGCGCCAATCAAGGTCGACGCGTCGATTCCGGAGACAGTTGCCGGTCCCCCGTTCCGCTATGGTCCCAACCCCGACACCCTGCTCGACGTCACAGATCTCGTTTTCATCGACGCACCGACTACCGGCTTGTCGCGTCCGCTCGGCAAGGCTGAACCCAAGGACTTCTTTGGCGTCGACAAGGACATCGATGCTTTCAGCCGAACGATCCAGCGATACCTGACCAAATATGGCCGATGGAACAGTCCCAAGTTCATCATTGGCGAAAGCTACGGCACGACCCGCGCAGCGGGCCTTTCCAAAGCGTTGTCTGACAAGGGCGTTCAACTTAACGGAATCGTCCTCGTTTCCACTGTGCTAAACTTCGCCGACTTTGCCGGCGACCAGTCGATGGTCAACTTCCTGCCGACTTATGCGGCGGATGCCTGGTACCACGGAAAGATCCAACCGAAGCCAGATCTGACCAGCTTCCTCACCGAAGCGAGAGCTTTCGCGGCGGGCCCTTATGCAGCTGCGCTTCAGAAGGGCGGCGCGATCAGCGAAGAGGAGAAGCAGTCGGTTGCACGGCAAATGGCTCGCCTGACGGGCCTTTCCACCGATTACATCCTCAAATCCAACCTGCGCGTGAACCCCAACCGGTTCCAGCGGGAACTGTTGCGGGATGGGCGGCAGATTATCGGCCGGATCGATTCGCGTTACGTCGGCACCGAGGCCGATCCAGTCGGCGAGAATCCTAGCTATGATCCCCAGGCCAGCGCGATCACGGGCGCGTTTGTCGGCGCTTTCAACGATTATCTGTTCCGCGATCTCGGATACGAGACGCCGCTGACATTCCGGCCCAACAATTATTCCGGCATCGGAAACGACTGGAACTTCCAGCATAATGCGCCCGACGGCCAGCAGTTCGCCGCCGATACGAGCTCCGACCTCGCCCAGGCAATGCGCGAGAATCCGCGGCTGAAGCTGCTGAGTGTTAACGGGCTCTACGACCTGGCGACGCCCTTTTTCGGCGCGGATTACGAGATCGGCCATATGGCACTCGACCCGCGGATCGCTGGCAACATCCGCTACACTTATTATCCCGCGGGTCACATGATGTATCTCGACCCAGGGTCCGCGCGACAGCTCAAGTCGGACTTGGTTGCCTTCTACGCCGGCGCGCTCTGACAAAGGAAAAGGGCCGGCGAAGATGTCTCCACCGGCCCTTCCGCCCCCTTAAAGGCTCGCAATCTAGCTAATCGCCTGCAGATTCACTGCTGCAAATTTGCCGCGTCGGTCGACCTCCAGCTCGAACTCGAGCCGATCGCCCTCGTTGAGCGTGGGAATACCGGCACGCTCAACGGCCGAAATGTGCACGAATGCATCGGGTTGGCCATCGTCGCGCTGGATGAAGCCGAAGCCTTTCATCGCATTGAAGAACTTGACCGTTCCGCTCGCCTTTTCGCCGGTTAGCTGACGCTGCGGGCCGCGATCGCCGCCGCCTCCGCCACTACGCTCTACCGCCATCGGTTCGCCTTCGATCCGCAGATTCGTCGCCGAAATGCGCCCGCCGCGGTCGACCAAGGTGAACTCGAGCGGCTGACCGTCAGCTAAGTCAGTCAGGCCGGCCTGCTCTACCGCCGAGATGTGGACGAAGACATCCTCACCACCGTCGTCGCGAACGATGAAACCGAAACCCTTTTGCGGATTGAAGAATTTGACGACGCCCTTGCCTTCGCCAACGACCTGTGGGGGCATGCCGCCACCGCCGGCTCGAAAGCCGCCACCACCGGCGCCGCCTCCGCCGCCGCGGTAACCGCCTCCGCCGCCATAGCCGCCGCCACCGCCGCCGCCGCCGAATCCGCCGCGGTCACCATATCCGCCGCGTCCTCCTCCGCCGCCGCCATAACCGCCGCGCTCTTGGAACCCTACCGAATCGCCGAAATTCTCTTCGCCGAAGAAACCATCGCGCTTGTCACGACCGCGTCCGCCGCGGTCTCCTTTGCGCCCTCTATCGAAACCCATGCTTGTTCAGACTTCCGTATGCCCCACTAAATAGAACCAACGCGCTGGGCCCAAGGCGCAACCGGTCAGGCGCGATTCTCACTCACGCACCTTTCGCGCCCTTACATGAAAAATAATGCGCGCTCTAGTGATTGAATCGGGGCAGGGCTGGCAAGGGGCGGGCTAGGGGGACTAAAGCAGCCGCGACGCCTTGAGAAACGGAGATTGAATGACCGTCCATTTTCATGAGGAAGATCTGCCTTCGGACGTGCGGTTCGCGGACGGCCCGATCGCTGTCGACACGGAGGCGATGGGCTTAGTCC
>JBKPON010000188.1:0-6614 GCA_046733135.1 Pseudomonadota bacterium | reverse complement strand
GCACGACCCAACAGAGGTCGATGAGGATCAAGCGCTGGGGGATAATTGAGTGCCCAGGCTTAAATCTGTGGATTCTTTGAAAGATTCACCTTGGAACAAGCGCGAATCTCGTTGATTCTCGCTGCATGACCCTCATCGTCTTCCGCCATCTTCCCGCCGTCGCCCCGGTCGAGGAACAGCTGCGCCTCCAATTCCTCGGGCTCTTGTCCGACGACGAGGCCGAGGAGCTGCAGCACCTGATCGACGACGCCTCGCGCGAACTGTTCGGGATCACCGCGAACGACACATTGTATGCGGCGCTCCCCGAGCCGGTCCGCGCCAATTACGGCCGCGCCGAATGGGAGACGAACTTCGACGTGCTTGGCCAGCGCGCCCGCGACCCCAATGCGCATTGGCGTGCATACGGCCTCGACCTTTGCTGCGGCGAAGGCCGTTCGCTCCATTGCCTCGAAGTGTTCGGACGGCAGTTGATCTGCGCGCTCGACGGGCTGCACCCGGAGGCGGTCCTGGCCTTTGCCGAGAGCGAGATCGCTCGCGCCGCCTGAACGCTAGCTCGACCGCTTCGGACTGGCCGCGATCGTCTTCGGCTTCTCCTTCTTCGGTTTGCGCGCTTCCTTGTTCGATCTCTGCTGTCCCTTGGCCATCTTTCTTCTCCTGCTGGGCGCGGAGGCGCCTCCTGGTGGGTCTTTTGGCCGTTCGACGGCGCCGCTCCTATCTTTCGCAAGCTCCGGCGAAGTGCCGGCACAAGAAAATCCTGTCCTACAGCACCCTAATTGTGGCTTAGGCTCCCCGATGCGCCAGCAGGATACTCCGCGAACTCAGACACGGCCCGCCGCCAGGCACGTCGCCGGCTCACGATCGCACGCGCCTAGGCTCGCTGCGATCCGCGTTTCGCCGCCCGCTCTCGCGTGCGCGCGCGTTGAGGTGACAACTTTGGCAACTTTCGCGGCGCCACGCCGTGGCAGAATGCAGGAGGAATTTCGAATGTACGCCCGTGACGTCCTGCCCGCCACGACCTTCTGCCCCGGCACGAAAGCCGACCGTGCAGTCGGCGAGTTGATCCGGTCGGCTTCGGTAGCAATTTCGTCGAGCGGGGGCCAAGCATCGGCCCCATGCCCCGCCTGTCTTGCCCCCGGACGCTCCGCGCATCATAACTCGTTTCGTAGCCGCCACGCACGGCTGCCGGGCTTAGAAAACCCGAACTTCCACGGTGGGCCGGACGTTGCCGGTCCCATGCCTCGATCTTATGGTCGGGGAGCCTGCGACGTATGTCCAGGGCTCTCGGGCCTAAAGGTCGTAGGGACCGATGGAAGTCGGTTTTTCTACTCCCCGATCACCAGAGGATCGTGGTGTGTCGAGCGCGGGGGCGGACCGCCACTCGACCGCCGGGTGAGTATCGATGAGCCGCTTGTTGGTATGTGGAAAGCTCCGCCAATCGGAAGAGGATGGATATTATGTCGAGACCGCCGAGGGCGGCTATTGGCTGATCGACCTCCCCTGGCTGGCGACCGAAGAGATCGACCGAATGCTGCACATGCGCGTCATCGTCGAAGGCGGTCGGATCGGCGCTTCGACGATCGCGGTCTCGCGAATATCGGAGGTGTAGGCGCGCACGAGTTGACTCCGTCGACCCGCTGCCGCCTCTTGTGCGGGCAAAGCCGACAAAGGGGGCAGCTTATGGCCCGGTTCATCGTCAACGCGACACGCTCCGATCCTTACAAGGACTTCAAGTTCCGCCTGAAATGGGACGGGCGCTATGTCGCCGGCGTCTCGAAGATCAGCGCGCTCAAGCGAACCACCGAGGTCGTCGAATATCGCGATGGAGGCGATGTCTCTCCTGGCCGTAAGCTTCCCGGCATGAGCCGGTTCGAGCCGATCACGCTGGAGCGCGGGCTCACCCAGGATGGCGAATTCGAGCAATGGGCGAATTTGGTTTGGAGCGGCGCCGCGGCCCAGGGGCAAGCCGCGGTCAAGAAATTCCGCAAGGACGTGAGGCTGGAGGTGATGGACGAGGCGGGACAGTTGGTTCTGGCCTACACGATTTTCGGCTGTTGGCCGTCCCAGTACCAGGCGGTCCCCGATCTCGACGACAATAGCCTCATCACCGCGTTCGAATCGATCGTGCTCGAAAACAGCGGTTGGGAGCGCGACCCCGCCGTCCCCAAGCCCACCGGACCTGCCGGCAAGCGGAAGTCGCGGTCAGGATGAAACCGGTGTCGCGTCAATCGAAGCCTGAGTCGCGGCGCTGACTAGCTCGAGCTTGCGTGCCACCAATAGTTCACGAGCATGTTGAAGCGTTCGAGCGCTTCGACGTGATGGAACCAATGGTTCGGGATGAACATCGCATCTCCCGGCGAAAGTTCCGCCTCCTGCGCCATGTCCAAGGCGGAGGCGAAGCGCGGATAGCGCTCCATATCCGGCGCGGTGACGTGAACCATGCTGACCGGCGTGCCGGCCGGCGTCGGATGCGTCGGACCCATGTAGAGGTCCAGCTCGGCTTCGGGCGGGAACAGGGTGAATCGGCGTCGGCCCGCGGCGACGACCGCGACATTGTCGACCGGATCATTGTGGGTCGCGACCTTCGAGGCATTGCCGATCCACAATCGCGGCTCGGCTTCGTCGGGTACGAGGGGCATCGGGTGAGCGGCGCGGAATCCGGGGACGTGACGCTCCGCGATCATCCCCTGGGCGGCCATCGCATAGGGCTTCGGCTGGCCTGCCTGCTCCTGTAGCGCGGCGAGGAACACCGCTAGGCTCGCCCGCCCCTTGACGAAGTTCAGCGACCGCCCGTCGGGCGTGTAGTGGAAGCGCCCTTCTTCCGCCGGGTCCGCGCGGATGATCTCGACCGGCTGCTCGTTGGCCCTCGAGGACAGCATCGCGATCCACTGCTCCGCGCGGTCCTTTGCCGCCGCGACAACGGGCCAGTCCTCGGCGATGCGCCGCAGTACCGCCGGTCTTGCGAGCGGGACGATCTCACTGCGGAATTGCTCGGGGCTCGGCGCTTCGAATTCACGGACTTGGCGCATCGGCGCGGGCGATACCAGCGGAGCAGGCGGAGAGCTACTGAGACGGCTCCTGCTTTCTCTGGCTCGCCGGCCGGGCAAGTTTCCCTGTCCTACAGGGCGGTGGTTGTGATTGAAGGCCGGCCGTGCAGCGTTTCACCCAACCCGGTCGACCCTGTTTCTCCGCATGCGCGCGTCGAGGCGCAAGCTTGGCAGATTCTCACGCACACGCGCGCGCGCGCGTATCGTCGCTGCGTTTGCTGCGTTTCGAGACATGGGAGTAAAGGGAGGCCGTGAAGCATTTCCTTCTCTTCTACGAGGCCGGGCCGGCCTATCTCGAGCGGCGTCCGCAGTTCCGCGGCGCACATCTCCAGCATGCCTGGGACGCATATGAACGGGGCGAGCTGATCGTCGCCGGAGCGCTCGCCGATCCGGTCGACGGCGCGCTGCTGATGTTTCGGGGAGACGACGAGGCCGTGGCGGAGGAGTTCGCCCGCGGCGACCCCTACGTCACCAACGGCCTCGTCGCCCGCTGGCACGTCCGCGAATGGACCACCGTCGTCGGCGATCTCGCCGCGACCCCCGTCCGGCCGGAAAGCGCATGACCGGCTCCGCGGAAGGCGGCTGCCTGTGCGGCGCGATCCGCTACCGCGTCTCGGGCAAGCCGGTGGCGACAACGCACTGCCACTGCCGGTCCTGCCGGCGGGCGAGTGGCGGCACCAACGTCGCCTGGGCGGTGTTCGAGATTGGCGACTTCGAATGGCTGTGGGGCTATCCGCTGGCTTATTCCTCGTCGCCCGGGCTCGAGTGGCTGCATTGCAAGGATTGCGGCAGCCTCGTCGGTTATCGCCGTTCGTCGCGGCCGACCCACATGGACATTACGACAGGAACACTGGACGACCCCGATCTCTTCCCGCCGGCCGCCGAAATCTGGCTCGAACACAAGATCAGCTGGGACATGGTCAACCCCGACTTGCCGAAATACGAACGAAGCAGCCTCAATGAAAACTGAGGCAGCGTCCATCCGCCTCTTCTCCTATGGGACCCTTCTGCAACCAGAGGTGCAGCTCGCCAACTACCGCCGCTTGCTCGAGGGAACGCCAGATGCGCTGCTCGGCCATCGTCTCGAGCCCGTCGAGATCGACGACCCCGACGTCGTGAGCCTTAGCGGGAAAGCCGTGCACACGATCGCCCGCGCGACAGGTGAGCCGGCTGACCGGATCGCGGGAGCGGTCTTCCTTCTGACGGAGGACGAGCTCGCCGCCACCGACGCCTACGAGACCGACGCCTATTCACGGGTGGAGCGCACGCTGGAGTCCGGGCGGACCGCCTGGGTCTACGTCGCCCTGTGACCAGATCTGCTGACCGGAGGCCAGTCGGCCGAACACCGAAGCCCGCAAAACAGGAAGGGCGTCCGCACCGCGGGCGCCCTTCGTCTTCAACGCGCCTCCCGCTTGGAGTCAGTCGGCGTTCGTTATCGCTTCATTGTCCGTTGCGGACGTCCTCGGCCGCATTCTCGGCATTGGCCTGGACGTTCTCGGCCGCATTTTCGGCGTTGGCCTGGATGTTTTCGGCCACGTTGGAGGCATTGGCCTCGATATTCTCGGCGACGTTCTCGGCATTGGCTTCGATATTGTCGGCCGCATTCTCCTGCGGGGTCTGCTTGCAGGCGGCGAGTGCAGCAAGACCGACAGCGACGGCCAGAGTGGTCGTGAGTTTCATGCGCTTTTCCCTGTGTTGGCGAAGGGCGAGGGCAAAGCGCTCGAAAAGCGTCACGGTTCCGTCATAATCGTCAGCAGCCGATCGACACCGACGTCGTGCCGCGCTTCACCAGCCGGACCGCATCGCGCCGAGTGCCCGGAGCAAGCTCCACAGCAATGTCGTCGAGATCCGGCTGACCCGCCTTGGTGAAAACGGTGCGGAAGTGGCGCTGGCCCAACAACAGATGCTCATCGAGCGGTTTACAGCCGGTCGAGCCGACCGAACGTAGACCGACGAGCATCCCCCCGGCATCGTACAGTTCGGCGTAGCTCCAATCAGCCTCTATCTGGCCGTCTTTGAGTTGCGCCGGGCACTCCTTGCGGATCGCCTCGCACACCACCTCCGTCTCCGGGTCCTCCGCCCAGCGGGGCTTGGGTTCATAGGAGAAAGCCGACGGCTGCGCCGCCGCTCCGCCCGCCAGCGCCATCAGTACAGCAGTGAAGGTCCCCCGCACGGCCGCGGCCCGCTATTTCAACGCTTTGACCGCGGCCAAAGTCTTCGCGACGTGCTGGCTGAAATCGAGGTCGTCGTGAACCATGACGATCTTGCCCCTCTTGTCGATCACATAAGAGGTTCGGGTGGTGATTCCAGGATGTGCTGCCCAGGCGACGTCATAGGCCTTTTGCGTTTCGGCGGTCGCGGTCGCGACTGGGAAGGCGCTGCGGCATTCCTTGGCGGAGAAATCATGCAAGGTCTTGAGATCGTCGGCCGACATGCCGATCACCTGCGCGCCGGCCTTCTTGAAGTCCGCGATCGAAGCGCTGAATGCGTGGGCCTCTGCCGTGCACCCGCTCGTGAAAGCCTTGGGGAAGAAATAGAGGACCACCGGGCCCTTCTTGAGCTGCTCAGCAAGATGAAGCTTGAACTCCTTGCCCCCAACGGCGCCAGTCGTGCTGAAGTCCGGGGCCTTGTCGCCGACCTTGAGCGCGGCGGTCGCTGGGGCGGCAATCAACCCGATCGCCGCAACGCCAAACAGAAACTTGCGCATGCCAGTCTCCTTCAGCCGTCACCCTTAGCGCGCGGCCTCCAAAAGCGCGAGGGTGCGTTCGTCGCGTTGGCGATCGAAGAAAGCTGCGAGGCCGTCAGCGAAGATTCCGCCGGGCTCGGCCCGATCGAACAAGGTCAGGCTCGATTTCAGCTTCTGCGTGTCGACGGGCCCGAAGATGTCCGCTGCGGAATGGCGCCCCATCCACGGCAGGATTGCCTCGAGACATTCGCGCAGCCTGGGTCCGAGCAACGGATGCTGGAGATAGGCGCAGGCCTCGTCGAGCGAACCGATGGCGTAATATTGAGCGGTGGGACTAAGGCCGAGGCCGGCCAGCTGCGGGAAAATGAACCACATCCAGTGGCCTTGTTTGGCGCCGGACTGGATCTCCCTAAGCGCAGTCTCATAGACGCCAGCTTGGGCATCGACGAAACGCTGAAGATGGTAAGGGTCGCTCACTCCGGCATCATGAATATCGGAAGGCCGGCAGGGAAGAGCAGCCGGCGCCTATTGCTGCGGCGCCAGCCACCCCGTCAGTACGTAGAAGAGGATGATCACGGGCCCGGTGATCAAGGTCAGCGCGACCAGCGATAGGCGAATGATCAGCGGATCGATGCCGGTGTAGTCGGCAATGCCGGCGGCGACGCCCATGACCTTGGCGTCGCGCCGGTTGATCAGGAAACGTCCGTTCATTTCGGGTTCCTTGTTCTCGAATGGCTTCAGGCGATCGGCAGCGACGTGGCGGCTGAAACGAGCAGAAGCGCGGAAAGGAAGGCACCGGCGAACACAGTGGCGGTTGCGCGGGCGGAAGCAAAATTGGCGTACATCGAAAAACCCCTTCATTGTTGGCGAACCCGACCGTCGGG
>JBKPON010000187.1:0-9131 GCA_046733135.1 Pseudomonadota bacterium | reverse complement strand
GTGCAATACCACCCTGAAGCTAGTCCCGGGCCGCAGGACAGCTTCTACCTGTTCGAGAAGTTCGTTGGGGCGATGCGGTGAGGGGCATTAACTGGCTTCCTGTCGGCCTGACACTGCTTGCCGCCGGTTGCGCACCCCCGGCCGGCTACGAATTGAGCGCGGCGGAGGGACGCGGCTTCGACTCCGTTCCGAGCGAGGTGATCATGCTTGACGCTCGAACCCGGCTGCCAAAGCTTCTGAGAAGCTGCGGGTTTTTGGCTTTCCGGAACGTCCCTGCGACGGATAACGTGGTCGTGTATAAGTTCTTGGCGCCATTGGAGGGCACTGGCGTACAGTGTCTTAGGCGCGCGCTGCCGCCCGGCGCGGACTTGGATCGAGTTCCGATCTGATGCCGCGAATACTTCTTTTTCGGAGCTTCACCGCGAGCGCCTTGATCGCGCTTTCGGCCTGCGTAACGCCCGCGCGGATGCACACCGAGGCGCAGCTCAATGACATCGCGCTCGGGTGCGGGCTGGCGCTGGGCGAACTCATCCAGGACGAGAGCGAGAAGCGACTGCTGCTTCTCGTCCGCGACAATCCCTCGCCCCAGCAACGTGTCTGCGTCGCGAAATGGGCGCGCAAGAACGGGCTTAAGGCCGTGTTCCTCAATATGCAGTTCCCGGCGGGATGATGAGTAGGAGTGGCGGATATTCCCCCTCTCCCCACTGGGGAGAGGGTCGGGGTGAGGGGGCTCAGCATATCCGAGGAGGTACGGTTTCCCCTCACCCATCCCTCTTCCCGCCGGGGAGAGGGCTAGTCAGTGCGGTTCCGAGCCAGGCGCAATTCCTGTCGGATCGCCTCGAGCACACCATGCGTGTTCTCGAACACCTCATTGTTCCAGAAGCGCAGAATCTTGTAACCGAATGCTTCGATCGCGTGAGTGCGTGGTGCGTCGAGTTCCGGCGAGTGCTGGCCGCCATCCAATTCGATGACCAATCGTGCCGAGCGGCAGGCAAAGTCGGCGATGTGGGGGCCAATCGGGAATTGACGGACGAATTTCGCCCCTTCGAGACGCCTCCCGCGCAGGTAGTACCACAACCTGTTTTCGGCATCGGTGCTCCTGCCGCGCAGCTGGCGCGCGATTGGACTATTCTTCTTTTTTGGCAACGCCGAACCCCCTCACCCCAACCCTCTCCCCTCAGGGGAGAGGGGGTTAGCTCGGCACATCGCGGTCGTAGCTTATCCTTTGCCCAGAGGGGAGAGGCGACTCGGCGGAGCCGAGCGGGTGAGGGAGTTCCACGCATTCGGAAGGCCGTGAATGCCTAAACGCACCGACATCTCCTCCATCCTGATCATCGGCGCCGGGCCGATCGTCATCGGCCAGGCGGCCGAGTTCGATTATTCGGGGTCGCAGGCGGTCAAGGCGTTGAAAGCCGAGGGTTATCGCGTCATCGTCGTCAATTCGAACCCGGCCACGATCATGACCGACCCGGAATTGGCCGACGCCACCTATATCGAGCCGATCACCCCCTCGATCGTCGCGAAGATCCTGGAGAAGGAGCGGCCCGACGCGCTCCTTCCGACCATGGGCGGGCAGACGGCGCTCAATACGGCCCTCGCGCTCTACAAGGACGGGACACTGGACCGGCTGGGGGTGCAGCTGATCGGCGCCAATGCCGAGGCGATCGAGAAAGCCGAGGACCGGCTGAAATTCCGCGAGGCGATGGACCGGATCGGGCTCGAGAGTCCGCGCTCGGGGATCGCGCACAGCCTGGCGGAGGCGCTCGGGGTCCTCGAACACGTCGGCTTGCCGACGATCATTCGCCCCAGCTTCACCCTGGGCGGGACCGGCGGCGGCATTGCCTACAATCGTGACGAGTTCGTGCAGATCGTGGCCGGCGGCCTGGAAGCTTCACCCACGACCGAAGTGCTGATCGAGGAATCGGTCCTCGGCTGGAAAGAATATGAGATGGAAGTCGTGCGCGACCGCGCCGACAACGCCATCATCATTTGCTCGATCGAGAATGTCGACCCGATGGGAGTGCACACGGGTGACAGCATCACCGTCGCACCGGCGCTGACTCTGACCGACAAGGAATATCAGAGGATGCGCTCGGCGGCGATTGCGGTACTCCGAGAAATTGGCGTAGAAACAGGTGGTTCCAACGTCCAATTCGCAATCGATCCGAAAAGTGGACGAATGGTGGTGATCGAGATGAACCCGCGGGTTTCGCGATCGTCCGCCTTGGCCTCGAAGGCGACCGGCTTTCCGATCGCCAAGGTCGCGGCCCGGCTGGCGGTCGGTTACACACTCGACGAGATCGCCAACGACATCACGGGCGGAGCGACGCCAGCCAGCTTCGAGCCGACGATCGATTATGTCGTAACCAAGGTCCCGCGTTTCGCCTTCGAGAAATTCCGTGGCGCGGACGCGATCCTGACGACCTCGATGAAGTCCGTCGGCGAAGTCATGGCGATCGGGCGTAATTTTGCGGAGAGCTTGCAGAAGGCGCTGCGCGGTCTGGAGGTGGGCCTGACCGGGCTTGATCGCGTGCGCGAGCTCGAACATGCCGATCCGGCGCGGATCGAAAGCCTGCTCGCCCGGCCTACGCCCGACCGCCTGCTGATTGCGGCGGAGGCGCTCCGCCAGGGCTTCACCGTCGAGCGGATCAATGAGATCGCCGCGTTCGACCCGTGGTTCCTCGACCGGCTGAAGGAGATTGTCGAGGCAGAGGAGGAGGTGCGGATCCACGGCCTGCCAAGCGACGCGCGGGGGATGCGCCGGCTCAAGGCCATGGGCTTTTCCGATGCGCGGTTGGCGCAACTGTCCCTGCGCTCGGCGGGCGTCGAGCGAGAGATGAGCGAAGCGGTGGCCGCGGGTGGCGGCGTCGTGCACAGCGCAATCCGGATGATGACCGGCGGGGTCACGGAGGCCGAGGTTCGGACGCACCGCGTTAAGCTTGGCGTTCGGCCGGTGTTCAAGCGCATCGACAGCTGTGCGGCCGAATTCGACGCGACGACGCCCTATCTCTACTCGACCTACGAGGCGCCCTTGTTCGGCGAGCCGGAGGACGAAGCGGAGGTCTCCGACCGGAAGAAGGTGATCATCCTGGGTGGCGGGCCGAACCGGATCGGGCAGGGGATCGAGTTCGATTATTGCTGCTGCCATGCCGCGTTTTCGATCCGCGATGCCGGCATCGAGACAATCATGGTCAATTGCAATCCGGAGACCGTATCCACCGACCCCGACACGTCCGATCGGCTCTATTTTGAGCCGCTGACGGCGGAGGACGTGCTCGAGATCGTCCGGCGCGAGCAGGAGAAGGGCGAGCTGTTGGGCGTCATCGTGCAGCTGGGCGGGCAGACGCCGCTCAAGCTGGCGGCGGAGCTGCAGGCGGTCGGCGTCCCGATCCTCGGTACTTCACCCGACAGCATCGATCTCGCCGAGGACCGGGAGCGATTCGCCGGCCTGGTCTCGAAGCTGAACCTCAAACAGCCCGCAAACGGCATCGCGCGAAGCCGCGACGAGGCGCTGCGGGTAGCCGAGCGCATCGGCTATCCGGTGCTGTTGAGGCCCTCCTACGTCCTTGGCGGCAGGGGGATGGAGGTCGTCGACGGGCCGCAGCAGCTCGACCATTATATCGCGACCGCAGTGCAAGTTTCAGGCAAGAGCCCGGTGCTGATCGACCGCTATTTGCGTGACGCGATAGAAGTCGATGTGGATGCCATTTCGGACGGGACTGACGTCGTCGTCTGCGGAGTGCTTCAACATATCGAAGAGGCGGGGGTGCATTCGGGCGACAGCGCCTGTGCGATCCCGCCGCACAGTCTCAGCCCCGAAGTGGTGGCCGAGATCGAGCGACAGACGCGCGAGCTTGCCCTGGCGCTGAAGGTCAAGGGGCTGATGAACGTGCAGTTCGCGGTGAAGGACCCCGGCTCGCCCGGCGGGACAGGCGCCGAAGTCTATCTGATCGAGGTCAATCCGCGGGCCAGCCGCACAGTGCCGTTCGTCGCCAAGGCCGTCGGAACGCCGCTCGCCAAGCTCGCCGCCCGGGTCATGACGGGGGGGTCGTTGACGCAGCTCGGCCAAATTGCCGGGATCCGCAACTATATCGCCGTAAAGGGTCCCGTTTTCCCGTTCGCGCGCTTTCCCGGGACCGATCCCGTGCTTGGACCAGAAATGAAAAGCACCGGCGAAGTCATGGGAATCGATCGTGATTTCGATATTGCATTTGCCAAGGCCTTGCTCGGTGCCGGAATGGTTCTGCCGCAGGGCGGAACGGCGTTCGTCTCGGTCAAGGACGCGGACAAGGACAATATCATCCCGGCAGTCGAGAAGCTGGTTGAACTCGGCTTCAAGATCATCGCCACCGGGGGCACGGCCGCACACCTGGCCGCGAAGGGGCTGCCGGTCGCTGAGGTCAACAAGGTGGCACAAGGACGGCCGCATATCGTCGACCGGCTGCTCGACGGCGACGTCGATCTGGTCTTCAACACGACCGAGGGGTGGCAATCGCTGAAGGACAGCCATTCGATCCGCGCGACGGCGCTTCAACGCAAAGTCCCTTATTTCACCACCGCGGCGGCGAGCCTGGCCGCGGCTCGTTCGATCGAAGCGGTGCGGGGCCACGCGCTTGAAGTCGCTTCGCTCCAATCCTATTATTCCGCCTCCGAACACTAAGGCTTCCAACGACAATCTGCCTTACGCCGCGGGCCGCAAGCCACGCCGGGGCAGGGTTTTGAAAAGGGTTTATCAATGGCCAGTGCCGATAAGGTACCGATGCTCGAAGAGGGCCACCGCAAGCTCACCGATGAGCTGAGGCGGTTGCGCAATGAGGAGCGCCCCGCGATCGTCGAGGCGATCGAGGCGGCACGCGCGCATGGCGACCTCTCGGAAAACGCCGAATATCATGCGGCGAAGGAACGCCAGGGCCATGTTGAGGCGATGATTGCCGACCTCGAGGACCGGCTGAGTCGGGCCATGGTGATCGATCCGACCAAATTGTCGGGCGACAAGGCCGTGTTCGGGGCGACCGTTACGCTGAAGGACGAGGACGGCAAGAAGGTGAAATACCAACTGGTCGGCCAGACCGAGGCCGACGCCAGCGCTGGGCGGATCAGCTATAATTCGCCGCTCGGCCGCGCCCTCATCGGCCGCCAGTCGGGCGACGAAGTGGAGGTATCGACCCCGTCGGGCGACCGCTATTACGAAATCAAGAAGATCGAATTCGTCTGATCCCGACGATGGATCGGATTCCCCGCACGGCGACCGTCGCCATCACGGTGCTGACTGCGCTTGCGTGGTTGATCGCAACCGTTCTGAACGCGACCGACCAGGCCGCTTTGTCGCTGGGCTTCATTCCGGCGCGCCTCAGCGGGGCACCCGTGAACTTCCCGGCGGTTCCGGCGGTTCTGACACCCCTGACCTGCACGCTCGTGCATTCCGGCCTCATCCACCTCGGCTTCAATCTGCTGGTGCTGGTGTGGTGCGGGGCGGCGGTCGAGCGGGTGCTTGGGAAGGCGGGTCTCGTCATCCTTTATCTCGTCGGAGCTTATGCCGCCGCGGCGGCGCAATGGCTCCCCGACCCGACGAGCACCGTGCCGATGGTCGGCGCAAGCGGCGCGATCAGCGCGGTCATTGGCGCGTTTGCCTTGAGCTTCGGGCGGGCGCGGCGGATCACCGCCTCTCCAGCACTGAACCGCTGGATCAACGCCGTGTGGCTCATGGTCGCGTGGATCGTGCTTCAGTTGATGATGGGCTGGCTTGGGAATGCCGAAGGCTTCCTGCTCGCCATACCGGCGCACGTCGGCGGCTTCGCAGTCGGCATCCTGCTGCAGCGGCCACTGCTCTTGTGGCGGTATCGAAACGCTTAGTCGCTCTTTCCTCCCCCTCGCAAAGCGATGCGGGGAGACCGGCGAACGAAGATCCGATGGCGGAGGGGTAAAAGAGCCGGCGCCAGTTACCCCTCCACCAGCTTCTCTGGTTCCCCTCCCCATCTGTGATGGGGAGGAACTCTAGGCCGGCTTCGCGGTCGGCCGGGCGATGCCTGGGATGCCGCCCTCCAGGTCGGGCGCCAGAAGGCGGTGCAGGTGGACGATCACATATTTCATCTCGGCGTCGTCGACGGTGCGCTGCGCCTTTCCGCGCCACGCTTCCTCAGCGGCGGCGTAGCTGTCGAAAATGCCGACCAGGTCAATCTGCTCGAGGTCGACAAACTCGAGGCCGCGCGGATCCTTGACCCGTCCGCCGAAGACCAAGTGAAGCTTGCTCATGATCCCCCCGCTAGCAGGACTTAGCGGAGGTGAGAAAGCGCAAGCTCAGTCCTTGTTCCGGGCTGCGTTCAACGCTGCTTGGCCGGACGAGCGCGCGGCGTCCGCCAGCCCCTGGAAGAGCGACTGGATCGTCTGCTCGCCCTTTTCCCGGGTGAGGCCGAGCTCGTTCAAGCGATCGCCGCCGGTATCTTTCGCTGCCAGATAGGCGGCTTTTGCCGACTGGCGGATACGGCGTGCGGTCGGCCGGACGAGCTGTGCCTCGGTCCGGGTTCGCGGCAGCAGCGCGGCAATCAGCGCCCCGGCGGCAATGCCTCCGGCAAGCGCGATGAGCGGCGCTTCGCCCAACGTGTCGACCGCCTTCTCGCGCGCGCCGTCATAGGCTTCGATCGCGCGCTGGCGGGCGGAGCCGGTGTAGCCGCTTTCATAATCCTCATTTGCGGGGGCATTTTCCTGCTCGATCATTCCCTTGTCTCCGTCTTGGTTTGTGTGGTGCTTGCCTTCGCTTTGGCTGCCCCGGTCTGCTTGCGGGCCTTACGCTTGTTCGAGACTCCGCCAACCAGCTTGCCGGCGAGATCCATCAACGGCTCGCGCGCAAGAAACATCGTGATTGCGGCGACGACGCCGGTCGCGGCGAGGGGTCGTGCTTTGACCGCGTCGACTGTTTCCTCAGCGAGCTCGGCGCCTTTTTCCCGCGCCGTTTCCCACGCCTCGCGCACCAGCGCCCGGGGCGCGAACTGTTGCTGGAGCTCGCCCAGAGTTTCGAGCATCCGCTTGCGCGCGATCTCGACCTCGGCTCGGGCGGCGAGCACCGAGGGCGGCTCCTCCTTCACAGAATCTCTCGCAATTTGGACCAACCGACCCAAATCAGCGCGGCGCCGATCCCACCGAAAATCAGAAAGGCGATGAAGCCTGCCGCAAGAGGTCCAGTAAACGGCGCGATCCCCATCGCGACTGCGACGGCGAGAACCGTCAGAGCCGATTGCAGGAAGAACGCCGCCGCCGCCAGGAGGAGCGATGGGCGCTTGAGTGCCGTCAACTTGGCTTCGGCGATGGCCCTCACGACCTTCAACTCGGCGCGCGCATAGGCCTCGGCATCATCGATCAACTGGCCGAGCAACTCGCCGATCGGCTCGTCGTCTTTCTTCACCGGGTGAGGATCGACCGGCTTCAGCATCAGGCGTCGTCGTCCTTGTCCGGAGCGAGGCCGCTCTTGATCAGGCGGGCAACGACGAAGCCGACGACGGCCGCGCCGGCGAGCGCGATTCCGGGGCTGTTGCGGA
Organism: Pseudomonadota bacterium; assembly: GCA_046733135.1. Lineage (GTDB taxonomy): Bacteria > Pseudomonadota > Alphaproteobacteria > Sphingomonadales > Sphingomonadaceae > Sphingomicrobium. The sequence continues at coordinate 1,599 of JBKPON010000187.1, read as the reverse complement.
CGAAATTGCGCGTGTCCTCGAGCAGTTCGTCCGGGTCCTTTTCGGCGATCGTGTTCGCTACATTTTCGATCGCTCCGGCGGCGCGGCGGGCATAATCGCCATATTCAGGGCCGAGCCTCTCCTCGATACCGTCGGCCGTGTCGCCAACCATCTTGGAAACGTTGGCGAGTGCTTCGGCGGTGCGATCGAGGCCTTGGCCGACCATTCCCCGCGCTCGGTCGCCAGCCTGGCTGGCCAGCTTTTCGCGTCCGCTGCGGAAGCGCTCGGCGAGGCCAGTCTCGGACCCTCCGCTGCCGGTCGCTGACCGCGGGGTGTCGCCTTTTGGCGCAGTAATTTTCTTTTCGGTCACTAATCCGGTGTCCTCTATCGTCAGGGTGTCGCCGTCTTCGTCACGATCGGAGCCAGTGCGGGCGGTCTCGATCGCTCCAGTGTTTACCGGCTCCGCGTCGCCCTCGATCACCGTGTCGGATCCGTCGGGTAATGCCGGAGTCTTCTTGTCAGCCATGGTCGGTTCCTCCTTCACCCACCTCAACCCGAACAGCCGAAGCTTCGTTCCGGGCCACCAGACCGAAAGTTGCACGCCCGAACGCGGGGCCTATTAGGCTTCGCCTACGGCTATATTGTTACGCCCCCACAAGAAGGAAAGCCATGACCGCGATCGTCGACGTCCATGCCCGCCAAATCCTCGACAGCCGGGGAAATCCGACCGTGGAAGTGGACGTCACGCTCGAGGATGGGAGCATGGGCCGCGCCGCTGTACCCTCGGGCGCTTCAACGGGGGCGCATGAGGCAGTCGAACTGAGGGACGGGGACAAGCGCCGCTGGGGCGGTAAGGGCGTCGAAAAAGCGGTCCGCTCGGTGAATGGTGAGATTGCTGAAGAAGTCGTGGGGATGGAGGCCGAGGACCAGGCGGACGTCGACGCGGCCATGATCGCGCTCGACGGAACCGAGAACAAAGCCCGGCTCGGAGCCAATGCCATCCTCGGCGTAAGTCTGGCGACGGCCAAGGCGGCGGCGGATGCGCTGGGGCTACCGCTCTATCGTTATGTTGGTGGGGTCGAAGCGAACCTGCTGCCCGTGCCGATGATGAACATCCTGAATGGCGGAGTTCACGCCGACAACGGCATCGACTTCCAGGAATTCATGGTGATGCCCGTGGGTGCCGAGAATTTCTCTGAAGCGCTGCGCTGCGGCGCCGAGATTTTCCACGCCCTCAAGACGGCGCTTCACGAGGCGGGCTTTTCCACCGCGGTCGGCGATGAGGGCGGCTTTGCCCCCAAGATCGATAGCGCTCGCGAGGCACTCGAGTTCATCCTGCGGGCGGTCGAGAGCGCCGGCTACAAGCCGGGCGGCAACGTCTTGCTCGCCCTCGACTGCGCCGCGAGCGAATATTTCAAGGACGGATCCTATCGGATGGAGGGTGAGGGCAAGACCTTGTCATCTGCCCAGAACGCCGAGTTCCTGGGCACGCTCGCCGCCGATTACCCAATCGCTTCGATCGAAGACGGAATGGCCGAGGACGACTGGCAGGGCTGGAAGCTGGTTACCGAAAAGCTCGGCGGCCATCTCCAGTTGCTGTCTCTTATACACATCTGACGC
>JBKPON010000186.1:0-5279 GCA_046733135.1 Pseudomonadota bacterium | reverse complement strand
TGCTTAAGATGGGCTTGGCCTGGATCGTGGTCTTCTCCGCAGGCTTTGTTCTGTTCACCTTCCGCGACAATCTCGGCTGGGTGGCTCAGCGGCTGAAGGCGGAAGCCGTCGGTACACCGGTAGTGCAAGGGCGCGAAACGCGCATTCCGATGGCAATCGACGGGCATTTCTGGGTTGAGGCCGAGCTCAACGGCAAGCCGGTGAAATTCCTGATCGACAGCGGCGCGACCATGACGACGATCGACCGCGACACGGCCCAGCGGACGGGTATCGAGGTTTCGCCACGACGCGATCAGTTCGTGCGCACCGGCAACGGCATTATCCGCGTGTCTAGCGGTCGAGCCGACGAGCTTCAGGTGGGTAGGGTCATCCGCCGGGATGTCGGGCTGCAAATCGCCGAGAACGACGATTTGAACGTCCTTGGAATGAATTTCCTATCGTCCTTGAGCCGCTGGGGGGTCGAGGGGCGATGGCTGATCCTCGTCTCCTGATCCATCTGGTACTTTACATAATGCATATTATCATACTTTCAGATTATAGTAGCGCGGGGGCCGCTGCCGCCCCGTTCGAGGTCCCTCGTGCCGCTTGAGCGCCTGCGGAAGATCATGCGCCGGCTGCGCGATCCAATGGGCGGCTGTGAATGGGACAGGGTCCAGACTTTCGAGACGATCGCGCCCTACACGATCGAGGAGGCCTATGAAGTCGCTGATGCAATCGCGCGGAACGATATGGACGCGCTCGCCGACGAGCTGGGTGACCTGCAACTCCAGGTCGTGTTTCACGCGCAAATGGCTGAGGAAGCTGGCCATTTCTCGCTCGAAGATGTGGTCGAACGCATCTGCGACAAGATGGAACGCCGCCACCCGCACATCTTCGGGAATCTCGATCACGGCAGGCATCATCCGTGGGAAGAGATCAAGGCTGCCGAGCGTAGGAAGTCAGCAGATACCAGTGCCCTAGCCGAAGTCGCGTTAGCACTCCCGGCGCTGGAACGCGCCGCAAAGCTGCAGCGCCGCGCCGCCCGGGTTGGTTTTGATTGGCCGGACACAACCGGCCCGCGGGCCAAGATCGACGAGGAATTGGCGGAGCTCGACGCTGAAACGGACCACCAACGCAGGCTTGAAGAACTCGGCGACCTGCTCTTCGCCATCGTGAACCTTGCACGCCATCTCAACATCGAGCCCGAAGCCGCGCTGCGCGAGGCAAACCGTAAGTTCGAAAAGCGCTTTCGGGAGATGGAGAAAACGCCCGGCTTTGCGGAACTGTCGCTGGACGAGAAGGAAGAGCTGTGGGTTTCGGCCAAGAAGGCTCAGGCGGACTCCATCGCTTGAAACCGGGCCCAATTGTCGGGCGACAGTCGCACCGATAGCTCGACTTCATCGCGATCGAGCCGTTGGTCGAGCACTTCGCCTCTCGAGTGGAGCCAGGCAATTTTCTCGCCCTCCGCCGCACCCACTCGGATCTGATGGACTTGCTCACCGCTCCGCAGACATTGCGCCATCTTTTCCCGCAGCTGATCTAAGCCTTCGCCAGTCACCGCCGAAATCGGGACCACGTCCTCGCGTTGGCGCGCTTCTTCGTAAAGGCGCAGGCGCTCCTCTTCTGCGAGCAAGTCCACCTTGTTCCAGGCTTCGATCCGCGGCGGAGCCCCCTCTTCCGCGAGTCCCAAGGACGCGAGAACGTCTTCGACATCTTCGCGCTGCGCCTCACGATCCGCGTGCGCCATGTTGCGCACGTGAATGAGTAGGTCGGCCGAGCGGACCTCCTCGAGGGTGGCCCGAAAAGCGGCAATCAGCTCGGTCGGCAGGTCGGACACGAACCCGACCGTGTCCGACAGGATCACCTTGTCGAACCCCGGCAAGCGGATATCGCGCATGGTCGGGTCGAGAGTCGCGAACAGCAGGTTTTCGGCAAACACAGCTTCGCCCGTCAGGCGATTGAAAAGTGTGGATTTTCCTGCGTTCGTATACCCGACCAAAGCGACTACGGGCCACGGCGCGCGCTGTCTTCGGTCGCGATGGAGGGAGCGCGTGCGTTTCACCTGATCAAGCTCCCGCCGGATCCGTGCCATGCGCTCGCGAATAAGGCGCCGGTCGGCCTCGATTTGGGTTTCGCCCGGCCCGCCGAGAAAGCCGAAGCCGCCGCGCTGGCGCTCGAGGTGCGTCCAGCTCCGGACGAGACGTCCTGCCTGATAATCGAGGTGAGCCAGTTCGACCTGCAGGCGGCCTTCCGCCGTGGCCGCTCGCTCGCCAAAGATTTCGAGGATTAGCCCCGTCCGGTCGATCACCTTGGTGCCGGCCTCATCCTCCAAATTCTTCTGCTGAATTGGAGTGAGCGCCGAATCGACGATCAAAAGGCCGGCGCCATTCTCCTTCGCGAGGTCGGCAATCTCTTCGACCTGCCCCTTCCCGAGCAGTGTTGCAGGCCGGACGGTCCGCACTCGAAAGGTCCGTTCCGCGGCGATGACGATGCCGATCGCTTCCGCCAGGCCCTCCGCTTCCTCGATGCGCGCCTCTGCCGACCGCCGCGAACCTTCACGGGGCAGCTCCGGCACCGCAAGGATGGCCCGCTCGCCGCGTGCGACATCGGTCTCCCCGTGGCCGTTATATTCGTTCAGGATTCCGCCTCCGCCTCGGGGGGCTCGAGACTCAGCGGGTGCGAGGGCTGCAAGGTCGAAATGGCATGCTTGTAGACCAGCTGCACCTGTCCACCGCGTTCCAGCACCAGGCTGAACTGGTCGAAACCGGTGACCGAGCCCTGGAGCATCACTCCGTTGATCAAGAACAAAGTTATTCGGTCCCGCTCGCGCGTCGCGGCCGCGAGGAACAAATCCTGCAATACGGCCTTGCCGCCGTCTAGGTTCGGCTGGGTGGCTGTGAAGTCGGGCGGTGGCTCGACGGGCATGATGGTCGAGATCGAGTGTTTATAGACCAGCTGCGACGCACCCTCGCGCCGCAGCAGCAACGAGAAGGCGTCGAACCAGGTCACCACGCCCTGCAGTTTGACGCCTTTCACCAGGAAGATGGTGACGGGCAGCTTGGCGCGTCGGATGCTGTTCAGGAAATGGTCCTGAAGGCTCAGCGTTCGAACAGCCATGGCTGTGGGCCTCTACTCCTCCCCTTCCCTCTTGTCCCCGATCCCCAGTGCCTTCAGCTTCCGATGCAACGCGGACCGTTCCATTCCGATGAACGACGCGGTGCGCGAGATGTTGCCGGAAAATCGCCGAATCTGGATGCGCAGATATTCGCGCTCGAAGGACTCTCGCGCTTCGCGCAGCGGGCTGCCCATGATCGCCATGGCGGTGCTGGACCCGCCGACCGAATGCTGGCTGTCGAGGATCTCGGAGGGGAGCAGATCGACCTCGATGCAGGAAGCCCGGTCGCCGGGCGCAAGAATCAGAGTCCGCTCGATGATGTTCCTCAGCTGACGAATGTTACCTGGCCAGTCATGGGCCTGGAGCGCCGCCATCGCCTCTTCGGATATGCCTGGAGCCGGCATGCGCCGTTCGGCCGCGTATCGCGCGAGGAAGTGATTGACGAGCTCGGGGATGTCCTCGCGACGTTCCCTCAGCGGCGGCAACCGCACCGGAACGACGTTGAGCCGATAGAACAAGTCCTCCCGGAAGCGCCCGACGGCGATTTCATCCTGGAGATTGCGCGACGTCGCCGAAAGCACGCGCACGTCGACCTTGACCGGCCGGTGTCCGCCGATGCGCGAATAGCTTTGGTCGGTCAGCACCCGCAGGATCTTCCCTTGGGTGGTTAGAGGCATGTCGGCGATTTCGTCGAGGAACAGGGTGCCGCCGTGCGCATGCTCCAGCAGGCCGGGCCGCATCGCTCCGTCACTCTCGCTTCCGAACAGCTCCTCTTCGACCCGCTCCGGGCTCATTGCGGCCGCGGACAGGACGATGAAGGGCGCCTTCGCGCGTGGACTCCACTGGTGAATCATCCGCGCCGCAATTTCCTTGCCCACTCCCGGCGGGCCGGAGATCAGCACTCGGCTGCCCGTCGGGGCGACGCGCTTCAGCGTTGCGCGCACGGTGTTGATCGCAACGGAATTGCCGTGGAGTTGGTCTTCCTGTCCGACCTGCTGCTTGAGCGCGGCATGTTCACGGCGCAGCCGCTCGGTCTCCGTCGCCCGATCCACGAGATAGATCAGTCGCTCGGCCTCGAACGGCTTTTCGATAAAATCGACCGCGCCCTCCCTCACGGCAGCGACCGCAGTGTCGAGATTGCCGTGGCCGGAGATCATCAGCACCGGGATGGTCGGATCGCGGCGCTTGATCTCCTGAAGCAGCTGCAGCCCGTCGAGACGCGACCCCTGCAGCCACACATCGAGCAGCACCATCGAGGGGCGCCGCTCTTCAACGGCGTCCAAAGTCGCATTGCTGTCGGCCGCGGTGCGTACCGCATAGCCTTCGTCCTCCAGAACTCCACTCACGAGCTCGCGGATGTCGGCTTCGTCGTCCACGACCAGCACTTCAAGCGCCATCAGTCATTCTCTCCGCCATCATCATTGTCAGGATGGGTTGCTGTTGCGTTTTCGTCAGCTGCGAGCGCAGCCAGCCTGTCGGTGTCGAAGGCGATGCGGACGTGCGTCCCCCCGCCCGACCGGTCGAGGAAGGCGATCTCGCCCATATGCTCCTCGACGATCTTCTTGACGATGGCGAGGCCAAGCCCCGTACCGCGGACGCGCGTGGTCATATAGGGCTCCGTCAGGCGCTCGCGGTCTTCGGGCAAGCCGATGCCCGTGTCGGTCACGTCGATGACCAGTTGCCCCTCGCCTTCGCGGAGGCGCAATTCGACACGGTCGCCGGCAAGGCTGTGTTCACCCCTACTCTTACGGCTTTCAATGGCTTCCACGCCATTCTTGACGACATTTGTCAGGGCTTGCCCCAACTGTCGCCGGTCGCAGACCATGCGTAATTCGCCCTCTGACGGTTCGAGCACAAAGGTGATTCCCGGATGGGCAACTTCGTGCAGGAACAAGGCTTGGCGCGCGATGTCGTGGATATTCTCATCCCGGAACACGGGCTTGGGCATGCGCGCGAAATTGGAGAATTCGTCGACCATTCGGCGCAGGTCGCCGACTTGGCGAACGATTGTGCCGGTCAGCCGGTGGAAAGTTTCCTTGTCGGAGCTGATCTCGTTGCCGAAGCGACGTTCCAACCGCTCCGCCGCGAGCTGGATCGGGGTCAGTGGGTTCTTGATTTCGTGCGCGATTCGGCGGGCGATGTCTGACCAGGCCGCGCGGCGCTGATCGGTCAGCTGGTCGGTGAT
>JBKPON010000185.1:0-8604 GCA_046733135.1 Pseudomonadota bacterium | reverse complement strand
GTCGCAGTAGGGGACCATCTCGGCGGCCGACGCGTGCCGGGTGACCCCAAGCTCGCGCTCGACATCCTCGGGCAGCGGATGGCGGTCGTAATAATGGAGATGGACATCGAAAGGCTTCAACCGGCGTAGCACGGCCGTCCCGATGCGGCCTGCCGCGACTGTTCCGATGTGCATGCCCTCAATGTCGTACATGCGCGCCGCGCAGTCGGCGATGTTCCAGCCGTCGCGGCGCACCCAATCGTGCGACGGCAGGTAGTTTCGCGCCAAGGCGAGGATCGCCATCACCACATGTTCGGCAACACTGATGGAGTTGCAGTAAGTGACTTCGGCAACGGTTATTCCGCGTTGCGAGGCCGCTTCAAGATCCACATGATCCGAGCCGATTCCAGCCGTGATCGCGAGCTTCAGATTCCTGGCCTTGGCGATGCGCTCCGTGGTCAGATAGGCGGGCCAAAAGGGCTGTGAGACTACCACATCCGCATCGATGAGTTCGCGCTCGAAGACGGAATCGGGCCCGTCTTTGTCCGACGTGACGATTAGCTCGTGACCTTGCGCTTCGAGGAATTGCCGCAGGCCAAGCTCACCCGAGACGCTGCCGAGCAGTGCGCCCGGCTGGAAGTCGATTGCTTTGGGCGTAGGCAGCGTTTGGCCGTCCGGGTAGCGTTCGATCTTGGGAAGATCGTCACGCGCATAGCTCGAGGGATGCCCCTCGATCGGATCGTCGTAGAGCACGCACAGAATCTTCATCGCAAGCGCTCCTCTCCGTCGGCCCCCCGGTGAGTCGCAACTGTTACGGCGACGGAACGCCCGTGCACGGCTGAAGTCAACAGCGACACAAAGCGTGGGCGTCGCCGAGGAGGATGCAATGCAAAGAAAAAGGGGCGACCGAGCGCCGCCCCCTTCCCCCTGTTCGCCCGGTGGGTCGCACGGAGTGAGCCATCTTCCAACCCGATTTCGACTCGATGAAAGGGATTAGGCCTGCGCTGTGGCCGATTTGACACGCGCCTGGAAGCTCTTGCGCAACTTCTGAAGCTTCGGCGGGATCACGGCGAGGCAATAGGGGTTCCTCTGGCCTTCGTTCGCCCAATAGTCCTGGTGATAATCCTCTGCCGGCCACCATTCGCCCTTCGGCTCGATCGTGGTCACGATCCGGTTGCCGTAGTCCGGACTGTTCCGCTCGATGGCGGTTCTCGCTTTCCGTTCCTGCTCCTCGTTCTGCGGAAAGATCGCCGAACGGTACTGGGTTCCAACATCATTGCCCTGCCGGTTGAGCTGTGTCGGATCGTGCGTCGCGAAGAAGATGTCGAGCAGATCGTCGTAACTGAGTTCTGCGTTATCGAAGGTGACGCGGATCGCCTCGGCATGACCCGTGTCGCCGCCGCACACCTGCTTGTACGTAGGATTGGCGACCTGCCCGCCGGTGTAGCCGCTTTCGACCGACTTCACGCCGACGACATCGAGAAAGACTGCCTCCGTGCACCAAAAGCATCCGCCCGCCAGAACCGCGACTTCTTCGGCCATTCCTGCTCTCCTTATGCTGAAGAGGAGAGATAGGAGCGCAATGGCGTCATTGCGAGCGCGAAGCGGCAAGCGTAGCTCGTGGGGGGACATTCACCGCAAAGTGAATGGTGGATGGGTTAGAGACGGAGGCACCAGTTACCCCTCCCCCAGCACTGCAGCTTCCGCTCCCCGTCGCTGCGCAATGGGGAGGAACCGCTTAATTCTTTTGGTAAGATGCTTTGAGGCTGGCGAGCTCGACCCGTTTTCCAACCCATTCGGCAAGCTCGTCAAAGTCGAGCGGCTGGTCGAATACGATCCCGGCCTTGCGCTCGGAATACCAGCGCACCTCGCCGGTAACCGGCTTGAAGCTTTCCACAACCACGACGACCTTCTTGCCGACGCAATATTCCTCGATCGGCTCGACCTTCATTCCTCCAAGGGAAACGTCGCGCACATCAACGGTGTAATAGAGCTTGCCGACGCGCACCGAGGCCTTGCACGTCACCTGCAGGCGCGGCGGACGCGCCCGAAAGCCATGGCGCGGCTTACGGCCGGCGAGGAGCTCGCCGATATCCACATTCTGGTCGAACTTCAGGCCCGCGACGTCCCCGCGTGTCCATACGACGGTCGAAGGAATGGTCTGCGATGAAAGCTCGACCCCGACCCGGTCGCCGACCTGCGGCGTGTGCGTTACAATCGCTGCTAGGCCGCCGGCCGAGAGGTTTCTTACACGGATCAACTGTTCTTCGCCCGCGGCGCCCGTGAGCTTGGCTACCCGAAGCAGCGCGGAGACGCGTTCCTCGGCCCGACGCTCGACGGGACGCGGGACCTCGGTCGACAGCGAAACGGTCGTCGACTCGAACCCCAACTCGCCCGATGCGGACCCGAAGCCTGCGGGTTTCCGGCGGATCAGCGATGAAAACATCACCCCTCCATGCGCGTTCGTCGCGCCAAAATGGGACTTTATGGATCGCATGGTTAAATTTGCGTTTCATTCGCTTGACGGCGGGACTGGTGCCGCCCACTGCTCGCTCGGGGAGATGAGGAGATCGAATGGCGCAGCCACGGTTGCTGCTGATCGATGACGAGCCTGCACTGGCCGAGTTCTTGGCCAATGCAGCGCACGCCACGGGGTTCGAGCCGGTGATCACCGCCGAGGACGAGGAATTCCGCAAGGAATTTCGCGCAAACCGGCCGGACATGGTCGCGCTCGACCTCGGCATGCCCGGAATGGACGGGGTGGAGTTGCTCCGATTTCTCGCCGACGAGGATTACCACGCCCCGGTGTTGATTGTGAGCGGGTTCGACCGCCGGGTCCTTGAATCGGCATTTCGACTTGGGGAGGCATTAGGACTCGTCATGGCGGGTCCGCTCGAGAAGCCCGTCCGCCTCGAAGAGCTCGAAAACGAACTCCAGCGGCTCAAGGCGACCTTAGTCAGTGATGCGGAAAGCTGAAGCCCAGCTTCTCACGAGCTTGCAGCAGGCGCTGGAGGATCAGCGACTGCACATGGTCTATCAGCCGAAGGTCACGCTGCGCGAGGGGAAGCTCGCTCGAGTGGAGGCGTTGGTTCGTTGGGAGGATCCCGAGCTCGGAACGATCGAGCCGTCGCGATTCGTGCCGCTTGCCGAGCAACACGGCCTCATTGACGACCTCACCCATTGGGGTCTTCGAACAATCCTTCGTCAATGGCTCGACTGGTGCGACGAAGGAATCGACACCTGCATCGCACTCAACATCTCGGCGCTCAGTTTGCAGCATCTCGATTTCCCCGATCTCGTCGAGCGGATGTGCCGTGCACTCGACGTTCCGACCGATCGCCTGGTGCTTGAGCTGACCGAAGGGGCAACCCAGCCGCTTGTCAAACTCATGGACACACTGACGCGCTTCCGGATCAAGGGCATCGGCCTCGCCATCGACGATTTCGGCACGGGCTATTCGACGCTGATGCAGCTGCGCCACCTGCCGTTCACCGAAGTGAAGATTGATCAAGCGTTCGTTGCCGACATCGATCGTTCTCGCGACTGCCGGTTGATCGTCCAGGCGATCACCGACCTTGCGCACGCACTGGGTCTCAAGGCCACCGCGGAAGGCGTTGAAACCGTCGATCAGCTACGTTTGGTGCGGGAACTCGGCTGCGATCTGGCGCAAGGCTATCTCATTGCCCAGCCCTTGGATCCCAAGGCGCTCGGCCCCTGGAAGAAGAAATTCCGCCGCGCCTGGCCCGGCCTGATCGAGCAGGAGAAGCTGGCGCTATGGGGCGACGTCGAAACGGATTCCCTGAGCGAGTGGCATATCTGATCCGTAATTGATCGTATTTGTCTGCCGGCGCATGTAGGCGCGCCAACTGTCGGAACCGCTTTCTCGTCCGCCGCCGCTCTCCTTCTCGCCGCCGAATGCTCCGCCGATTTCCGCGCCCGATGGTCCGATGTTCACATTGGCAATACCGCAATCGGACCCAGCTGCGGACATGAACCGCTCGGCCTCGCGCAAATCCGTCGTGAAGATGGACGATGACAGTCCCTGCGGCACGGCATTGTTGAGCGCAACGGCCTCCTCGAAGTCGCGGTAGCGGAGCACATAAAGGATGGGCGCGAACGTCTCCTGCAGCACGGTGCCCTCCTGCCGCTCCACTTCCACGATCGCGGGTCGCGCGTAATAACCGCCAGAAACGGCATCGACACGCTCGAGCTTATCGCCGAGCACGCGCTTCATTGCTTTGAACGCGCTCTCGTCAATCAACGGCCCGATCAGTGTATCTGCGTCGCGTGGATCGCCGACTTTCACCTCACTGAACAAACTTTTGACGCGTTCGACGAGCGGATCGGCAATGCTCTCATGAACGATCAGCCGACGCAGCGTCGTACAACGCTGCCCCGCGGTTCCGGCAGCCGAAAACAGGATGGCTCGCGCGGCGAGTTCGAGGTCGGCGCTCGGACACACGATTGTCGCGTTGTTGCCGCCGAGTTCCAGCAGCACGCGACCGAAGCGCTGCGATACGCGCGGGCCCACTGACCGTCCCATGGCCGTCGAGCCGGTCGCCGAAACCAGGGCAATCCGACGATCGTCGACCAGCGCTTCGCCAATGTCGCGCTCGCCCTGAACCAGCTCGACCAGCCCATCGGGCGCGTCGCCAAAGCGGCGGGTCACGCGTCGCACGAGCTGCATCACCAGTTCGGCGCAGAGAGGAGTCTTCTCGCTTGGCTTCCAAATGACCGGATTGCCGCACACCAGCGCCAATGCGGCGTTCCACGCCCACACGGCGACCGGGAAATTGAAGGCGCTGATCACCAGTACCGGTCCCAGCGGGTGCCATTGTTCCATCATTCGATGGTCGGGGCGCTCGCTGGCGATGGTCAGTCCATAGAGCTGCCGCGACACCCCGACCGCGAAATCGCAGATGTCGATCATCTCCTGCACTTCGCCGAGGCTTTCCTGCATGATCTTCCCGGCCTCGAGCGTGATCATTTCGGCTAGCACCGGCTTCGCCTCACGCAGGAGGTCGCCGAACTGCCGAACCAGTTCGCCGCGCCGGGGCGCCGGCATCTCACGCCAAGCAAGGAAAGCTTCAGCGCTCCTGGCGCAAGCAAGCTCGGGATCGCCGGCCGTCACGCGCCCGATCGTCCTGCCGTCGATGGGCGAGGTACTGACCAGCCGCCCACCGCAATCGATCGAGAAGAGTTCCAGGATCCGGGCGGCTTCCTCAGTGGGACTCATGCGAACATCTCCTTCGCCCTCTTCATCGCGGCGACGCCCAAGTCGATCGTCTCGTCTTTCTTGCCAAAGCAAAGCCGAACCAGGTGCCTCGACGGATCGTGCTCGCTGAAGGCGGACAGGGGCACGACGGCGACGCCCGCCTCCTCCACCGCCGCGAGAGCGAAGCCCTCGTCGTCCAACCCTATTCCTGAGGCCTGAAGGTCGACGCATAAGAAGTAGGTCGAAGCGGAGTCCAGCACTACGAAGTCGGCCGCCCGCAAGCCCGCGGCCATCCGGTCGCGCGCTCGGGCGAAGCGCTGCCTCATCGGCTCGATCCAACCGTCCCCTTCATTGAGCCCGTAAGCGACGGCCGCCTGCAAATTGGGTGCCGTCGAGAAGGTCAGGAACTGGTGTGCCCGGGCGGCGATCGCGGCAAGCTCCGGATTGGCAATCATCCATCCGACCTTCCAGCCGGTGAGCGAAAATATCTTGCCAGCAGAACCGATCTTGATCGTCCGATCGGTCATTCCGGGAAGCGACGCTATCGGTGTGAAGCGCTGTCCGTCGAGGAGAATATGCTCCCAAACCTCGTCGCTGATGACGATAAGGTCATGGTCGAGCGCAACCGCGACGATCGCTTCCAACTCCTCGCCCGCGAACAGCCGCCCGACAGGGTTGTGCGGGTTGTTGAACAGGATCGCGCGAGTTTTGGGCCCGATCGCGGCCTCGAGCGCGGCACGCTCGATCCTCCATTCAGGAGGTTGCAGAGCGACCTCACGCACTTGGCCCCCTGCCCTGCGCACCATCGGCGCATAGCTGTCGTACGCCGGCGTCAGGACGATGACTTCGTCGCCCGGTTCGACAGTGGCGAGAATCGCCGCGCCGAGGGCTTCCGTCGCGCCGCTAGTCACGCAAACGTGGTCGGCGTCGAGTTCTAGCCCCTGCTGGCGATTGTAGTGGCCGGCCACGGCGTCCCGAAGCGCCGCGAGGCCGCGTGACGGCGGATATTGGTTCGAACCGTGTTTCAGTGCCTTCGCGGCGGAGTCCAGGATGTCCTCGGGCCAGCCAAAATCGGGGAAGCCCTGGCCGAGATTCACTGCGCCATGTCTGAGCGCGAGCGCCGACATGCGCTCGAACACGCTGGTCTTCATCTCGACGTAAAGCGGATTCATTCGCGCGGCATAGCGTGACCGCCGCCGCCCGGCGAGTGAAGGCTGGCTGGGGCGGCAGGATTCGAAACTGCGAATGCCGGTACCAAAATCCGGCTAGTCCGACTGTATTGGCCCAAGCGCGCGGCTGCTAGACCTCGCCGATGTCCGCCTTCGGCCCTTTTCGGAGACGCCGGATACCTGCTGAAACCGGGATGCTTGGCAGTTCGTGCTGCTATTGCTCAGAGCGCGCCTGCTTCATCCACGAGGTTTGACTCAACTGATGGACGATCGCCGACCGTCGTCTGACGTGTAGTTTTTCCAGAATCGAGTGGACATGATTCTTTACGGTCGAAGCCCCGATTCGCAGATCAATGGCAATTTCCTTGTTGGAAAGCCCCTGGCCGATGAGAACGGCAATTTCCTGCTCGCGCCGCGTGAGCGCTGCGGCCTTCGCCGAACCTATTGCCAGGCGTGCGAGCCGTTCGCACATCAGTGCCGATACCTTCGGTGAACAATCCAACTCGCCATTCAAGGCTGCGAATACGGCGTTCACCAATTCACCGACACTGCCGCCGGAATCGACAAAAGCGACAAGACCCGACTCTGCGCAATCGACAAATCTGTCCGCACCACCGGAGATGCCAAAGCCGACAATTCGAACGGCCGGAACAAGCACGCGGATTTTTCGGGCAAGCTGAAGGCAGTCGTTCGCGGCGCCGTCGAGGAGCAGCGCGTCCGGAATATTTCGAGAAATGACCGGCAATGCGTCGGCGCTTGTCACAATGTCCAGGACCTTCACCCGGCCGTGCCGGATCAGGCTGGCAGCAAGACCTTCCCGATAGAGCAACACGTCGCTGACGATCGTGACGGTCGGGCTCATTCGGGTGCTCGCCTGTTCACAGGAATTCACCGCCAGACGCGATTGATCCATACAGCCTCCCCTTAGGCCGATGGCGGCGAAGGGCGCTGAGGAGACGCGCCGGTTGCCTCAATTTGTATCGCCGCAAGTCTTCCAGGACCATATCCGCCAGGATGCGATCCAGCCGAGCAACCTGGGGATTTAACATGGTTTACACGATTCGCAGAAGAGCCAAACACCGCTGAACGCTTCAGCTCCCTCCAGATGGCGGGTCATGGAGTATCGAAAGAGGGGGGCCATTGGATCTACCCCAGCTGGATGACCGCGGACGTGGTGCTCCGGCCAGGCGCGCTTTCGTAGGGGAACACCCGAGCGCGACCAGCAGAACGACCCGGGACCGATCCCCGGACCATTTTTAGACCAGTCAGTTCATGTGCGCCGCCCGATTGACGCCCATCGTTCGGGACCGTTCGAGTCGAGGATTCGAGTGAACCCCATCCGCATTCATTTTGGTCCCATGCCGGAGATGCTTCGAACAATCATCAGCGATCTCCTTGGCCCCGAACGGGACATTGAGATCGTCGGCAATTCATCACAGCACGACGACTGCCTGCGGGCCGCGCGCGAGGAGAAGGCCACCATCATCATTGCTCAAGACTCGGCGCACGATGGAGCCAATTGTCTCAATCTGATCCTCGCCGAGCCGCCGCTCGGCGTCCTTGCCGTATCGAGAGACGGGCAGAGCGCTGCGGGCGTGAGCTTGGTTCGCCGGCCAATCACCCTCGACTCAGGGACGCCTTCAATTCTGGCAAACGCAATCAGGAGGCTGGCCGCGGAACTGGGCCTCGTCAGTCCTGTCGAACATGTGGCCGAGGAAACTCAACCACGAACGCAGGCCTGCAGCATCGCTGGACGTCCTTCGACCCGGTTTCCAGCGGACAATGGCGGAGACTCATCATGAGCGACAACTATGGCGATTTCTCGCAGCTGGAACGCGAATTCGAACTCGAGATGGAAAGCGCACGGCCTGACGACATCGAAACGGAATTCGAAAGTCGCGACGACGATTTCGAGCGCGAGTTCGAGCTCGAGCAGGATGACGAACTGGCCGACGATTTCGAAGTCGCGTTCGAGCAGGGCGACACCGACCAGGAATTTGAGGGGGAATTCGGAGACTCACGGTCCGAAGAGTTCGTCGATCGGCTCCTCGAGATCGGTCGCCGCCAGTTCGAATCCCCGTACGAAGCCGATGCGGCGCTGGGCGAGGTTCTCGACGATATTGAACGCGAGTATTTCTTCGGCGCGCTCAAGCGAGGGCTCAAGAAGCTCAGCAAGAACAAACTCCTGAGGTCCCTCGCGCAGAAGGGGATGACCATGGGGGTCAACAAATTCTTCCCCGG
>JBKPON010000184.1:0-11366 GCA_046733135.1 Pseudomonadota bacterium | reverse complement strand
GCTTTGTTATTCCTCCATTTGGCCGATTTGTCCGTAGTCGACCAATCCCTTCGCCGCCGGATCGCTCGGCTGGATGAACTGATCGAGAAGCTGAATCCGATCCGCGAAGAGCTCGCTCCGAGGCTTTCGACGGGCGGCGTGTATTTGATGGAGCATCTGGATCGGCAAAGGCGGCTCGACCGCTCGTGGCTCCAACACCTGCTGGCCGACGTCGAGAAGGGCCGTGTCCACGACGTCGAGGACCCGGCAAGCCTCGCCAAAGACGGTTAGGCGTTCGGGATGCGCCCGTTCACGAGGTCCTCATAGTCCTTCGACAGCTGACGCGTGAGATCGCCGACCTCGAAGTTCCATGGGCCCGCCGAACGCACGGGCGTGACTTCGACGGCCGTGCCGGTGAGAAACATCTGCTCGAAGCTCTCCATCTCCTCGGGCCAGATCGCGCGTTCGACCACCTCGATCCCGCGCCGTTGTGCCAGATCCATGATCGTCCGACGCGTGATCCCGTCGAGGAAGCAATCGGGGGTTGGCGTGTGCAATGTGCTGTCGGCGACGAAAAAGACGTTTGCGCCCGTCGCTTCGGCCACTCGGCCTCGCCAGTCGAACATTAGCGCGTCGTTATAGCCTCGCTCCTCCGCCTGTTGCTTTGCGAGCGTGCAGATCATGTAGAGGCCCGCAGCTTTCGACTCGGTCGGCGCAGTGTACGGAGCGGGCCGACGCCAGGGCGATATGTCCAATCGAATGCCGGTCCCGGAATGTCGCGGATCGTAATATTTCCCCCATTCCCAAGCCGCGATCGCGAGATGTGGCTTGGTGAGGCCAGGCGCCACGCCCATCGACTCCGCGCCACGCCACGCCACCGGCCGCATATAGGCGTCGGTAAATCCATTGGCCTTGAGCACGTCGTTACAGGCCGCGTCGATCTCGTCGGCCGTCCAGGGAATTTCAAAGCCGAGGAGGCGAGCGCTCTTGTGTAGCCGCTCCGTGTGCTCGCGCAGTTTGAAGATCGCACCATTATAGGCGCGTTGGCCCTCGAACACGCTGCTCGCATAGTGCAACGCGTGAGTCAGGACGTGAACCTTGGCGTCCCGCCAGGGCACCAGGTCGCCGTCGAACCAGATCCAGCCGTCGCGGTCGTCAAAGGTGCTCTGCAGCTCGGCCATCGGCTCCTCTGTTACGGATGCGTGACGGGCCTAGGCCAGGCGATGGTCTTCGGCAAGCGAAGCGGACTTCGCTTCCTCGGCCAACTCAACGTCGCGACGCGCCGCGGCCTGGATCGCAACTCCGATCAGCTGGTCGAGCACATGTTCACGATCTAGCACTGCAAGGCCGGCTCGAGTGGTGCCCTGCGGGCTGGCCACGCGTTCCACGATCTCGTCCATGCTTTCGTGCGTCGTCGCCGCGAGCCAGGCAGTGCCGAGCACTGTCTCGAGCGCAATCGCGGAGGTGATTTCGGATGACAAGCCCCGATCTTCGCCCGCCTTCGCAAGGGCGGTGATGAACCGCGCCACATAAGCGGGACCGGCGCCTGCTATCTCCCCAACTACCCCTAGCTTTGATTCTTCGTTCATCCACACGCCGAAGGCCAGCGGGGCGAAAAGGTCCGCGAGCTTCTCGCGCTGAATGTCGTCCGCTTCGTCGCTGTATAGCGCGACCACACCTCTCCGAACCGCGACGGGCAGATTGGGCATGGCGCGGGCGATCGTTCCGGCGCTGGGAAGCAACTCGCGCAATGTCGCGCATTCGACGCCGGCGAGCAGCGAAAGGACCGTCGCTTTCGACGTCAGCCAGCGCCGCAATTGCGGCGCGACCTCGGCAAGCGTTTGCGGCTTGAAGGCCAGGACGACGAGTTTCGGTGGAGGCCCGCCCTCGGCGAAGCCGGTCACGGTTCTGATACCTTCCACCGGAATGCCGCTCGGACGGATGACGACCAGGTTCGAAAGATCGAAGCCAGAAGCCCGCCAGCCCTCAATCACCGCCCCGCCCATGTTGCCGCAGCCGACGAACCAGGTGGGGACAGGCAATGGTGAAATCATGCTGGCGATGAGCCTCAAGCCTCGCCGTGCGTGTCGATCAATGCCGCGGCAATCGCCTCGCCCGGCGACTTTCCACCCCACAGAACGAACTGGAAGACCGGATAGAAGCGTTCGCACTCTTCGACGGCCGCTTCCGCAATCGCTTCGGCCTGCTCGAGGCTCAAGCCGTCGTCTTCGCGCAAATCGAGGATCGTCGAGTGGCGGAACACCACCAGGCCCGAGCCCGACCACATCTCGAAATGGCCTAGCCACAGCTGCTCGTTGATCAGGCTCAGAGCCTCATAGATGGCGGTCCGTTTTTCCAGTGCGACCTTGATGTCCGGGAAGGCAAGGAATTGCAGGACCTGGTCCTCGGGGCGCCAGACGCCGCGCAACTCATACTGCGCCCAGCTGCCAGTGGCGGACGCGACGATCTCACCCTCGGCGGTCCGCTCGCACACCCAGCCGCGCGCCTCGAAATATTGCTCGAGAACCTCGATCGGAGCGCCGTCGTCGCGCTCTTCGGTGACTTCTTCCTCGCTCAGGTTCACGCTCCAGGGCTGGCCTTCTTGCCGGCGCGCTTGGCGGTTCCGGCGGCTGGGCCCGTGACCTTCGCCTCCAAAGCCGCGATCCGCACCTTCAAAGCCTCGTTCTCGTCACGCGCGGCCGCAGCCATTGCCTTGACCGCCTCGAACTCGTCGCGTCCGACAAAGTCGGTACCTGCCATCCACTCGCGCATTTTCTCACGCGCGGACGACTCGGCTTCACGGCCCATGCCGGCCATCGTTCCGGCAAAGCCGTTCACCATCTTGACGAAGTCGTCGAACAATTTGTTCTCGGACTGCATGCGCGTTTCTCCCTTTCCGCGCGGAAATAGGGATTTAGCGTCAATTCCGCCACCCTGACCCTGGAAGCTATCCCCAGCTCGCCTCAGCTATCCCCAATTTTTTGCGCGCCGAGTAGATATTCGACGTTGCCTTCTGGGCCGGTGATTGGGCTTTCGGTTATTCCGAGCACTTGCCAGCCTTGCGACGCGACCCATTCGGCCGCCGTATCGCAGACGCGCCGACGGACGTCGGCATCGCGGACGACACCCCCTTTCCCAACCTCCTCGCGCCCTGCTTCAAACTGCGGCTTGACGAGCGCGACAAGCCCAGCGGCAGGTTTCGCGAGCTTGAGCGGCGCTTCGAGCACCTTGGCGAGCGAAATGAAGCTTGCGTCGCAAACGATCATATCGATCGGCGAGGGCACCTGCTCACTTGTGAGATAACGCGCGTTGGTTTGTTCCAGCACGACAACTCGGGGATCCTGGCGCAGCTTCCAGGCGAGTTGGTTGGTACCGACGTCGACGGCATAAACCTTAACCGCCCCGCGGTGCAGCAGGACGTCGGTGAACCCACCAGTCGAGCTACCGACATCGAGCGCGATTGCGCCGCTCACGTCAAAGCCGAAATGGGTCAGGCCATGATCGAGCTTGATCCCGCCCCGCGACACCCACGGATGACCCTTGCCCCGCACCTCTAGTGGCGCGTCCTCGGCAAGCATGTCGCCCGCCTTGCCAACCTTATTCTCGCCGCTGAAAACCGCGCCCGCCATGATCAACGCCTGCGCCCGGGTCCGACTCTCGGCCAACCTCCGGCTCACCAACAACTGATCAGCTCTAAGCTTCTTCATTTTTCACACGAAGGCACGAAGGCACGAAGATTGTCAGTTTGACTGGGCTCGGGAGCCGACGAACGTAGACGGACCATTCACAACCCGCCTCACGCCTTCTCGAAACGTCTCGCAGCCGAAATTCATGAGCAGCCCGACGGGCTGCCTAATCAACCGTATGTATGTCAGCAGCTGTTTGGCGTGAACTGGCGCAATTCGCTCAAGCGATTTGATTTCAACCACGAGCCGATTCTCAATCACCAGGTCGGCACGGCACGCGTCAGCAATCAATATCCCGTCGAACACAATCGGAATTGCTTTTTGCCGTTCAACTTTGAAGCCGGCCTTAAGAAGGGCCGCGGCCATGATCGTTTCATAGACGTTCTCGAGCAGCCCTGGTCCGAGTTCTTTGTGAACTCGAAACCCGCAGTCGATCGTTTGTCGCGCTAGCTCTTCGATATCCACTGCTCGGACTCTCTTCGTGCCTTCGTGCCTTCGTGCGAAACCGCGGGACCGAGCAGCCCGCAGATCTTTTTACGCCCGAACTTCCTCGACGCCGGCGCTGTTGATGCGTAGGGCCTTCAGTACCGTTTCGACGATGTGCGGCGCGTTGAGGCGAGCCTCGTCGTATTGCTTCTCGGGTTTGTCTTGATCCTGGAAGCGGTCGGGGAGGCGCATCGTGCGGATTTTGAGGCCCGCATCCATCAGCCCCTCGTCACTAGCGAACGTCAACACGTGAGCGCCGAGGCCGCCGATCGACGCTTCTTCGATCGTAACCGCCACTTCGTGCGTGGTCAGCAGCCGACGGATCAGCTCGGCGTCGAGCGGCTTGGCGAAGCGCAGGTCCGCAACGGTGGTCGAGAGGCCCTTGGCCTCGAGCTCCTCGGCCGCTTTTTCCGCCTCCGTGAGACGCGTGCCGAGCGACAGGATCGCAACGGTCTTGCCCTCGCGAATGATCCGGCCCTTGCCGATCTCCAGCTGCTGCGGCGGCTCAGGAAGGGGCACTCCCCTGCCCTCGCCGCGCGGATAGCGCACGGCGATGGGACCGCTGTCGTGCAAAGCCATTGTGTGAACCATGTGCACGAGCTCGGCCTCGTCCGCCGCAGCCATCACGACGAAATTGGGCAAAGTGCACAGGTAAGCGAGGTCGAAGCTCCCGGCGTGCGTGGCTCCGTCCGCCCCGACCAGGCCCGCCCGGTCCATTGCAAATCGCACCGGCAGATTCTGGACCGCGACGTCGTGCACCACCTGATCATAAGCGCGCTGCAGGAAGGTCGAATAAATGGTCGCGAACGGTCGGTAGCCCTGGGCGGCCAAGCCGGCCGCGAACGTCACCGCATGCTGCTCGGCGATCCCGACATCGAATGTGCGCCTGGGGAATTTTTCGGCAACCTTGTCGAGGCCGGTGCCCGACGGCATCGCCGCGGTGATCGCGACGACTTTCTTGTCGCGCTCCATCTCGGCAGATAGCGCCTGGGCGTAGACACCGGTGTAGCTAGGAGCTCCGGCCGCAGCCTTGGCCTGCACGCCCGAAACCACATCGAACTTGACCACGCCATGATATTTGTCGGCTGAATTCTCGGCCGGGGCGTAGCCCTTGCCCTTCTGGGTAACCACGTGGACCAGCATCGGGCCGATCTCGGCATCACGAACATTTTCCAGCACTTCGACCAGCGCCCGAACGTCATGCCCGTCGACCGGGCCTACGTAATAAAAGCCGAGCTCCTCGAAGAGCGTGCCGCCCGTGACCCAGCCGCGGGTAAATTCCTCCGCCTTTCGGGCCCAATCGTGGATCGCCTCGGGCATCATCCGGGCAATCCTTTGTGCCACCTTCCTGGGCCCCAGATATTTGTTGGACGACACGAGCCGGGCCAAGCTGTTGCGGAGCGACCCGACCGGCGGTGCGATCGACATGTCATTGTCGTTGAGGACAACGATCAGCCGATTGCCGGCGGCCGCGGCATTGTTCATCGCTTCATAGGCCATGCCGGCGCTCAACGCGCCGTCGCCGATCACGGCGATCGCTCGGGCCGAGTCGCCGGATAGCTTGTTGGCGATCGCGTAACCGAGCGCTGCCGAGATTGAAGTCGAGCTATGGGCCGCGCCGAACGCATCATATTCGCTCTCGCTTCGCTTCGTGAAGCCCGAGAGGCCTCCGCCCTGGCGCAACGTTCGTATGCGGTCGCGCCGTCCGGTGACGATCTTGTGCGGATAGGCTTGATGGCCGACGTCCCAGACCAGCTTATCGTTCGGCGTGTCGAAGACATAGTGGACGGCGACGGTCAGTTCGACCACCCCGAGGCCCGCACCTAAGTGGCCGCCGGTCACCGAAACTGCAGAAATCGTTTCCTGCCTCAGCTCGTCGGCAAGCTGCGGGAGTTGGTCTTTGGCGAGCGCTCGGATGTCGGCCGGATATTGGACCGAGTCGAGCAGCGGTGTTTCGGGGCGATCACTCATGTGAATAAGGACTTACGCAATGGAAGCCCGGAAGTCATCAACTCGGCCTCATGAGTGCGACGATTTCAGCAATTGCTCAGGAAATACTCAGGCTCGCAAGTCAGCGCTTCAGCCGCATGCCAACCGATATCTCGGATAGTTCTATTGATCGGCGCAGTCGCCGCAGGTGCCACGCACTTCAATGACGGGTCGCGGCGCCGAGAAGCCGGCGTCTTTCGCGGCATCGCGTACACCCCCTGACAGGCTGTCGTCGTCGATGTGCACTGTCTGGCCGCAGGTGTCGCAGATCAGGAAGATGCAGTCGTGCAGGCAGTCGGGATGCTGGTTGGCGACATAGGCATTGGCGCTCTCGACCCGCCGGGCAAGATTTGCGTTCACGAACAGATCGAGGATCCGATAGACGCTGTTCGCGGCGACGCGGCGGCCCTGCTGCTTCGATACCGCCTCGGCGATATCATAGGCGCTCGCCGGCTTGTCGAAACTGGCCAACGCATCGAACACGGCGGCCCGCATATCCGTCCACTGCTCGCCTTCGCTGGTCAGACGCGAGCGAGCGGCGGATTTGAGGGCTGCGCCCTGATGAACCTGATGGTCGTGTCGGGCCATGAGTTGGAGCATCGGATAGACCTCGGCCGTAGCGCGGGCAAGTGAACGATGTCTTATTCCGCCGCCATCGCGTTGAGCCTGTGCCCGAGTGCAAGGATCATCACGCCGACGACGGTATAAAGCGCCTCGGTCCCATTGTGCGGCAGGCTTAGCGCGCCGGCCATCACGCCGAGCCCGAGTGCGCCGATTGCGCTTGGCATCATGAATCCGTGCTCGACGATTCCCCGTCCAAGCGCAATGCCGCCGAGGATCATCGCAAGGGTCAGGCCGACCTCATGGATGACCGGCGCACCGAGAATTCCGCCGGCAGCCGACAGCAGCCCGAGCAGGACTGCGGTCGCGAGGCAATGCACGAGGCAGAGGCCAGAAAGGCCCACCGCAACCCGATCGAGCCGAGCCGTGGGAATAGAAAGCTGCAACATGGCAAAGCGGCATATAATCGAGGCTCGTTTGAGTTACAATATATCATTCGTGGTTAAATCTACGGCTTGCGGCTCCGCTCGCCGCACGCGAATAGGTGCGCGACCGATGGACTCTGCATTTGCTTCCAGTGCGGCGCCGGGGATCCGCGCCAGGCCGCAACCGCTTGCGCTCGCAAACCTGCTGTTCCTGATCGCCGCCCTCGTCTTCGCGATGGTGGTGGTGGGGGGAATCACTCGCCTCACGGAGAGCGGCCTTTCGATCACCGAGTGGAGGCCGATCAGCGGTGTCGTCCCGCCCTTGTCGCATGCCGACTGGGATCGTGCCTTCGCCCTGTACCGAGCCACCCCTGAATACCAGCAAATCAACGGTCCGGCCGGAATGACGCTCGCTCAGTTCAGGCACATCTATTGGTGGGAGTTTGTCCACCGGCTGCTCGGGCGACTGATCGGCGTCGTGTTCGGCGTCGGGCTTTTGTGGTTTGCTGTGAAGCGGACGATTCCGCGTGGCTACGGCTGGAAAATGGTCGGGCTACTGATCCTTGGCGGCCTGCAAGGAGCGCTCGGCTGGTACATGGTCATGTCCGGACTGTCGCAGCGCACCGATGTCAGCCAATTCCGCCTTTCCGCGCATCTCCTCCTGGCCCTGACGATCATGAGCGCGCTGATCTGGGTGGCGCTCGATCTCAGGCGTCTCGCTGTCACCGGCAAGGACCAGCCCTCGCACCTGACTGCCCCAGCCGTAATCACGCTTGCGATTCTATTCGTCCAACTGCTGTTCGGTGCCTGGGTCGCGGGGCTCAACGCCGGCCAAGTGGCGCCAAGCTGGCCCGACATGCAGGGTCGCTTCTTCCCGGAAGGAGTTCGTTGGGACCACGGCTTCATTTGGGCGCTCACCAACGACCCCTATCTCGTTCATTTCATCCACCGCTGGTGGGCATGGGTGGTCGTCGCTGCGATGATCGTTTTCGCGCGCGGAGTGCGCAAGAAGGGCGCGCGGGCGGCATCGATCGCCATCCATTCCGCATTCGGTACACAGATCATTCTCGGCATTCTTACCGTACTCTCGGGAGTCGCGATCTGGCTCGCCGCGCTCCATCAGGCGACTGGCGCGCTGCTTGTCGCCGCCACCGTTTGGGGTGCGCATGAGGTGGGGCGGCGGACATGAGCGTGGTTTCCGTCTACGCGGTATTCGCCAACGCCGAGGAAGCTGAGCGCATCGGCCGAACCGTCATCGAGGAGCGATTGGCCTCCTGCGTCAACATCCTTGGCCCCTGCCGCTCCATCTATCGATGGGAAGGCAAGCTCGAAACGGCAGAGGAAGTGCCGGCGATCTTCAAAACCCATCACTGGAACAGCGACGATCTCATCGAACGAATCGCCGAGCTGCACAGTTACAAGGTGCCCTGCATCGTCACTTGGCCGATCAACAAGATCCTTCGAAAATATGCGGATTGGGTGGAGGACAATAGCCGCTGAGCGCGAAACGGCTTAGGCGGCGGTCCGTCGCCAATAAGGTCCGATCTCCCGCAAGTCTTCGAGGTTCTGCTCTCCTTCGTCCAGGAACGCTCGCTCCTCCGCGCTCAGTTCACACGGTTCGATCAGCCATTCGTCGGCGGGAACGAGCGTCCGAGCGACGACTGCGTCATTGAGATGACCGAGCGCTTCCTGCAGGTCTTGGACGGCCTTGCCGAACGTCTTCCGGTCCTCTGCGGCGTGCCCATGGAGGCCTTCGGCGAATTCTAGGGCGTAACGCAGCTTCTTGATCTGGATCCGAAGACGGTGCCGCTCATCGTCGTCTGCCTTCTCAAGCTTCTTGGCGTGCCGGACCTTCGCCCACAAGCGACCGATGCGGTGGTTGAGATATGGCTCCAAAGGCCGCTCGGCGATCGCTCGGCCGCGCCACTGACCGACAGCCGCCCAAGCGACGAGATCGAGCATCAGCCGCCGGAAGCGCCCCGATTCCATCGCGGCGATCACCTGGTCGTAAGCTTCCTCACGTTTTTCCACGAGCCGGCTGCGCTCCACCGGCACGAGGTCGCGCTCGAGGTAGACGTCCAGATTGCGCGCATCGCCAAGCTGCCCGGTGAACCAGCGCAGCTCGTCGCGAATCCCCTCAAACTCCTCGTCGGAAACCGCTGGCCGGAACAAGCTCAATGCTGAACGCAGCCGACGCATCGCGACGCGCGTCTGGTGCAGCGCTTCCATCTTCCGTCTCTCGATCACGAGCGGCTCGTTGAGCCGGAAGTGGCGGAGACAGGCGTTGACGATCGTGGCGAATCCTTCTCTGACATTCATGCCCGCGCGCACCGGCACGGCTTCGGCCTTGACGACTCTGCCGAGCTTGCCGTCCGCTAAGGCGAAACCGCGTTCCGCCTTGCTCATGACGCTGAGCTTCACGGGCACTTCGGCTGCAATGCGGCGCGCCAGCGCCAGCGCCGCCCCCGCTTCGCCACGCAGCAGCTCGATCTCGACTTCGCTGACTGGCACTTCGCGGCCGCGGGCGTTCATCGTCCCCTGATCGATGTCCAACTCCAGCTCGGCGCCATGCGGCCGCATCCGGTACGATGTCCGCTTTACCTCGGAGCGGATGATCGGTCGTAATTCGCCCAGGGAAATCTCCGCAAGCGGCGTAGCCGCGAGTTCGCGAAGGTCCGGTTCGGGTCCCGAGACGCCGCTTTCCCACTCGCCGCGGTCGAACAGCCCGGCGCCTCCATTCAGTGACTTAATGGTCTGGACGAACTGATCGCCGATCGATCTGACCCGGAGCGAATAGCCGCGCTTGCGCAGCTCATGATCGTTCGTGTCGAAGTAGACCGACAGATGCTGCTGTGAGCGCGCTTCGTCGGCGCGCACCCAAGGCTGCCGAATCAGCTGCTCGATATCGTCGGGCGCAAGCTCGAGCTTCAGCTCAACTTCGTGACTCATTCGGCGAGGCATGCCTTTTTGTGGATAATTCGAACATCCTGCTTGTACGGCCGTTCCTGCGTCATGAAACTGACCGAATTCCTCCATAGCATGAGTCGCAAAGGACAAGTGACCGTTCCGCTTCAATCGGGTGCGCTGCCATGGCGGTTCAAGCGCCGCAAGAAGGCGGAAGTGCTGCTCGTCACCGGCCGCCGCTCCGGCCGCTGGATGATTCCCAAGGGCTGGCCGGTTGCCGGCAAGTCGCTCGCCGATTCGGCGGCTCAGGAAGCCTTTGAGGAAGCCGGTATCAAGGGAAAGATTGATCCGAAACCCATCGGAACTTTCCGACATGTGAAGCAGCATCTACTGCTTGGAACGCTCGAAGTGGACATCCTCGTTCACCCCATGGCGGTCGAACGGGAGCTTGGCGATTGGCCGGAACGCGGCGAGCGGACCCGCAAATGGTTCGACCTCGACAAGGCTGCCGACAGGGTCGATTCCGCGGAGCTTCGGAACCTGATCGTACAGTTTGGCAAGAGTCTCGGCGCGGCGAAACGCGCTTAGCGCTGCTTGCCTGACCCGAGGCGGTAGGGCACTTCGTCGAGCTTGCGGCGGAGATCTTCAATCGTCGCGTCTTCTTTGGCGTCGCTCGAATATTTCGCCTCGATTTCGGCCTCTTCCGGCGTCTGTTCGCGGAAATAGGTGACCGTCAGCCGCCTTCCGAACACGTCGTCGCCGCGAATCCGAAGTTCGGCTTCGTGATCCGACGGCAGATTGTCGCGAATCGCTTCGAGATAGCGGATCAGGTCTTCCAGCGAGGTATATTCGCTGATGTCGATATAGTCCTTGACGCGTCGCGGCACAGGCGATGTCACTCCGACAAACGGGCTCGGGATACGCTCCAGCGGAAGCGCTCCGTCAACTAAAGGCTATCCCCCGTCGAGGCAACGCGTGAACAAAGACAATTTTCCGTCTCTAGCGCCAGTTTGCTCCGCCGCAGCGTCAAGTGGGGTTGACCGGAGCGGCTGACCTCGCCGGTTCCGTCGGCCTGCCGCAATCACCACTGACCGTCGACACGACCTTCGGGGCCTTGCCCGAGCCTTGCGATGTCACCTCGGTCTGCCGCGTGCAGGTGCTTCCGCCGTTGCTGACGCTGACGACGCTGACGCTGCTCGCGCCATCCGGCAGGTCTCGTCGGTAGGAAGCGACGTCCATTCCCGGGGCGTTACCGGGCAGGCGGGCCATTTGCTCCATCTGTCGCATTTGCACATTCAATTGTTCGAACAAGCGATCGAATTGGGCAAAGGAGGGC
>JBKPON010000183.1:0-6280 GCA_046733135.1 Pseudomonadota bacterium | reverse complement strand
TGGCGAATTGGCGAGGACAGCTGGTCGCCCGAGCGGGCGTCGTTCGCTAATTATATCGACGAACGCCCGCAGACCTTCATCTTCTCGGGCGAGAAATACCTAAGAACCGAGATCTAGAGTTTGCTCCTCCCCACGAGTTCTGCGCGCGAGGAGGAGCTTAAACTCATGCGGTTTCCGGCTGCTTTTGTTTCGACTGCCAAGCTTCCATCCGCGACTGAAATTCGGAGGGGTCGACATCCTCCACGTGTGTGGCGATGCTCCACTTGTGTCCGAACGGGTCGGTCAGCGTGCCCATGCGATCGCCCCAGAACTGATTTTCGACCGGCATCTTCTCCGTGCCCCCAGCGTCGACCGCCTTCTTGAACGCAGTATCGACGTCGTCGGTATAGACGATGAGACCAAAGGTCGTGCCGCCACGCGACTTGGGCCCCAGGTTATCCATGTCGGGGAATTCGTCGTTGAGCATGATCCGCGTGTCGCCGATCTGTAGCTCGGCGTGGCCGATCCTGTCGCCCATCGGCAGTCGCGAAATCTCCTTCGCGCCGAAAGCCTGCTTGTAGAAATCGATTGCCCGCGCCGCATCGTCGACCGTCAGAATGACGTTCACGCTGCGATATCCTTCGGGGATTGGGTTTGCCATTGCACGCTCCTTATCAGAGCCCCCCGGCCCGCTAGGATTACTGCGGTCGCGTGAGTCGAACCAGAGCCATTTGGCGGCTGAAAGAGGCGGCTCGCCGACAACGTGGGCGCGGTAACCGCGGGGTGACGGCCGCGGGACCGACCGCTAAGGGGCCGCGCATGGACGTTCTCGAAGCCCCGACTATCACTCCGCAAATCGTCGCCGAGCACGGGCTCAGCGAAGACGAATACAGCCGCCTGCTCAAAGCGCTCGGCCGCGAGCCCAACCTTGTGGAGCTCGGCATCTTCTCTGTCATGTGGTCGGAGCATTGCTCTTACAAATCCTCGCGCTTCCACCTGAAGAAACTGCCAACCTCCGCGCCCTGGGTGATCCAGGGCCCGGGCGAGAATGCGGGAGTGATCGACATCGGCGACGGTGATGCGGCAATCTTCAAGATGGAGAGCCACAACCACCCGTCCTACATCGAGCCTTATCAAGGCGCGGCCACCGGCGTTGGCGGAATCCTGCGCGACGTTTTCACGATGGGTGCACGACCGGTCGCGAACATGAATGCACTACGCTTCGGCTCGCCGGATCATCCCAAGACCCGGCACCTCGTCGCCGGCGTGGTCGCTGGGATCGGTGGCTACGGCAATTGCGTAGGCGTTCCGACGGTCGGCGGCGAAGTGAATTTCGACCCGGCCTACGACGGCAATATCCTGGTCAATGCGATGACGGTCGGTGTCGCGCGGACGGACAAGATTTTCTATTCGGCCGCCGCGGGCATCGGCAACTCGGTCGTCTATGTCGGCTCCAAGACCGGCCGCGACGGAATCCACGGCGCGACCATGGCGTCCGCCGATTTCTCCGAGGACAGCGAGGAGAAGCGCCCGACCGTTCAGGTCGGGGATCCGTTCACGGAGAAATTGCTGATCGAAGCCTGCCTCGAACTGATGGCATCGGACGCGATTGTCGCCATTCAGGACATGGGCGCTGCTGGCCTCACCTCCTCCTCGGTCGAGATGGCGAGCAAGGGCGGCGTTGGCATCCGGCTCGACATGAATAAGGTGCCGTGCCGTGAGGAGGGCATGACGCCCTACGAGATGATGCTCTCCGAGAGCCAAGAGCGCATGCTGATGGTCCTGAAGCCCGGCCGCGAGGCCGAGGCCGAAGCGATCTTCCACAAATGGGAGCTGGATTTCGCGGTTATCGGCGAAGTCACCGACAGCGGTCGAATGGAGCTGGTGTGGAACGGCGAGACGGTGGCGGACATCCCGCTGGGTCCGCTTGCGGACGAGGCTCCTTGCTACGAACGGCCCTTCGCGATTCCCAAGCCGCCCGAGCCGGTGACCGACATCCCGGAAAGCACCGACATTGCAGCGGACCTGCTAAAGCTCATGGCGTCGCCCAACCTCGCTTCGCGCCGCTGGGTCTGGGAGCAATATGACCAATCCGTCGGGGCAGATACCGTCCAGCGCCCGGGCGGCGACGCTGCGGTCGTGCGCGTGCACGGTTCGAAGAAGGCGCTGGCGATCACCACCGACTGCACACCGCGTTATTGCTACGCCGACCCGGTCGAGGGCGGAAAGCAGGCCGTCGCCGAAGCCTACCGCAACCTCTGCGCCGTCGGCGCGAAGCCGCTCGCCATCACCAACTGCCTCAACTTCGGCAATCCGCAGCGGCCGGAGATCATGGGTCAGTTCGTCGGCTGCGTCGAAGGAATAGCGGAGGCGTGCAGGGCACTCGACTTCCCGGTCGTGAGCGGAAATGTATCGCTCTACAACGAGACGAAAGCCGATGACGGCAGCAGCCTCGCCATCCTCCCCACGCCTGCCATCGGCGCCGTTGGTCTGCTCGAGGATTGGGAGGAAAGCACGACGATCGGCTTCAAGGCGGAGGGCGAGACACTCGTCCTACTTGGCCATTCAACTGCCCATGCTGGCCAGTCGCTTTGGCTCGAGGTTTGCCATGGCCGCCGTGCGGGCAATGCACCAACGGTGGACCTTGCCGTCGAGCGGCGCCTCGGCGAATTGCTGCGTCAATTAATCGATGCCGGTGCGGTGACCTCCGCCCACGACGTCTCGGACGGCGGCGCACTGACGGCCATTGCCGAAATGGCGCTGGCCGGCGGAATTGGAGTCGAGGTGACCCTTCCCGATGTGCCCAACCCTGCTGCGATCCTGTTCGGTGAAGATCAAGGTCGGGCGCTGGTCACCACCAAGGATCCGCGCGCTGTGATCGCCGCAGCGACGTCCACCAACATTTTCGCTGCTACGATTGGACGAACCGGTGGCGAGGCGGTGGCCGGTCCGGGCTTCAGCGTCTCTCTCACCAACCTCCGCGCGGCGCATGAGGGCTTCTTCCCTAAGCTGATGGGCAGCGAGCTGACGCCGGAGTTCTGATGACCGCCGGCTATTCCGGGACGCCGCTCGCGAAGAAGCTCTCCCTGAAGGACGGCATGCGCGTATGGTGGGATGGAATGCCCCAGGGCGTGCGTGAGGAGATTGCGGCGGAACGGTTGCAGCTGCTGCTGCTTGATGTTCCCGAATCCCCAATCGATGCCGCGCATCTTTTCATCGCCGATCGCGCCGAACTCGAAGCGAAACTCGCGCAACTCCTGCCACTGCTCGATCCAGCTGGAATGATTTGGGTCAGTTGGCCGAAGAAGGCGTCCAAGGTTCCCACGGACATCACCGAGGATGTGATCCGCGATGCCGCGCTGCCGATGGGCCTCGTCGACGTAAAGGTTTGCGCGGTCGACGAGACATGGTCCGGGCTGAAACTTGTCATTCGGCGGCAAAATCGCGACGTTCGTTGACGTTTTACTGGACGGACCTACCCTGGAGCCGGGAGGAGACGTCCCCATGTTGAAACCGATCGCACTCGCGACATTGGTCGCCGGAACGTTGGACATCCTGTTCGCGATGATCCTGACGCTGCTGTTCGGCCGCGAGATCGACAACATGCTGCGGTTTGTCGCTTCCGGGCCATTCCCTTCGGCCACGGAATGGGGAACCCCCGGCGCCCTGCTCGGCCTGGGCGTCCATTTCACACTGATGGCGATCATGGCCACTGTCTATGTGATTGTCGCCCGCCGCTTTCCGGAGATCCTCCAAAATCCGCTGAAGTGGGGACTGATCTACGGGCTCATCACCTATGTCGCGATGAACTGGATCGTCGTGCCGCTCCGCTTCGACGCCGCGCTACCACCCAAGCCGCTCTCCATCGCGACCCAGCTCTTCGCCCATATCATTCTCGTCGGACTGCCAATCGCCTGGATCACGGCCAAGACTCTGCTCCAGCCGGCGAGTGGTGCCGCGGCCACGGTCCACGCCTAAGTCGATCTCCTTGCCGAAAATAGTTGCGAATAGGTCGCAATAGCATTATCCTGGCGCGCATGATCGTGTGCGTTTGCAATGCCTTGACGGAGGACGAAGTGCGAGAGGTCGCACGCTGCGGTGCGATTTGCCCGGCCGATGCTTATGCCCGTCTCGGCTGCGAGCCGCAGTGCGGCTGCTGCCTCGATTATACGCAGGAGATCCTCGACGAGGAGCGGTCGAACCGGCGCGCGCATCTCCGCGTGGTTGCGTGAGCGCTAGCTGCGACTGACTTTCACTCGCAAACTTTCCGCAGAATTCCGCCAATTTTCCGCTTTCCAGCAACCGCCCGACGAACTAGTGCGTTGCGGTTCGATGGAGGGCTTAGATGAAGGGCGATCCCAAGGTTCTGGCGCTACTCAATGAAGCGCTGAAGAACGAGCTCACCGCGACCAATCAATATTGGCTGCATTATCGCCTGCTGGACAATTGGGGCGTCCACAAGCTGGCCAAGTTCGAGCGTGCCGAATCGATTGACGAGATGAAACATGCGGATCGGCTCGCCGAACGCATTCTCTTCCTCGACGGCCTGCCCAATTTTCAGGCGCTGGGCCGGCTGCACATCGGCGAAAATGTCGAGGAGATCCTCCGCGGCGATCTCGAGCTGGAGATGGAAGCACTAGGGCAACTTCGCGGCGCGATCGCGCACTGTGAGAAGGTGCGCGACTATGGCAGCCGTGATCTTTTCTCCGAGATCCTCGACAATGAGGAAGAGCATGTCGACACGCTCGAGCAGCAGTTCGAAATGATCGCGCGAATGGGCCTGCAGAATTACGTCCAGTTGCAGTCGGAAGCCGCGGAAGGCGATTAGATTCGGCCGAAGCCCTGATTGTTGACCTTCCGACCGAAGCCACCGGAGCCGGCCCGGGTCATCAGCGGATTGGTCGCCTTATCAAATACATCGATGGTCTCGTCGAACAGACGGCGAAGCTCCACGACTTTGGGGACGAGCTCGTCGGGAAAACGGCGGCTCTCGATACAGAAGCGCGCCGTGGTTTCGATCAGCTCAGCGATTTTCGCCAGCGGCTCCGCCCCGAGCTGACGGGATTCGCCCTTGAGCGTGTGCGCGGGGATTACCAGCGCGACCGTATTCTCCTCGCGCATCGCTTGCTCGATCTGGGCGATCGACTTGATCCCGTCTTCCTTGAAATAGCTCAGGATACGAATGAACCCAGGCCCGAGTTCGGACCGGCTCTTTTCAAAATGCGCCCAATCGACGGTCGTGCTTGGGTCGTCGCTCACGCCAGGCTCCTATAGGCGCCGGATGCCTCCGGCCGTGGTCCCACTAGATCGCTGGATAGACCGCAAAGGGTAAAATTCTCCTTATCGTTTCGAACGATCGAACGGATTGCGGCCGCCACGGAAGCTAAGGCGCAGCGGCACAGCACCGAGATTCAAGTCCCGGCGCATCGCGTTCAGGAGATACCGTCGATAACTATCCGGCAATTCGTCGACGCGATTGCCGAACACCACGAACGTCGGCGGACGCGACTTCACCTGGGTGATGTAGCGGAGCTTAATTCGCTGCCCCTTGGGTGCCGGCGGGGGGTTCGCCGCCACAGCCTCCTCAAACCAGCGGTTAAGCTCGCCCGTAGGGATGCGCCTCCCCCACGCCTCGCGCAGCTCGAAGGCAACTTTGAGGATGGTATCGATGCCCTTGCCAGTCTTCGCGGAGACGGTGAGCAGCGGAACATCGCGGAGTTGCGACAGTCCCTCTGCGAGGGCTCCCTTGACGCCGTTGAAGAGCGCGGACGCGTGGTCAGCCACGTCCCATTTATTGAGGGCAATGATCAGCGCCCGCCCTTCATCGATCACCTGGTCGGCGATGCGCAGATCCTGCGATTCCAATCCCCGGGTCGCGTCGAGCAGAAGAACAACCACTTGGGCGTAATCGATGGCGCGCTTCGTATCGGCCACGGACAGGCGTTCGAGCTTGTCCTCCACTTTCGCACGCTTCCTCAAGCCGGCAGTGTCGACCAGCCGTACCGGATGGCCCTTCCATTCCCAGTCAAGGCTGATCGAATCGCGCGTTATCCCGGCCTCGGGTCCGGTAATCATCCGCTCCTGCCCCAACATGTGGTTGATCAACGTCGATTTGCCCGCGTTCGGGCGGCCGACTACGGCGAGACTGAGCGGAGAATGCGCTACTTCTTCCTCGCTTTCGGGTTCGAAATGTTCGTGCTCGACATGTGGCCGCAGCGCTTCGAACAAGTCGGCGACCCCTTCGCCATGCTCGGCGCTCATGGCGATCGGTTCGCCGAGACCCAGTCGATAGCTTTCGAGG
>JBKPON010000182.1:0-4917 GCA_046733135.1 Pseudomonadota bacterium | reverse complement strand
AGCTCATTGGCGAGCGGATCGTCACGCACCTTGCGGTCGATCAGTGCGGCATCGCGCGTCGCCGCGCGCATAGCGGCGGGATGAATCTCCAGCCGTTCGCGGGCGGCCAAGACGAACAGCTCAAGCAGTCGCACCGGATCGGCTCGGAAGAAATCGTCGGAGGGTATGGAAATCCGCCCGCGATCGAGGACAAACCCGCCGAGCCGCTTCGGACGACGGCGGATGGTAGGCAGGGCAAAGCGGAAGCCCTTCTTGCCAAGTTGTTCGTCGAGCTGGGCAAGGAACAGGCCGGTGAGGTCGCCGACTGTTTTCGCATTGAGGAAATAGAATTGCATGAACCGTTCGACTGCCGATTTTCCCGGCCGGTCGGCGTAGTGCATGATTTCTGCAATGCGCTTTTGATAATCGAAGCTCAATCGCTCCTCGGCGCGGCCGGCAAGCAGGTGCAAATGGCACCGAACCGACCAGAAGAAGCGCTCGGCGCGATCGAAGCGACGGAACTCGCTAGACGTGAACAGCCCCGCTCCGACAAGGTCTGACGGGCGTTCGACCCCATGCACATATTTGCCGATCCAGTAGAGCGTGTGGAGATCCCTCAGGCCGCCTTTCCCGTTCTTGACGTTCGGCTCGACGACGTACCGGCTGTCGCCCATGCTGACGTGCCGCTCGTCGCGCTCCGCAAGCTTGGCGGAAACGAATTCAGACGCGGTCCCAACGACGACATCTTTGCGAAACTTGCGCATCGCCGCATCGAACAGCCTCTCGTCGCCCCATAGCCAGCGCGCCTCGAGGAATGAGGTGCGGATGGTCATGTCCTTCTTGGAAAGGGCGACAAGTTGCGGGATGGATCGGACAGAATGCCCGACCTTGAGTTTCAGATCCCACAGCAGGTGCAAAACCGCCTCTGCCGCACGCTCAGCTCCAGCGGTGGGCGCTTTGGCGGTGAGAAACATGAGATCAAGGTCGCTGAACGGCGCCATCTCACCGCGGCCAGTCCCGCCGAGTCCCACCATCGCGAAATCGTTTCCAGCGGAATCCTCGAGCACGCGGTCCTGCACGAAATCATAGGCCAGACGAAGGAGCTGGTCGTGGAGGAACGCGGTCGCCTGGGCGGCCGCGCGGCCGTTGCCGGGCGTCTCAATGAGCCGATTGGCAATTTCCGCGCGGCCGTGTTCGAGCGCTTCGCGCATGGTGCCCGCAACTTCGGCCGTGAGTCTCCTTCCGGACCGCAGACCCTGCAGCCGATCCGCGATCGCCCGGCGGTCGATGATGGAGCGGCGGTTCTCGACGTCGAGAATGGTCATGAGTCTCGTTCTGCGGCAAGCTTCTTCAAGCGATAGACTTCCTCGAGCGCCTGTCGCGGGGTGAGGGTGTCTGGGTCGATCTCATCGAGAGCAACCGCGACCGGGTCTGGAACAGGCCCGGCTTCGGCGGACACCGCAAATAACGGCAAGTCGTCGAGTCCGGCTGCAATTCCACCGGTCGCGTCGCGACCCGCCTCCAGTTTTGCGAGCACAGAGCGGGCTCGTGCGACGACAGCCGGAGGAAGGCCGGCGAGCTTCGCAACCGCGATACCGTAACTGCGGTCGGCCGCGCCGTCAGCGACTTCGTGGAGCAGAACGAGATCGCCCTTCCATTCGCGCGCCCGAACGTGATGGAGCGACAGCGCGTCGAGACGGCCGGCGAGCCGAGTCAGCTCGTGATAATGGGTAGCGAACAGCGTCCGCGCCCTGACTTCATCATGCATCGCCTCGACCACCGCCCAGGCGATGGCGAGCCCATCATAGGTCGAGGTGCCGCGTCCGATTTCGTCAAGAATTACCAGACTTTGTGGTGTCGCCTGCGCAAGGATCGCCGCTGTCTCGACCATTTCGACCATGAACGTGGAGCGGCCGCGGGCGAGATTGTCCGAAGCCCCGACGCGGCTGAACAGGCGATCGACGATGCCCAGCTTCGCTCGCGCCGCGGGGACGAAGCTGCCGCAATGCGCAAGTACCGCGATCAACGCCGCCTGCCGGAGGAAGGTCGACTTGCCGCCCATGTTCGGGCCAGTGATCAGCCAAAGCCGGTCCGCCGGTCCCATTGACAAATCGTTGGCCACGAAGCGTTCGCCGATGTCCTTGAGTGCACTTTCCACGACCGGGTGACGACCATCTTCGATCTCGAAGCACGGCTCTTCGGTCAGATGCGGGGCGGTCCAGCCGTCCTCGGCGGCGCGCTGGGCGTGGCTCGCAGCGACGTCGATCCGCGCAATGGCTTCAGCGGTCGCCATGATCTGCTGGGCGGCCGCGATCGCGAGCGCGCTGAGCTTTTCTGAATGAGCGGCCTCCGCAGCCAGAGCGTGCGATCCGGCCTCGATCACGCGGCTCGCCTCGTCGTGCAACTCTGGCGAATTGAAGCGCACCACGCCTGCCAACGTTTGGCGATGGGCAAAGCCGCTGTCCGCAGACATCAGCCGGTCGGCATGCTTCGCTGGCACCTCGACGTGGTAACCGAGTACTGCATTGTGGCGGATCTTGAGCGAGGCGATGCCGGTCGAATCTCGATAGCGGTTTTCAAGCGCCGCGATCGCCCGCCGCCCATTTGACGCGGCATCCCGCAGCGCATCCAGGGCCGCGTCATACCCCTCGGCGATGTACCCGCCCTTGGATGAATCAATCGGCGGCGATTCTACCAACGCTGCCTTTAGGCGATCGACCAGAGCGCCATGGCCACCGAGCCGCGGCAAGAGTGTGTCGAGCAGCTTCGGCCGATCGGCCTCTAACTCGAGTTCGCCCCTCATAGCCGACGCTCCGGCCAGACCATCACGGATCAGCGCCAGATCTCGCGGACTCCCCCGTCCGGCTGCCAGGCGAGCGAGGGCGCGGGCAAAGTCCGGCAAGGTCTTGAGCGTCCCACGCGCCCGCTCGCGCCGAAGAGCATCCTCATTCAGCCATGCGACAAGCGCGAGACGGGATTCGATCGCCGTGCGATCAGTGAGCGGCGCTGAAATGTCTTCGCCGAGCAGCCGTCTTCCGGCTGCGGTCTGACATCGGTCGATCTCCCCCAATAGGCTCCCGATGACTGACCCCAAAGTCGACCGAGTCAGCTCAAGGCTGTCCCTGGTCGCCAAATCGATCGCCATGTGGCTCGCACGTTGAATGCATCGCGGGGTGTCGAGCAGGATGCCGGCGCCCTTCTGCGTCGCATCGAGATAGGTGAGCAGTCCTCCTGCGGCGGCGAGCTGCGCTCGAGACGGCGAGCCCAGCCCATCTAGCGTCGCAAGCCCGAAACGCTCCTCCAGCGCCCGGCCTCCGACAACGCTGTCGAACCCGCCTTTGCCCGCGGACGTGCGGATTCCCGGAACCGGACCGTTAGCGATCGTCTCGGCCGGCGACAGCCGCGCCAACTCGGCCGCCAGCTCGCCCGGACCGCAGGCGATCAGCTCAAACCGGCCGGTGGAAATATCCGCCGCGGCGATTGCCCAGTCGTCGCGGGCTGAGCCGATCGCGGCAAGCCAATTCGCCGAGCTAGACTCCAACAGAGTCTCCTCGGTCAGGGTCCCCGGCGTGACCAAGCGGATGATCGCCCGGTCGACCAGTGCCTTGGAACCGCGTGCCCTGCGCGCTTCCGCCGGGCTTTCCGTTTGTTCGGCAATGGCGACGCGGTGTCCCGCCTTGATCAGTCGCGCAAGATAGGATTCGGCCGAGTGCGCGGGTACTCCGCACATTGGGATCGGCTCGCCCGCGTCCGCACCCCGCTTGGTAAGCGCGATATCGAGACAGGCGGAAGCGAGTTTTGCATCGTCGAAGAACAGTTCGAAAAAATCGCCCATCCGATAGAACAGCAGCGCGTCGCCGGCCTCCTCTTTGAGCCGTCGATATTGGGCCATCATCGGCGTCGGGGCGTCGGCGCGAGCCATGACGGAGTCGTAGCCGCTCGTCTGTCCGCGCGCGACTCTCGATTGACCCGCACGTGACACCTTGCGCGCCTATCCGCTAAGGCGCGGCGCCATGTCCGAAAGCAACGTCAAATACACCGAGGCCGAGGCGCTCGAGTTTCATTCGCGAGGCAGGCCCGGCAAGCTCGAGGTGATCGCATCGAAGCCGATGGCGACCCAACGCGACTTGAGTCTCGCTTATTCGCCGGGGGTCGCTGTTCCGGTGCGCGCGATCGCCGAGAATCCGACGCTTGCATATGACCTCACAAGCAAAGGCAATTTGGTTGCGGTAATCTCCAACGGCACCGCGATCCTCGGCCTTGGGAATCTCGGTGCGCTCGCGGCGAAACCGGTGATGGAAGGCAAGGCCGTGCTGTTCAAGCGATTCGCCGACGTCGATGCGATCGACATCGAGGTGAAGACACAAGACGCGCAGCGCTTCATCGATGCGGTCGAGCTGCTTGAGCCGAGCTTCGGCGGGATCAACCTCGAAGACATTGCGGCACCTGAATGCTTCATCATCGAACAGACGCTCAAGGAGCGGATGAACATCCCGGTCTTCCACGACGATCAACATGGCACCGCGATCATCACGGCGGCTGGCCTGATCAACGCCTGCGACCTCACCGGCCGGAAGCTTGGCGAGATTCGTGTGGTCGTGAACGGGGCCGGTGCCGCGGCAATCGCTTGCACCGAGCTCGTCAAGGCGATGGGCGTCAAGGGCGATCACGTCATCATGTGCGACCGCAAGGGGGTGATCCACAAAGGCCGTGAGGATCTGGACCAATGGAAGTCCGCGCATGCGGTGGAGACCGATAAGCGCACGCTCGCCGAGGCGCTGGAAGGCGCCGACGTCTTCCTCGGCCTTTCTGCCGCGAACGTGCTTTCCCCGGACATGATCAAGGCGATGGCAAAGGATCCAATCATTTTCGCCATGGCCAATCCCGACCCGGAGATTTGGCCGCCGGAGGCCATTGCCGCGCGGCCGGATGCGATTA
>JBKPON010000181.1:0-11777 GCA_046733135.1 Pseudomonadota bacterium | reverse complement strand
GCAGGTCGATCGTTGGCTCCAGCTCGTGAAAGCCAAGGATGCTGCAGGCATTGCGGAACTCTACGCGGAGGACGGCGCTGTGATGCCACCCAATGCGCCGATCGGCAAAGGACGCGCCGCGATACAGCAAACCTGGGCATCCATGATGAACACGCCCGGCTTCGCTCTGACCTTCGCTCCGGAGCAGGTCGTTGTTTCAGCGTCGGGTGACATGGCGCTCGATCGTGGGACTTATGGTCTTACGATTGCGCCCAAGGGCACTACGCAAAACGACACAGGCAAGTACGTGGTGGTCTGGCGGAAGATCGGCAACGAATGGAAAGCGGCTGCCGACATCTTCAACAGCGACCGGTCACCAGCTGCAGGATAACCTGTCGGCGCCTGCTATATTGGAAGCCGCCGGCCGAACTGTGTCGCCTTACGAAAGCCGAGCTGACGTTACTTGAGGCAGCGTTTCTAAAGATGAACTCACCCAAGGATCGAATGCTTTCGGGCGGCGCTGTGGCGGGATCTGTGACGTGAGCCTGGCAGTGTCCGTCGCGGCTGTTCGAAATCGCTAACATGGCAAGCCCTGTTACCTGAATCACGATGGCGAACCGAAGCCGCTGCGCCGATCAGTCCAGCGCGGCCGAACTGCCAAGCGGGCAACGTCCGCTACCATCGCCACAGCTTTTCTATCGTGTTGGGCGCAGCCAAACTGTCCATCCCGGCAATATGTGACAGTCATCGTAGCCGCCACTCTGACGTCCGCAATGGGTGGTCAGCCGTACACGTACCTGAGCAATAGTGCCGCGATTAGCCAACTGAGAATCGCAGCATAAACGGATCCCCGCGGATTCCGTCGGCTGAGGACGAGCGTTAAAGCCAGCCACAACGGTGCGGTTACGATCGCGATCCAGACCAGTGTGAGACGAGGATTTGGCGCATTCCAGAGACCGAAGAAGACGCCCGTCGCAACCATCATCAAGGCGTACGGGACCGACAAAGTCAGCAATACCCAGATGGAGGCCCGGGCCATACGATTTAAACTGCCGTCGGTGGCGTTCACGGGCTACATGAGTGCCGTATGCGACCAATGTCCGCAATGGGTGGAAAGCGGACATTAGCCATTCGCTTCCGACACATTTAGGCTGGAGCTGTGGGGATCGCATTCTCATCGGTCGGGGATGGAAGCCGCCAATGAACTCGCGCCGCTTTTTGGATCGTATCAAGCGGCATGATTGGACGAGCGTCGCAACCGACTTCGTTATAGTCGTCCTTGGAATTTTCATCGGCTTGCAAGCCAACCAGTGGGTGCAAACGCGGCAGGACATCGAAACCGAGCGGCGATATCTTGAACGCCTTCTCGCCGACAGCGATTCAAACGCCCGCGCGCTTCAACAGGCGGTTGCGCTCAACGAGAGCCGAGCGGCCACCCTCGCGTCGCTTGCTGCGGCACTAGAGAAAAGAGGGCCCGCTCCGGGCCAAGCAGAGTTGTCGGATGTGATGTGCCGCTGGTTCGTCCAGCCAGCTGTGGATGTCCGCCGCGGGACCTACGCCGAGCTGGTTTCGTCCGGACGGCTCGCACTGCTCCGCGACGATGATCTTCGCGGTCGCCTGGCGCTCGAGCAGGGCGCGCACGAAGAGGCTCAACGATTGGACATTTTGGCGCCAGCCGTTCTCCAGGCTGCGGCCCCGCTTGCCGACTATCGCAAATGGCGGATCGTCGGGGCCGGTCCGGGATCAGCCGCCGGCGTTGGCTCAAGTGGCGTTGGTTGTGTTTTCGATCTCCCCGGAATGAGCAAGGATGCCCGTATTCAGTCAGTATTGGCACAGCTGTACCGAGACCAAGCAATCCATAAGGCATTTCGACGGCGGGAACTGGTCGCTGTCCTGGCGACCCGCACGCGCTTACGCCAATTGCTCGGGCAAGGTGGATAGAGGCACCAAATGTCCGCAATGGGTCGAAAGCTGACCCAAGGTCCGGAAAGGGTGGAAAGCTGACATTCGATCTCTCCACGGAACGACACGCCGGCCCTTGATCGAAGGCTTATTGAGTTGGGCGGCTCCTTGTGTTTCCATTTGAGGGGGAGGAAGGGAGATGCTGAGCCGTCGGATCAGGGAGCACGCGGCCAAGCTCAATTGGATCGGCGTATTGGTCGACCTCGCCATCGTTGTCATTGGCGTGTTCCTCGGCATGCAGGCCAATAATTGGAATGAGCAGCGACTCGAGCGCAATCAGGGCGAGCAATACCGTCAGCGGCTGATCGAAGACCTTGATGCCAATCAGGAGGATTTCAGACAGCGGATTGTTTACTATCGCCAGGTTCACGACGTCGGCTACGCAGCTCTTCAGGATTTGCGCCGTTCGAACAGCGCCGATCCGATCGCATTCCTCTCAAACGCATTTAAAGCCGCCAACATTCTTCCCCGCTCGACGCAGCGGGCGACTTATCAGGAGATACTAGCGGCAGGTGCCATGGGACTTGTGGGTGATGAATCCATCCGTCGGAGAATTATGACCTACTACTCGGGACTGGACATGACTGACCGAACGACGGCGAATTTGCCGCCGTATCGTGATCGGGTGCGAAGCCTCATGCCTTATGAAACACAGCAAGCCATCCTCGTCGATTGCCCCGAAGTGGATCGCGAGGACGCGCAAGGCCGACCCGATGTCTTTCTCAATGCTACGTGCCGTCCGAAACTGGATTCAAGGGTCGCATCGCTGGCGGCCGAGCAGCTCCGGTCGGCTCCGGGAATCCAACTCGACCTAACCCGATCGATCATAGACGCCGATCAAAAGATGCTTCAGTTTCAATCGATGCTGCGTAACGCCGCCGAGCTACGCGCAATCCTCGAGGCGACCGTTCCAGCGCGGAAGGCCTGACCCACAGTGTCCGCGATGGGTGGCAAGCCGACTTTCCGGCGGCGTGTGCCACGCGTGGCTATGATCGAAGCTTATTGTGCAGTAACCGCATTGGGCGCATTCCCGCGGCGGGGGCAGGATGGCGAACCTCTTTCTCAGCTACGATCGGGACGACGAGGCACGAGCGCGGCCGATCGCGACGCTACTTGAGCGCACCGGTCATTCGGTGTGGTGGGACCGCCAGATCAAGGGCGGTCTCGAGTTCGGCGCCGAAATTGAAGCGGCGTTGAACGCCGCCGAAAAGATCATCGTTCTGTGGTCCCAACATTCGATCAAGTCGGCCTGGGTACGAGACGAAGCTGCGGTTGGCCGCGACACCGGCCGGTTGGTGCCGATCACGATCGACGGCGCAGTTCCACCGCTCGGCTTTCGACAGTTCCAGACAATCGACCTCACGCACTGGAAGGGACGATCGAGTTCGAAGCAGTTGCAGGAGTTGCTCGAAGCACTGGGACCGGCAATGGTATCCACTTCGTCGCCCGACTCCATCGCCCGTGCCAAGCCCGCCGGTCGCGAACGCCCCCGTTGGTTGATTCCGGTCTTTTCAATTCTGCTCATCATGCTGGTCGGCAGCGGCTGGTGGTGGACGTACCGTGGCGTGACGCACACGCCTGTCGTCGCGATCGACGCGGCAAATGGGTCGGAGAAGTCGCAGCAGGCAGCGCGCGACCTGGCCGTGCGGCTTGGTGAAATGCAGCCCGCGAGCAACGACGCATTTCAGCTTCTTTCCAGTTCCGGCGAT
This sequence comes from Pseudomonadota bacterium, assembly GCA_046733135.1. Taxonomy (GTDB): domain Bacteria; phylum Pseudomonadota; class Alphaproteobacteria; order Sphingomonadales; family Sphingomonadaceae; genus Sphingomicrobium. The sequence goes on along the minus strand of JBKPON010000181.1, from coordinate 8,127 downwards.
GCCGATCTGGTCCTGCAGGTGGATGCGCAGGACGGCGCAACCACATCGAGACGAGACTTGAGCATTCTATCGGGCCGCACTCGCTCAATTCTCTGGTCGACATCGCTGCAGCAGCCCTCCGGCAAGGTGGACGATCTTTCAAAGCAGTTGGCGCTGACTAGCCAGCGTGCATTGTCATGCGCGCTTGATGCCCTGTCGGACCAAGGCGACAGGATCGATCCGCCAACGCTGGGCCAATATCTCGGCGGTTGCTTGCGACTCGAAGGACTGTACGGCAACGCCCAGTATAATCCGGAGCTGATCGCCGCGTTCGAACAGGTCGTGGCCAAGGCCCCGCATTTTGTAAGCGGCTGGCGCAAGCTGCTCTCCGCCGAATCTGAAATCGTGATTTCCCCCGATCCGCCACCATCGCTCGTTTTGAATCTTCGTCGACATTTAACGAGAGCCGAAAGTCTGGGCTTCCAAATTGGCGAAATCGATCTGGCCAAAGCCGCGCTGCTGCCGCCTAGCGACTTTCTCGGCCGCTTCGGCCTTTACGATAGAGCGGTCAAAGCCGACCCCAACAACCCTCTGGTCTATCGCATTCGGTCAGAACGTCTGCTCGCCGTCGGTAGGATGATGGATTCGGTCGGCGATGCCCGTCAGGCTCTCCAGCTTGATCCACTCTCGCCGGCAGTGCAGGACAATTACATCTCTTCTCTCGCCTATGCTGGACAGATCGAAGCTGCCTATGCGCAGCTTCGGAAGTCGGAAACGATGTGGCCGGCAGCCCGGAATATCCATTTTGCCCGATATCGCCTCGATTTGCGTTTCGGCGATCCAAAGGAGGCTCTTGCGATCTACGAAAACGAGATGGCGGGAGCGACGAGCATGGGGCAGGTCCTCTTCCTTAAGGCCCGCATGGATCCAACCCGGGCGAACGTCCAGCGCGCGATCGACGCTGTCCGCACCGTCTATCTACAGGACCCTCGAGACATTCAGGGACTGATGCAGACCCTGGGGCAATTTGGTCGCAAGGACGAAGCCATCGACGAATTGCTGCACTACAGGCGGCCAGACGCGGTCGGATATAATTCGGAAACCTTCTTCCGCCCGGCAATGCGTGAAATTTGGCGCGACCCGAGGTCGATCGCCGCTGCTGCGCACGCTGGTCTGCTTCGATACTGGGTGAAGAGCAGCAAATGGCCCGATTTCTGCAGCGACCCCACGCTTCCATACAATTGCGAGACGGAAGCAGCGAAGTACCGAGCCTAGGCGGGATATTGGGATCCCCCTTCACATCTCCGTTACGAACCATGAATTTAAAATCGTCAATCAGTCCGCGCGCTTTTAAGGTGATATGCCGTCACCGATGACGCCGCTATACGGTTGGCATGCACGGCCTTAGAGCGCCGGCGGGCCCGTTGGCCCACGGTCCATGCGTTTCGGTTCGCCGCTGGATGACGCCAATGAAGAATGCAGCTATCGAAATTCTCGATTCTCACCGCATCATGTCCATCTCAACAGTCCGTCCTGACGGTTGGCCGCAAACGACGATCGTCGGCTACGCGAATGAAGGCTATGATATCTTCTTCCTGATCTTTCGCTCCAGTCAGAAGTTTGCGAACATCCTGCGCGAGGAGCGTGTATCCATCGCTGTCGGCGAGGAACCCGGCAGCCTGAACGAGCTCAAGGCCGTATACGCGGGAGCGCGTGCAGGAGAAATGATCTACGGCAAGCAGCGCGATCACGCTTGGAAATTGCTCGAGCATCGTCATCCGAACCTTGCCGATTTCGGCCCGCCTGACCTGACTGAAACGGCCATGATGCGAGCGACGTGCCAACATGTCTCGGTGCTCGATTTCAGTCAGGGGATTGGACACACGGAAGAGCTCACTCTCGACGACCGCGGGGTTGTGACTGAGACAAGCCGGCGCGAGGACGAATGGGCTCGCCGGTTGTAGTCCCGGGACCGCGCAGCATTTCCAATTAGGGAGAATCTGAGCAAATCGAACCTCCGCGCTAAAGCTTGGACCGGTCCAATGGCGCCCAATCAGCCGCCGCCGCTTCCCTGCGCAAGAGCCGCAACGCGAGGCCCGCAACTGTGCCGACCGCGATAGCGATCGTGAGATCGGTGATGACCGTCAGTACCATCGTCAGGAACAGCAGCGTACGATCGCCTCGCCGCAGCCTCATGCGCTCGCGCCAACGCCCCGGCTCGCTCATGATCCAGGCGGTAACGATTAACAGGGCGGCGAGCGCGGGCATAGCCAAGTAGCCGACGAGCCAGCTGGCGCCGAGCGTGACCAGCAGAATGATGAGGGCGTGCGCGATTCCGGCCACGGGCGTACGACCTCCGGCGCGTACATTTGTCGCTGTCCGGGCAATCGCGCCCGTCGCCGGCAAGCCGCCGAACAAGGGTGAAGCGAGGTTTGCGGCACCTTGTGCAAGCAGCTCGGCATTGCAGCGATGCCGCCCTCCAATCATCCGGTCGGCGACGATTGCCGAAAGCAGCGATTCCACGGCAGCGAGGAAGGCGATGACAAAAGCTGAAGGCAGCAATTGGCTAATGCGCGCAATGGTCACATGGGGCAGCGAGGGTATTGGCAATCCCGCAGGTAGTGCACCAAAACGCGACTGGATCGTGTCGACCGGCAGGAAGAGCAGGGTGACTGCCGCCGAGGCCGCGGCAATGATCAGCAGCGATCCTGGAAACCAGGGAGCAATGCGCCGCAGCAGCGCGATGCCTGCAATCGACAAGACGCCCACCGCCAAGGCCACCGGATTGATTGCTTCGTGAGCGGCCCAGAGCGCCGGCAGCGCCTGCACCAGATCTGCGGGAACCTTCGCCGCCGAGAGACCCAGAAGATCCTTGAGCTGACTGACGGCGATGATCAGCGCAATTCCGACGGTAAAGCCCTCAATGACCGGCTCAGGCACCAAAGCAACGAAGCGGCCGGCGCGAACGAGGCCTCCGACAACCAGGATTAGCCCTGCGATCAGGGTTGCGAGAAGCAGCCCGTCGAACCCATACTGCTCGATCACCCGGTACACGACAACGATGAACGCACCGGTGGGACCACCGATCTGAACCCTGCTGCCGCCCAGCAGCGAAACCAGGAGGCCACCGACTATCGCCGTGACTAGACCAGCTTTGGGAGCCGCGCCCGAGGCAATCGCGATTGCGAGGCTCAAGGGGAGGGCGACGAGGGCAACGGTGACGCCGGCGATCGCGTCGCCGACGAACGTGCGCCAGGAATAATCACGCATCGTCGTGATGAGCTTGGGTTTCACACGCAGGCGCTACAGCCCGAGCCCCGCCGGTTCAATCATCCCCAAGGTCTCGAGCCTAAGGGGCAAACATAAGCGGGGTATCGGCCAGAACTGGAAGGAATGTGCTGCGCATCGCAGCCGTACGCCGCACGACTTGTGAGAATGGGCCGGGACCTACCAGAATGGCCGACTCGAAAACTGAAAATCACGGTGTTTGGGGCGGGGGAGCGTTCGTGCTATTTCGAAACCAAATGTGGCGGAGGCGGACATGACCGGCATTCTCGATAAGTTTTACGTGGAATACGGCATTCACGGCGCCAGAGTGATCGCTCGCTCGCAGGAGCTGACAGCCGGCTGCGTCTCAGACGATGAAATCGACACGCATATCCAGATGCTCAAAGACGATCTCGACGCCTGTGCGAAAGAGATGAAGCGCCTCATCGAGTTGAACAGTCGAGGCTCATTGTTCGAGGGTTGGCCGAAGGGCAGTGACGATCTGCAGGAAGCCTAAAGCTCGATTGGGTGGAAAGCGGACGCCTTTGTGAAACTCACGGCTTGACCCACGCCATGCAGGTCCAGTTCCTGGAAGAGGGCCAGCGTTTGATCGCTCGGCCCCAGGGTCGGATGGAAGCAGCCGATGGGAACGATTTCGCCTTGGCCGTCGAAGAGCGCCTCAGCGCCGGCACCAAGTCCGTGACCATCGACCTGGAACAGCTGGATTTCGTCAGCTTTGGCGGCATTCGCGCCATCCTGCGGCTCGCCAGGTCACTCAAGGATGGCCAAAGGAACCTCGATTTTGTGCGTGGCGGCGAAGCCGTGCGCGAAGCTTTGGATCAGGCCGGGCTGGACGACTTCTTCCCTTTTACGCCGCCTTATATTTCAAACAGGGGAAACCACGATGAGACACCGTAAAATCCTCGCCTCATTCGCGCTCGGCCTGGCCCTCATCACCGTTGGCGGCTGCGCCAAGAAGGAAGCCTCCAAGGTCATCAACGTCGCCGTGACCCCGGCCTCCCCGCCCAATTTGTTCGAGGAGAACGGCCAGACCAAGGGCCTCGATTACGACCTGTTCGACGGCTATTGCAAATCGCGCGGCTGCACGATGAACATCACCGCATATGATTGGCAAGGCATGCTCGGTGCCGTCGTCAGCAAGAAGGCGGACGTGGCTTTCTCCGGAATTTCGATCACCGAGCCTCGCCAGAAGGTCATGGATTTCTCCAAGCCCTACATGGACAATAGTTGGAACTTGGTGAGCATGAAGGACCGCAACATCAAGCTCTCCAATCTCGATACGCTGAAGAAGTACACCATCGGCTTCCCACGTGGCATGGCCTACATGGACTTCATCAAGACCGACCTTGAACCCAAGGGCATTTACAAGACCGACCAGGTGAAGCTCTATCCGAGCTACAACGAAGCCCTCACCGACTTGCAGAACGGCCAGGTCGATCTGGTCTTCCTCGACGGCACGGTCGCCTCGGTTTACCGCAAGAAGCTGCCCATCCAGGACAGCTATGTTTTTGAGGGAATCGATAAACTCGGGTTCGCCTTTCCCAAGGGATCGACGCTGCGCGCCGACTTCGACAAATATCTCGACGAACTGGGACCCGAAAAGCGGCAGGCGATTATCGACAAGTGGATGAAATAGGCTCTGGATAGAGCCGCGTGACGTTCGTCGACATCCTGCTGACGCTGCTCAAGGGCGCCGGCTACACGCTCCTGGTCACTTTGAGTTGCGGTGCGACCGCGCTCGTGGTCGGTCTTTGCATAGCGATCGCTCGCGAGCTCGGGGGCGCCAGGCTGTCGTGGGTGCTTTCCTCCGTGGTCTATGTGCTTCGCGGCGTTCCGATGCTGGTGCTCTTGTTCATCGTTTTCTTCGGACTGCCCGGCATCGGGATCGACGTGCCCCCACTCCTCGCGATGATGCTGAGCCTCGGCCTCATTTCGGGCGCCTATCTTTCGGAAGTGTTCCGTGGAGCGCTCGCGGCCGTGAACCCCAACGAGGTTCTCGCCGCCGAATCGATGGGTTTCACCCGGTTCGAGACCCTCCGGTTGATCAAAATCCCTCAGATGATGCGCTTCTCTGTCCCCGGCATGGTCAACGAACTGACCACAGTCCTCAAATTCTCGCCCTTCGCCTATACGGTGGGCATCCCGGAAATAACGAAGCAAGCGATGGCGCTGGTGGCCACGACCATGCGCGGCATCGAAATCTACGCCGCGATCGGTCTCATTTATTTCGCCATCTACCGGCTGCTACTGGCCGCCGTCCGATTGGTCGAGAAGCGTTACAGCATCCTTGGCTTCGCGCAGGAGTGAAAAGCAGATCGATGGCCCTTCTAGAAGTCAAGAATCTGGTGAAATCCTACGGCGACAGGACCGTGCTCGACGGCGTCAGCTTCACCCTCGAGGAAGGCGAGGCCAAAGTCATCATGGGACCGTCCGGCTGCGGCAAATCGACGCTGCTGCGTTGCCTCAACCTGCTCATCGAACCCACGTCGGGTGCGATTCTATTCGACGGCGAGGATGTCACGCGCCCGGGTGTTGACGTTCGGGCGCTGCGCAGCCGGATCGGCTTCGTCTTCCAGAATTTCGCGCTTTATCGCCACATGTCCGTACTCGACAATGTCACGCTTGCCCTGCGCCGGTTGAAGAAGATCCCCAAGCGCGAGGCGGAGGAACGGGGATTGCACGAGCTCGATCGCATGGACATGGCCGAAAAGCGGAATGCTTACCCAGCGGCGCTTTCGGGCGGACAGAGTCAGCGGGTTGCGATCGCACGCGCGCTGGCGATGGATCCGAAGGTCCTGTTCTTCGATGAGCCGACCTCCGCGCTCGATCCGATCATGGTCCGCGAGGTAGTGACTCTGATCAATCGCCTCTACCTCGACAATGTCACGATCCTCTGCGTCACCCACGATCTGTCGCTCGCAAGATATATTTCGGACCGGGTGGTGTTTCTCGATCACGGCAAGGTCTACGCCGAGGATCGTGTCGAGAACCTGCTAGACCGGGAAGCCGATCCGATCATCGACGAATTTTTCGGCGGCGAAGGTTAGGATGTCGCTCGACTCCTTCCCCTTCTTCGCCGACCTGATCAGTTACGGGCCTCAGATCTTGAAGGGCCTGCGCGATACGATCCTGCTCTCCGTCACGATTACGGTGACAGGCCTAATTGGCGGAATTGGGGTCTTCGGCCTTGCGCTTAGCCCGAACAGGGTCGTCCGCTTTGTGACCCAAAGCTACATATCACTGTTCATCGGGACGCCGCTGATCGTCTTCCTGTTCTTGCTTTATTATGGCCTGCCCAGTCTGGGCGTAACGCTGTCGCCATTCGTGATCGCGGTATTCGGTTTCACGCTTAATGTGTCGGCATACAACGCACGCTATCTGACGATCGCGTATAAGGGGCTCGAACAGGCTGAATTGGAATCCGCACGCGCGCAGGGCTTCTCTCCTTTCCAGGTCTTTCGCCTCATCACCGCGCCGCAGTCGCTACGGATGTCGGTGCCGTCCCTGACCAACCAGGCCATTCAGAACATCAAGGACAGCTCGATCGTATTCCTGATCCAATACATCGAATTCTTCGCGCAGATGCAGGAAGTCGCATCGCGTACTTTCCTCTTCTTCAAGACCTATCTTTTCACGGCGTTCGTCTATCTATTGCTGGTTTCGGTCGTCGTCCTGGCCGCGCGGCGGCTGGAACGCAGGCTGACCATTCCCGGCGCGCAATGGATCCCCCAGCCCGTTCCGGTGACTGCCGCCAAGCTTTCTGCCAGATGAACAGTCAGGAAACCCCACTCCGGGCCAATCGTTAAATAGCGGCGACGGTTCAGCGCGGGCGAAGCGACTTCCTTGTGTCAGCGCGACCCCAGTAGGTCTGCGCTCGATTGCATCGCCTACGCAATGACCCGCTGATCAACCCGGCCGGATTCGTCACGGTCACTTGTGATTCCGACGAGCTGGGCAACCGGATTCAACCGCCAACCGTTTAAATCCAAAGGAGAAATGTCATGAAAAACATCATTCTCGCTCTCTCGGGCGTCGCCATGGCCCTCTCGGCAGCCCCCACGATCGCTAAGGACAAGACCTATGTATGCACGAAGTGGAAGGATGGGATGTGCCTCTCCACCCATCGCGTGAAGGGCACTCCGCCGGCGCGTGCGGTGGGGTACGTGTTTGGGCCGACCTACAGCTATACTCCCTACACCGACCTGCCCGAGCCGGTCGTGAGTTATTACAAACTCAATCAGGACTCTCGCTATGTTTATAGCGACGGTTACATCTATGTGATCGATCCGACGACCTACGCCATCACGAAGGTAATCGACACGCTCGATCACTAAGCCCTTCAGGAAGCACCCCGGTCCGGCCGCCTTTGCGGCCGGGCCCTTTTTCTTGCGCCCCATCTTGGACTGTGTCCTCGGGGACACGCCTGACAAACGAATGAGGTGACCGCAGCATCCATTAAGCTCGGCAAGCGTATTGCGACTTCACCATCAGTTTGATGAGGTTTGTATGCGTCACCGTTCATTCATTGCCGAAGCCGAGACATGCCGTCGCCAGGCGGCTCACTATGAGGGCCAGCCAGAAGCCCAGTTCCTCTTGCGCGTGGCGCGCTCATTCGAAGAGCTTGCGGCACGCCAGCCGCGCACCGGCAGACCGCGGCCGAGCGGACACCTTTATTTAGGTTAGTAACCGGAACAAAGTTCGATTACCCATTGTTTTACCGTGCGTCTCGCGCGGGGAGTGGCGTTCGTGAGCCTGTCGCTGTTCATTTTGCTGGCCTGGCTCGGCCTGGCATTCGTGATGATCGTCACCGTGCTTGTGCTCACCGCAAGCAACGAACCTCCACACTATCTTAGGTCTGTC
>JBKPON010000180.1:0-2540 GCA_046733135.1 Pseudomonadota bacterium | reverse complement strand
TTGAGCTCGTCCGTCGGTCTGCCTCCCGGGGTTACGAGCCGAACCGCTTCGTTGCCGACGAACCCGGTGGGGTGGGGCACCCACGCAGACGTCGGCAGCGCCCGCACGTCCGCTGCCAGCGCGCCCGCGTCGAAGCGGATGGGAAGCTTAAGAAAGGGCCGGCCGAGCTCCATGCGAACATTGTGGCGGATTCCGCTCGCAAGAAAAAGGGCGGCCCGGAAGAGCCGCCCCTGGTTTCCCGGCGAAGACCGGGACTTCACGCGCCCTTCGGCGCGACGGGTTACTTCAGCTCGACGGTACCGCCGGCTTCCTCGATCTGCTTCTTGATCTTCTCGGCCTCGTCCTTGTTGACGCCTTCCTTGATCGGCTTCGGCGCACCTTCGACCAGCGCCTTCGCCTCGCCGAGGCCAAGACCGGTGATCGCACGGACTTCCTTGATCACGTTGATCTTCTTGCCGCCGTCGCCGGTGAGAATGACGTCGAACTCCGTCTTCTCTTCGGCAGCCGGAGCGGCGGGACCGGCAGCAGCCGGACCGGCGACCGCGACCGCAGCCGCGGCCGAAACGCCCCACTTGTCTTCGAGAGCCTTGGCCAGATCCGCGGCCTCGAGGACAGTCAGTTCGGAAAGCTGATCGACCAGCTTAGCAATGTCAGCCATTTGATACTCCTTGGTGGGGCAGGGCCCCGTTTGTCGTGCGTTGATTGAAATTGTTGCGGTTTACGCGGCCTTGGCCCCGTAAGCGGCGAAGACCCGTGCCAACTGCGCGCCCGGCTCGTTGACGGTGCGGACGATCTTGGTCGCAGGCGCCTGGACGAGGCCCACGATTTTCGCACGCAGTTCGTCGAGCGACGGGAGTGCGGCCAAGGCCTTGATCCCGTTCACGTCGAGGATGGTCTCCCCCATCGCTCCGCCGACGATCTCGAACTTGTCGGTCGTCTTGGCGAAATCCACCGCGACCTTTGCGGCCGCGACGGGGTCTTCCGAGGTCGCAAGCGCGGTCGGGCCCTTCAAAAGGTCACCGATCGGCTTGTAACGCGTGTCCTCGAGCGCGATCAGGGCAAGACGGTTCTTCGCAACTTTATATTGGGCGCCGGCGTCGCGCATCTTCAACCGGAGCTCGGTGGACTGCGCCACCGAGAGACCATGGTTGCGGGTGATCACAACCACGCTCGTCTCCGAAAAGACGTTCTTCAGCTCGGCAACCAGATCGGCTTTTTGCGAACGATCCATGCCAACTCCAAATTTCGCTCCAAGCGGACTTCGAGCGAGGTTCAACAAAACCCAGGCGAACCTGGGCACTCGTGTCCGTGGGGAGTTGGATTCGGCGGCGCTGCGGTACAACGCACGACGGAGCGCCCGAAGCGCCCCGATGATTCCTGTCCCCGTCTAGGCTGCAGATTAAGCCACCGATTGGATCGGGGGCGGCAACTGTCTCGGACGGTGCACCGGCAAGAGTCGATGCGAGCGCGCGCCTATAGCGACTTCGCCCGCATGATCAAGTCGGGCGTTGTACGATGGGGCAAAAGAAAACCGGCCCGGGCGCTTGGCCCGAGCCGGTATTTCTTGCCGTCGCCGACCGTTTAGCCGCGCTCTGGCGCCGGTGGCGGAGGCGGAGGCGGAGGCGGCGGGGCCGGACAGGTATCCGTCGCCGGGATCACCGAGCCGTCCGGGCACGTCTGCGTCGCCGGAGGTGGCGGCGGCGGAGGTGGCGGAGGAGGCGGCGGTGGCGGAGGCGGAGGCGGAGCCGCAAAATTGTACACGAGGCTCAGCAACAGGCTGTGCGATTCGAACCGCCCGCGGCCGTCAAACGGAACGGTGCCATCCGGTCCGAAGTCCAGGGTGTCGCTGAAGTTCAGCGTCTTGGTGCGGAAATAGCGATACTTCAGGCCGACATCGATATTCTCGCTGACCGCCATGCGCACGCCGGCGATCGCCTGCCAGGCAAAGCCGCTGTCGCTGTCGCCGAGCATCTTGACCCGTGCATATCCAGCGCCGCCGCCGACAAAGCCGCTCCAGCCGGCATCGTCGCCGAAGTCGAGCATCGCGTTCGCCATGCCCGAGAACACGCTGACGTGCCCACCGAAGTTGAGGTCGCTATTCTGCAGCGCGGGATTGATGTCGAGCGCGCCATTGATCGCGAACAGGAACGGTTCGTCGAACTCGATATCCTTGATCCCCGCCCGCTTGTAGGCGACTTCGCCTTCCAGGCGGAACATGCCGAAATCGTAGCCGCCAATCAGGTCGACGTCGTAACCGGTCTTGTAATTGACATCGAATCCCTCGTCGAAATGCGTAAGACCGCTAGGAATTGAAGGATCGGTCGTAATCGGGAAAAGAGCGTCAACGTCGACATTCGTGTCGCGCGGCAAGAGGACGCCGCCCTCGATTCCGACGTATGGCGAATTGTCGCGGGCGACCGCCGGAGACGCCACCGCAGCCGCGGCAACCGCCGCGAGAAGCAAATATTTGCGCATGTACTAGGCCCCTTTCAGCGCTGATTATGCCCGTCCAACTTACGCGGCAAACGAAGGTTTCGCCA
>JBKPON010000179.1:0-25517 GCA_046733135.1 Pseudomonadota bacterium | reverse complement strand
CTGTGAGATAGTGGACAAGGTTTACCGCACCCTGGCGGAAAAGGAGGAGGATCGACCCGACAATAAGGCCGATGAGAATTCCGATGGTGCCGATCACCAGCCCAACGGTCATGAAGATGCGCAGGACCGCCCGTCGCGTCGCACCCATGGTTCGCAAGATCGCAATGTCACGCGTCTTCGACCGCACCAGCATAATCAGCGACGAGGCGATGTTGAACGAAGCGACCAGCACGATGATGCTGACGACGATGAACATCACCACCCGTTCGAGGTCGAGCGCGGAGAAAAGAGCCGAGTTCATCTGTCGCCAATCGACGATCACCCCGTTCCGGCTGACAAGCGGCTGGAGCGGTGCGAGGATCTGGCCGACTTTGTCGGGGTCAGTCGTCTGGATTTCGATCGCACCCACCGAATCGCCCAGCATGAGCAGATTTTGCGCGTCCTGAATCGGCATGATCGCGTAAATCTTGTCGTAATCGTAGACTCCGACCTCGAACACTGCCCCCACCGTATAGGTGACGATCCGCGGAACGGTCCCCACCACCGTCGAGCGACCTTCGGGGCTGATGATGCTGATCTGGCTTCCCGGATAAGCGCCCAGCTGGTCGGCGAGGCGGGATCCGATCGCCACCCTGCCGCTGCCGGGGGTGATCGCCTTCAAGTCCCCGGCGACGACGTTACCACTGATCGTCTTATTGGCTAGCAGGTCCTCCATCCGCATTCCGCGGACGATCACCCCGTCGACGCGACCGTTGGCCGAGGCCATGAGCGGCTGTTCGATCAGCGGCAAGGCGGACGTGACACCTCGCGTGCCCTTCGCCGCGGCCGCGAGCTGCTGCCAGTTCGTCAGCCGCCCGTCATAGCCCTGAATCACCGCGTGGCCGTTGAGGCCAACGACCTTGTCGAACAGTTCGGCCCGAAAACCGTTCATCACGCTCATCACGACGATGAGGGCGGCGACGCCGAGCGCGACGGCGCCGACGCTGAAACCCGCAACCAGGAAGATGAAGCCCTCGCCCTTGCCCGGCAGCAGGTAACGGCGAGCGATCATTCGCTCGTAGCGGTTGAGGATCATGTAGCGAGCCTTGCCAATGTGCTTTCGAGGCTCAATTCCTCACGCTCTCCCGTTGAACGGCGCTTTAACTCGACTGTACCGGCGGCAATGCCGCGCGGGCCGATGATCACTTGCCAGGGCAGACCGATCAGATCCATCGAGCCGAGCTTCACCCCGCCCCGTTCATCGCGATCATCGTAGAGCACTTCGACGCCAGCCGCGGTCAGATCTGCGTAGAGATTCTCAGCCGCGGTAACGCTAGGCGCATCGTCCTGCCGCATGGTAACGATGCCGACGCGCCAAGGCGCGACCGAGTCCGGCCAGATGATGCCTGCATCATCGTGGCTCGCCTCAATGATCGCCCCGACGAGGCGCGACACGCCGACCCCGTAGCTGCCCATCATTGGCGTCACCATGCTGCCGTCTCGCCCCGACACGCGCAGCCCCATCGAACCGGAATATTTGTCGCCGAAATAGAAGATATGCCCGACCTCGATCCCCCGTCCGGTCCGGCGCCGGTCGTCGGCAACTGCGCTCCAGCGCACTTCGTCGTGAGTTTCATCGGTAGCGGCGTAAGTGCCCGTCACCTGATCGAACAAGCCTTGCAGTCCAGCCTTGTCGCCATAATCGAGGCCTTCACGGTGCCAATCGATCTCCTCGAAAGCAGCGTCGTAGAAGACCTCGCTCTCACCGGTCGGCGCCAGCACAATGAACTCGTGCGAAAGATCGCCCCCGATCGGCCCCGGATCGGCCTTCATCGGTACCGCTTGGATGCCCATGCGCTGAAAGGTGCGCAGGTAAGCGAGCATTTGAGTGTAATAGCTCTGCCGCGCACCCTCTTCGTCCAGGTCGAAGCTGTAGGCATCCTTCATCAGGAACTCGCGTCCGCGCATCACCCCGAAACGAGGGCGGACCTCGTCGCGGAACTTCCACTGAATGTGATAGAGCGTCCGTGGCAGGTCGCGATAACTCTTCACCTCGTCACGAAAGAGCGCGGTGATCATCTCCTCGTTGGTGGGCCCATACAGCATCTCGCGGTCGTGCCGGTCGCGAATGCGCAGCATCTCCGGGCCATAAGCTTCGTAGCGTCCGCTTTCGCGCCATAGGTCGGCGGACTGTAGAGTGGGCATCAGCATCTGTTGTGCGCCGGCCCGGTCCTGCTCCTCTCGCACGATCCGCTCAATCTTGCTGAGCACACGGAAACCGAGCGGCAGCCAGGCGTAGATGCCCGCAGCGGTCTGGCGAACGAGACCCGAGCGAAGCATCAGCTTGTGGCTGACGATCTGGGCGTCGGTGGGACTTTCCTTGAGGACCGGCAAGAAGGCTAGGGACCAGCGCATGGCGCGGGGCTGTAGCGGCGACGTACGACACCTGGCAACCACACGGACCCGTGTGGCGCGATCGCAACAGCCCCGACACAAAAGACGACATAGGTCAATTGCAACCGTGACAGGCCGCCTACGCCGGCTTACGCCCCTCCCATCCGAACGAACTGACCCTTGGGTCGAGGGTTCGGTGTGGCGGCTGAGCGACTGGGGACGTTCGCCGACGACATCCAAGGGGGCTGACGAGCAATCGTCACGCAGGGCGCCCGGATCGCAAGTCGATCCGGGCGTTTTCTTTGTCTGCATGCCCGCTTTGATGTAGGGAAGCCATGCACTAGCCATGTGTTGGCAGTTGCGCGCCGGCACAGCGCAAAAAGGAGGACGCCATGCGACTACGCATGATCCTTGCGGTGCTGTTCGTTGCAGGAGCAACGGCGGCGATCGGTCCCGCCTCAGCCCAGGATAATCAACGCGGCGGAATTCGAACGGAAACGCAAGATCGATTGGCCGGGCGGGGCTCGGATACCGACATGTTGTGGAATGCGCTCGGATTAGTTGGGTTGCTTGGGCTTCTCGGGCTTCGCGGCGATCACGCCGACGACAGCTATCATCCGTCCTCGGTCGAGTGAGCCGACAAGAACAGGAGCAATGATGATGCGTCTTTCCTATCTTGGCGCGGCAGCGGCGATTCTGATCGCGGCGCCCGCAGTCGCTCAAAACAATGAGATGGATGCGAACACCGTCACGTCGACGAGTGGAGTCGCCACCAACGCAGCACCGGCCGCACCGTCAAGCGCAACCGCCTCACCGGCAAACCCCGGCAACGAGGCGGCACCAGCGCCGACCGCAGCAATGGCACCGCCGGCGGAAACGGGTTCTATGACGGTCCAAAAGAACAAGGTTCTCCCTTGGGGACTGCTTGGTCTCCTTGGCCTCATCGGGCTGCTCGGACGTAGGCGTTCGAGGAGCTAACAGGCCTGCAGTTCCTCTTCTCTGCCGTCACTGCCATAAGCGCGGCGAATGGATGAGAACGAGAAAAAACAAGCAACGATGCTGGTTGAAGGTGGCCGGCGCAGGGAATGGCGCGGGCGGCTGGTCAATCCGCCGATCGAACGGGCATCGACAATCTTGTTCGATAGCGTGTCCGAGCTGCACGGAAGCCGCCCCGGTCTCGGCGAATATCGCTATGGGCTGCAGGGGACGGCGACCCAGTGGGCGCTGTCCGAGGCCTTGACGGACCTCGAGCCGGGCGCCAGCGGGACGGCGCTCTACCCATCCGGTCTCGCGGCGATCACCACGGCGCTGTTCACGGTGCTTTCACCGGGCGATGAGCTGCTCGCCACCGACGCTGTCTACGGGCCGACGCGAAAATTCTGCGAAACGATCCTTCGGCGCTTTGGCGTTTCGACACGCTATTATGATCCGCGCGCCGGCTCCGCCATCGCCGACAGCATCAGCGAAAAAACACGCGCAATTCTGCTTGAAAGTCCCGGCTCCCTGACGATGGAGGTGCAGGACGTCCCGGCAATCTGTGCCGTGGCCCGCGATCGCGGCGTCGTCACCCTGCTCGATAACACCTGGGGGACTCCGTTATTGTTTCGAGCAATCGACGCTGGCGTCGACATCAGTATATTGGCGGCCACCAAATATGTCGGCGGCCACGCGGACGTCATGCTGGGCGCTGCGACCGCGACACACGATTATTTCGCACGCTTAGAACACACTGGCTGGGATCTCGGACACAGCGTGTCCGCGGATGATGCATGGCTCGGCTCGCGCGGCCTGAGGACCATGGGAGTCCGTCTGAAGCAGCATGAAGCAAGCGCACTCAAGATCGCGCTCTGGCTGAAGGAACAGCCGCAGGTCGGACTGGTGCTGCACCCTGCCTTGCCGGACTGTCCCGGCCACGAGCAATGGAAGCGCGACTTTCGGGGCTCATCCGGTCTGTTCTCATTCGAGCTGAAGAACGATGCCCCGCGTAATGCTCTTGTCGACAGCCTGCGGCTGTTCGGCATCGGCTACAGTTGGGGTGGCTACGAGAGCCTCGCCCTTCCCGTCGATCCGGTACGCACGGTTACCAAACCGCCAGCACGCAACCTTGTGCGCCTTCATGTCGGTCTGGAGGACCCAGAAGACCTGATCCAGGACCTCGCGGTGGCGCTCAAGCGGGTCAGTCAGGGCTGACAAAGTTCTTGCAGATCGCCGCTCGCTCAGCCGCGGGGGTATCTTTCATACAGACCTTCAGGATAGCGTTTTGGGAAGCATGCTCCGCGCCCTGACTGGGGCTATCTTTCCTGAGTTCTGCCTGGTCGCTTGCGCCAAGAGCCACGGCATGCAGGCCTTGCTCCAGCATTTGATCAGATTTTCTGGTTTTCGTCTCCCCAGGCTTTCCGGCCGAGGCCGTGGCACCAATCAGGAATAACAAGCCTATCGTGGTCTTCAGTACACGCCGCATTGGGCCACGCCTCCGTTCGGTTTCGAGAGAGAGCGCCAACAACGCTCGGCCCTGCCTTGGGCCCCTCGACCGATCCTTATGCTGTCTCTCGCGGCCGATAACGCGCACGGACTTTCGGCTTGATTAGCGTTCAGGTTTGCAAGGGTGGAAATCCAACATTGTAGCGGGTCGATTCGTGCCTTCCTAAAACATGGCGGCCGCTAAGATCGTGTCCATCGCATCTCGGCCTGAATCGGTGAGATGAACTTTGATTGATCGCCGATCGAGATGGCTTTGCACTCGCCGGACGAGGCCCTCTTGCTCGAGCATTTGGAGCCGCCGTAACGCGGTGGTCAGTGGGACATCAGCGAGTTCGCTGAGCTTACCAACGGCGCACGACTCATTATCCAGGCCGTATAGCGCGACCATCAAATCCCACGCCGGACCGGAAATCACGCTCTCGTCGAGATAAGTCCGGCGTGCCTGTCGCATGCGCAGCAACCTCTTCGCGTAGTGGCGAAAAGCTGCCCGCAGCTCGACGCTCATAGGGGGATTATTCTGCGGCACGCCCGGTCCTTTTCCACGAGTACGAGAAACGGCGCACCGAGCAGCATCCGTTTTATGACAAGTCGACTCGCGCTTTCGTCTTGTGCTCCTCCAAATCGGATCGAACAAGCGCGTCGGGCAATAGGTCAGAGCATTTGGAGAACTCTAAGGAGGGCTCGTATGCTTGTGGGGGCACCGGCCTCGTTCCGATATGGACACGGAAACTAGTCTCGTTAGGATCGACTTGGAGGTGGAAGAATGAGAAGTCTCTGGGCTTTTCCGCTCCTGCTTGCCGCAGGTGCTGCAGCAGCCTCTACAGTGAGTGTTGAAGTTGCGAACGGCGACTGGAGCAAGCTGCCGCAGCTGAGCCAACGCGGCTATGAACACCTCGACGAAAAGATGATGGCAAAGCTGTACGAGATTGCAGATTCAAAGGAGTGCCCGCCGTTCACGCTCAATCAAGGCAAGCTCGACTTCAGGATCGGGTTCGCGGTCCAATACGATGCTGGCGGAAATCTGACGCGCGTCATCCTTCCTCGGCTCCAGTGCCCCGAAGCAGAAAGTGTCGCTGGCGGCGCGCTTCTCGAGATGCTCCAGTCTGGCGACTATGCAGCCACCGGCAAGAGCCGTAACGGCTGGTATCAAGGCACGCTCGGCTTCTCTTTTGCCGGAAAGGCGGCTTTAAGTCCTGCTGTCGCCAATGTCGTCGCTCAGCCAGGTAAGGTGAGAGGGCCGGACCAGACGGAGATGGTCTGCGAGAGAGTTGAAGTCATGGGAACCCGTCTCGCCAGTAACCGCGTCTGTATGACGCGCGCTGAATGGGCTCAGCGCAGGCGCGCGGACCGAGAGGAAGTGGAACGCGTCCAGACGCAGCGCGGCTGCGGCGCTGACGTGAATTGCTGAGGCAGGTCGGCCAGCTCATGAAATGATGCCGCGCCTATGAGAAAATCTTGGGGAAGCCTTGGCTTGCGGAGCGCTTCCTGCAGGCCGCCACTTACAGACAAGCGGCCTGGAATTGCCAAAGTTGATGCATAACGACCCGTCGCCGATTGGCGTCCGCCGGTCCTTCTTTTGGGATGGTAGCGGAGGAGGGACTTGAACCCCCGACACGCGGATTATGATTCCGCTGCTCTAACCAGCTGAGCTACTCCGCCCCAAAACCTTGGAAGCGACCGCTGACCGGCCGCTACGAGGCGCGGGATATAGGTACCCGTCCTGGGCCGGTCAACGCGGAGGAACCGCTTACCTCTGCTCTCGTTACATCGGGCAACAAAGAGGAACGAATGGACCCGCTGACCCCGCTCGACACGCTTTGCCGGATCATCCTTCGAGCGCGCGAATATGAAGCGCAGACCGCCAGCGATTACGACCGCGGCGAAGACCCCGACAATGTCGACGACGAGCAGGAGGGAGCACTCTCAGTCCTCGAGGACGAAATCAACGACAGCGTCGAGGAAGAGCTTCGCGCCCAGTTTGAAGACTTGGGCGAGGACCAACTCGCCGAAGTCATCGCTTTCTGTTGGGTCGGGCAAGGGACGTATGAGGCGGCCGACTGGGACGAGGCGATGGACGAAGCCCAGACGCTTGTCACCGAAAGCACTGAGGAAGCGATCAACGAGCTGATGGAGCAGCCGATGCTCGCCTCGGTTTTGGAATCGGGCCTAGCCGCCTTCGATCTCAGCTGCGACGGGATCGGCGACCTCAGTTAGCCACGAAAAGCGTAAGTTGCGATCGATTGCCAAGGACCGTCGAGATAGCGCTGCAATCCAAGGGCGCTGATGCGCAGGGTTGCCGGCACGAAATCTCGTTGCAGATTCGCAAGTAGGGTCCGTGCGGCCTTCGACGTGACTTTGTTCTGGACGGTGATGTGCGGACGCCACCCGCCGATATCCTGCGCCGCGAGCAAGCCATGAAGTTCGTCGGCAAGCTCCTCACGGATGCGGTCGAGGTCGGGCGAGACGACGCGAAAGGCGACTCCACCGCCAAGGTCGATGAGGCCTTCGATGCGCGCCGTCGGCCGGGGGCGTTTGACCGAACCTGCCAGGCGGTTCCGCACTTCCGGCTCCGCCGACGGCGGCAGCGCGTGGAACATGGTCAAGTGCGCGCGGAGCTTATTGCGGTCGGGCGGATAATGTTCCCTGCGGAGTCGGTCGAGCCAAGCCAAATCTTGCGGTGCCAGTTCGGCGGTAACGATGAGCGCGCAGGCCGCGTCAAATCTCCACCTGACTGCCGAGCTCGACGACGCGGTTCGTCGGAAGCTTGAAGAATTCCATCGCGCTTTCCGCGTTGCGAAGCATCCAGGCGAAAAGCTTTTCGCGCCAGATCGCCATCCCGGGTCGCGATGAGGCGAGCAGCGTCTGCCTGGCGAGGAAGAAGCTCGTATCCATCATCTTGCACTGAGGTCCGCAGTCCTTGAGCTGCGCGAGCGCCGCTGGGACATCCACCTCTTCCATGAAACCGTAGCGCAGGACCACGCGATAAAAGCCCGAACCGTAATCCCTCTGCTCCACGCGTTTTTCCGCCGGGACGTAGGGCACGTCCTCGATGCGGACGGTGAGTAGAATGATCCGCTCGTGCAACACCTTGTTGTGTTTCAAATTGTGAAGCAGTGCGTGGGGGACACCACTCGCCGAGCTCGTCATGAACACTGCGGTGCCGGGAACTCGCGCGGCGCTGGGCGCCGCAGATTTGATGAAAATCTCCATCGGCAGGCTCGCCTCGTTCATTCGGTCGATCATCAGTTTGCGGCCCTTCGCCCAGGTGGTCAGGAAGGTGAAGGCGATCGCTCCGACTAGCAGTGGGAACCAGCCGCCGGCCGGGATTTTCAGGAGGTTGGCCGACAAATACGAACCGTCGACGGTGAAGAAGAGCACGAGCAGGCCGATCACCAACCACCGGTTCCAGTTCCACATCTGCCTCAGCACGACCGAGATGAGGACGGTGTCGATCAGCATCGCACCGGTAACTGCGATCCCGTAGGCGGCAGCCAGGTTCGAAGAGCTGCGGAAGGTTAGGACGAGGATGATGACCATGATCATCAGGGCCCAATTGATCACCGGGATGTAGATTTGTCCTGCAGCGGCCTCGCTTGTGTGAGTGATCCTGAGACGCGGCACGAAGCCGAGTTGGATCGCCTGCTGCGTGACCGAATAAGCGCCCGTTATCACCGCTTGGCTGGCAATGATCGAAGCGGCGGTCGCGAGCAGCACGAGCGGCAGGCGCAACATGTCGGGCGCTAGGTAGAAGAACGGATCTTTGACCTTCGCCAGCGCCTCGTGTGGCGCGGCCGACAGGATCATGGCGCCCTGGCCCAGATAATTCAGCAGCAGAGCCGGCAGGACGAAGTAAATCCATCCAACGCGAATCGGCTTGCGGCCAAAATGGCCCATGTCGGAGTAGAGCGCTTCCGCTCCGGTCACGGCCAAGACGACGGAACCCATGGCGATGAAGGCCCGCAGCGGGTCCGAGGCGAAAAAATAGAAAGCGCTGAGCGGGTTGAGCATCGCCGCGATCACCGCGGGCTCATCCATGATGTGCATGACTCCAAGGACGGCCAGCGTCACGAAATAGATGATCATCACAGGGCCGAACATGAGTCCGACCCTCGCTGTCCCGCGCGACTGAATTGCGAACAGCCCGACCAGGATCACCACTGCGATGGGGATCACGAAGGGTTCCAGCCCTGCGTTCACCGTCGTCAGGCCCTCGACCGCCGAAAGCACCGTGACCGCCGGCGTGATCATCGAATCGCCGTAGAACAAGGCCGTCGCGAACACTCCGAGGAGGATAATCCCGCCGGTCCATCGTTTCTTGCCGCTCAGGGTGCGATTGATGAGAGCGAGTAGAGCGAGGCTGCCGCCCTCACCCTTGTTGTCGGCGCGCATGATGATGCTGACATATTTCAGCGTCACGATGATCATCATCGACCAGAAGATCAGACTCAGCACGCCGAAGATATGCAGGCGGTCGGGAATCAGCGTGTGATGGCCGGCAAAGGTCTCACGGAAGGCGTAGATCGGTGACGTGCCGATGTCGCCGAACACGATGCCGATCGCGCCTATGGCAAGCTTGTACAGCGGCCCCTGCGCATGGCCGTGCGCAGTATCGAGTGGCGCCTCGGTTTCGGCGCCTCCAGTCGCGGTGAGATTCATGTTTTGAGGTTCTGACTGGACAGACTGCGGCTTCGCATCCCCTGAGCCGCGCACGAACTCGTCGGTCACGGACGCACCTAACTAGCACCGCCGTTACGGCGCTGCAATCGGTGGGGACAGAGGCAAAAAGCCCGTCTATAGGCCCGCGCAATCAACAAACGCGGAGCGAACGAATAATGCGGGTCGGGGTGCCAAAGGAAATCAAGGTTCATGAGTATCGCGTGGGTCTGACGCCCGCATCGGTCGCTGAGCTCGTGTCCCACGGTCACGAGGTGGTGGTGGAAACCGGCGGCGGCAAGGGGATCGACTGCCCGGATAAGGCTTATGAGAAAGCCGGCGCCCGCATCCTGCCCGATGCCGCGACGATTTTCGAAGCCTCCGACATGATCGTGAAGGTCAAGGAGCCGCAGCCTCAGGAGATCGCGCTGCTCGAGCCGAGGCACATCCTCTTCACCTATCTGCATCTGGCCGCCGACAAGCCTCAGGCGGAAGGGCTGATGAAATCGGGCGCGACTTGCATCGCCTATGAGACGGTCACTGGAAAGAACGGCTCGCTGCCCCTGCTGAAGCCGATGAGCGAGGTCGCGGGCCGCATGTCGGTCCAGGTCGGCGCCCACTATCTCGAGAAGGAACAAGGCGGCCGCGGAGTGCTGCTCGGCGGCGTTCCGGGTGTGGCTCCCGCCAAGGTCGCGATCCTCGGCGGCGGCGTTGCCGGAGTGAATGCGGCCCAGATGGCGACCGGCATGCGCGCCGACGTGACCATTTACGACATCAACAATGACCGTCTTGCTGAGCTCGACATGTTCTTTTCAAGTCAGATCAAGACCGCCTTCGCCTCGCGCGCCGCGATCGCCAGCGCCGTCGAGAAGGCCGAGCTGGTTATTGGTGCCGTGCTGGTGCCGGGAGCGGCGGCGCCCAAGCTCGTCACTCGCGAGATGCTGAAGACGATGAAGCGCGGATCGGTTCTGGTCGACATCGCCATCGATCAGGGCGGGTGCTTCGAGACGTCGCGAGCGACGACCCACGCCGACCCCGTCTACGAAATCGACGGGATCATCCATTATTGCGTGGCGAATATGCCTGGCGCGGTTGCACGGACCAGCGCCTTTGCGCTGAACAACGCGACCCTCCCCTTCGCACTGAAGATCGCGGACATGGGGGTGGAGAATGCCTTGCAGGCGGATCCCGATCTTGCGGCTGGACTGAACGTTTCCGCAGGCAAGATTCGGCACAAGGCGGTCGCCGAGGCGCTCGATCTTCCATTCGACCCTGCCTAGCGATCCTCCCGCCGGTTTCGGCGATGTCCTTACCGGCTTTATAGAATTTAAAATTTCAACTCGAACTTCTTGTGCAAGCTCATCTGCTGCAATTCCTGTGGCGGAGGAGTGAAATGCATCCAGTCATCACGGGTATTGGGTTGGCGACGTCGGCGATGATGCTGGCCTCATCAAGTCTGCCTCCGGATGCCGTTCACATGCGAATGGCAGGGTCCGGCAAGGATTGCTGGGTTCTAGTTCATGCATTCGGCACGTCCGGCAGGGCATGGGAGAAGCGCGGGCCCTCGCTCGCGTCGCGGCATCATGTCCGTGTCTATTATCCGGACATGCCGAGCCATGGCCTGTCGGCATTCAGTCCAACGTTCAACTATACCATGGCAACCGATGCTCTGCAGACCGCCCTTAAGGACGTATGCCCCAAGCCGAAGGTCGTCGTTGGCATAATGACGGGCGGGATAGTCGCGATGCGGCTTGCGGCCCGTACACACACTCGCGCGATTGGGGTCAGTGTCGGCTGGTCGCTTAGCGATGCCAATCTCAAGGATTTGATCGATAGCAGCGAGCATCCTTCGCCTACGTGGATGCAGATCATCCAGACATTCGCTGAGCAAGGACGGCCTCAGATCGACACCCTGGTTAAGTTCACGAGGCGTCTCGCGGATATCGGTACCAATCCGATGCTGACGCCGCAGGAGGCGCGCGCATTGCGCGGCCGCTTGCTTGTCATCCATGCCGATAACGACGACTTCTTTTCGAAACAGAGCGCAGCCGAGCTTGTGCGGAAAGTTCCCGGCGCGCAGCTTTATCGCTTTCCCAATGCAGATTCGCCCGTAGTCCCCCCCTACGTAGACGTCGTGTGGCAACTCATCGACCGCTACGGTGACACGGGGACAATCGGCCGCTTCCCACCACCTCCGCCGGCCGCGCCGGTGAGTGCGGGGACCTGACCAACTCAGTCAAGTTGATGGGCACCTGCTTGCATGGCCGCTACACCCTCCTCGACCAGCGGTCGCCAGCTTGCACCGCGCGGCGACTTGGCGAGCAACTGCCTCCAGACCCGCACGGCGCCTTCCCGATCTCCGGATCGAGCGAGCGCCAAACCATAGAAGAAGAGCGGCGCCGGATAACCGGGGGAAAGCTCCTCCGCCCGACGATACGCGAACTCCGCCGGTGGGGTCAGCCCGTGCGCATGGTCGACTAGCGCGTTGCCGAGTCCGATCCACAACTGCGGGTCGCCGGGATAGCGGCCCACAGCGTTCTGCAGAATGCCGACCGCAGATTCGGTGTTGCCGTTGCGGGCCAGTGCTTCGGACATCAGGAGCCAGCTCTCGGCGGCGGTGAAGTTACCGAAGAAAGTATGGCGGGCCTCCGTAAGCGGCAGAATATCGCGACCTTCAGCCCCCTGCGCCGGGGATCCGCGGAGATCGGGCCGGCCCTGGAAAGCATAGCCGGCACTCCCGAGCAGCAACGCCGCCGCAGCCGCCGTCAGCAATCCGCCGCGAACGCCCGACCACCACAGCACGCCCAAGCTTACGGCGACCAATAAAAGCAGGATCATCCAACCCATCAGTCCTTCACCTTCATTCGGATGCGCCCGCGGAGCAACCACACGCCAATTAGCAGCAGCAGCAACGGTGCGATCCAAATCGGCCACGCGGCGGGCTCGGCGGAAGGACGGTAGCTGATCCACGTGCCATAACGCTGGATTAGCCAGGAGCGGATCACCGACGGCTTGTCTCCGGCCGCGATGCGGCGCCGGACGAGGTCCCGCATGTCGCCGGCAAGTTCGGCGTCGGAATCGGCAATCGACTGGCCCTGGCAAACGAGGCAGCGCAGCTCCCCCATCAACATCTGAGCCTCGGCCTCCTGCCTAGCGTCGGGAAGTTCGCGATTAGCCCAGTAGGCCGGTGGCAAATTGCTGTCGGCCAGCAGCGGCTGAGCGAGAAAGATCGCCAAAAGAACGGCCAGCCGCTTCACCGCGCCTGCTCCAGCCTGCCGATGATCATCGGCACCTCGGACGCCTCGATAGGACCGATATGCTGATAGCGAATGACGCCGTTTCCGTCGACGATGAAGCTCTCCGGAACACCCGAAGAGCCGAGAGCGATTTGAAGCCGGCTCTGCGTGTCGCTTCCGATCCGTTCGTAAGGGTCGCCATAGCGCGTCAGGAAATTGGCGACGTCTTCAGGCCGATCGCGGACCGCGATACCGTCGATCAGAATTCCTCGGCTCTTCAGCCCCTGCAGCACCTTCACTTCGGTGACGCATGGTACACACCAGCTAGCGAAAATGTTGATGAGGCGTGGCTGCCCGGTGGCGAGATCCGAGTCCGCTAGTCCGGCCTTCGACGGCAGCGCTGCCGGCAAGTCGAACGGCGGCACCGCCTTCCCTTCGAGCTTTGATGGAATCGTCGTGTCCTCGGGTGTTGCAAGACGCCAAACAAGCGCCGCGATGACGAGCAGCAGCAAGACAAGGGGCGCAAAGCGGGTTGCCCGGCTCATGCGTAGCCCTTCTTGCGCCATTCAGTCGCCGTTCGACGAACGCGAATGCGCCATGCGCGCCCGGCCAGCGCCAGAGCCCCGCCCAATGCGATCAGGGTTCCGCCGAGCCAGATAAGCGTTACGAAGGGCTTCCACCATAAGCGCAGCTGCCAAGCGCCCGACGAGTCCGGCTTGCCGACGACCGTGTAAAGCTGTCCGTTCCAGAAGGTTCTGATCGCCGCTTCGTTAGTTTCCATCGGCGGGTCGGAAAAATAGCGTGTCTGCGGCTTCAGGAAAATGGGCCCAGCACCCCGGCTCGCGAGCAGCTCCGCCTCGAGCGCGGTCCAGTTCGCGCCGGCGGTCGGGGTTACGTTCTCCAACTGGACGAGCCATGGCCCGACACTCAGCGTCTCCCCGGGCTCGGCGACCGCCAACCTTTCGCTGCTGAAAGCGGCATTCGCGGCCATTCCGGCAAGCGCAACGGAGATGCCGAAATGCGCTATCACCATGCCCCACGCGGCTAGTGGCGCACGGAAGGGATTGCGACCGACAAGCGGCAGGGCGCTCGCTGCGGCAAGATATGCGGCAACACTCAGGCCGAGCCGCGGAAGAACCCCAATTCCCGGTGCGAGGATGAGAGTGCTGAGCAACGCGGCCGCGCCGAACAAGGCGGGCACTCTCAGCCGCTTGAGAACACGTCGCCGCTTCTGTCGCCAACTGAGGAGCGGACCGACCCCAACGAGAAGTGCGAGGATCAGCGCCAGCGGGCCGGCGACCGCGTTGAAATATGGCGCACCGACCGAAAGCTTCTCCCCCGAAACCGCCTCGATAAACAGCGGATAGAGTGTCCCGACGAAGACGATGCCGAGGATGACGCTCAACAGCAGATTGTTGATCACCAGACCGCTTTCGCGGCTGACCAGTTCAAATGGTGCGCCTTCCTTGAGCGTAGCTCCGCGCCAGGCGAACAAGGCAAAAGCCGCACCGACGTAAATGGCGAGCAGCGCGAGGAGAAAGGTTCCCCGTTCAGGATCGATCGCAAAGGCGTGGACCGACGTCAGGATCCCCGAACGGACAAGAAACGTGCCGACCATCGACATCGAAAAGGCGATGACTGCCAGCATCATCGTCCAGGCCTTTAGGGCTCCGCGAGCGGCGAGTACGTTGATCGAGTGAAGAAGCGCTGTCGCGGCAAGCCACGGCATCAGGGAGGCATTCTCGACCGGGTCCCAGAACCAATATCCGCCCCAACCGAGCTCGTAATAGGCCCAGTAGCTGCCAGCCGTGATTCCGAGCGTCAGGAAGATCCAGGCGGCAAGCACCCATGGCCGCATCGCCCGGGCAAGCCGCGCATCCACCTCATTGGTGAGGAGTGCGCCGACCGCCAGGCTGAACGCTACCGACAGGCCGACATAGCCGACGTAGAGAGTCGGCGGGTGAAAGGCGAGGCCAGGGTCTTGGAGCAAGGGATTGAGCCCCTGCCCTTCCAATGGCGCCGGAACGAGCCGACCGAACGGATTGGAGGCGATCAACAGGAAGGCGTAAAAACCGAGCGCCAATGCTGCCTGCGCGCCGAGTGCCGCGATCAATGTGCGCTCGCTCGTTCGCCGGGAAAACAGTGCGAGGAATCCGCCCGCGGCCGAAAGGATCGTCACCCACAGCAGCATCGAGCCTTCGTGATTCCCCCACGCGCCTGCGATTTTGTAGATAGCGGGCTTGGCGCTGTGGCTGTTTTCGAACACCAGCGCCACGGAGAGATCGGTCCGCGCGAAGGCGATCAACAGCATGGCAAATGCGGTCAGGGTCAGGGCGCCCTGCAAGATCGAAACAGACCGCATGGTGCGCCCGACATTGATGTCCGTGCGCAGCGCGATGATCATCAACAGCAATTGCAAGGCGGCAAGCGCCGCAGCGAGCCACAGCGCGGCGAGGCCGCATTCGGCGATCACGACTGGGTTCTCAATTCGTCGCCCCGAACTTGTTCCCTTGCCCATGCCGGAATGGAAATAGGGATGGTCACCGCTGAAGTGTCTTCCCGGCCTTGTGCTCAGCCGAAAGATTGCCGAGCTCGGGCGGCCTGTAGCGCTCGTCATGCTTGGCGAGAATCGTGTCGGCGGCGAAGATGCCGCCTCGCAGCCGTCCCTCCACGACGACGCCGCTGCCCTCGCGGAAGAGGTCCGGCGCGATACCGCGAAACACGACCGGCGTTTTTGCCTGACCGTCTGTGACTAGGAAGCGGATGGTCACCCCATCGGCAGCGCGTCGGATCGAACCTCGCTCCACCATGCCTCCGAGCCGCACGGCGCGACCCTGCTCCGCTTTGCCAGCTGAAATTTCGGCTGGCGTGTAGAAATAGGATGCGCGCTCACGCAGGCCCCACATGGCGAGCAGAACAGCAAGCAGCAACGCTGCAATCGCGACCGCAACCAGCACGAGACGCTGGTTCTTGGGTTTCATTTGCGTTTGAGCGCGTCGGCTGCCGCTTCAGCGCGGCGCATCGACGCATAGGCCCACAGCAGCAACGCCGCGGTCAGCGCAACGGCGATGCCATAAGCGGCGGTGACGAATGGCCACGGGTTCACTGCGCCCCCATTCGGCGCAGGCGCGCCTCGATCTTTGTCTGGGCAAGCTCCGCCCGCATGCGCATCAGCACCGCGGCTCCGAACAGGCAAGTGAACCCGACCATCGTCAAGGGAAGCGGCCAAAGGATGCTGCTGTCGATGCTAGATCCGGTGACGCTGATGCTCTGGCCTTGGTGGAGCGTTCGCCACCAGATCACCGAAAAGTGAATGATGGGCAGGTTGATCGCGCCGACGAGCCCGTAGATCGCCGCCAACCTCCCCTCCCCGCCGCGCTCACGCTCTGACCAGGAGAGGGCGATGTAGCCGAGATAGAGGAAGAACAGCAAAAGCATTGAGGTCAGCCGTCCATCCCATTCCCACCAAGTGCCCCAGGTTGGTCGACCCCAGATCGAACCGGTCAGCAAGCATATGGCGGCGAATGTGGCTCCCGCAGGGGCGATCGCGCGGCCGGCCACCACTGCGAGCGGGTGCCGCCAAACCAATTGGATCACCGATGTCGCGGCGAGGCCAAGCCATCCGGTCATTCCAAGCCATGCGGCAGGCACGTGGACGTACATGATGCGGACCGTCTCGCCTTGTAGATAGTCGGGCGGCGTAAGAGCTAATCCAGCGGCCATTCCCACTCCGGCGAGCGTTGCGCCGATAAACAGCAGCCACATCGTAAACGGGCGAGCAAAACGTAGGAAACGTGCTGGATTGGCTAAAGCGTGCATCGCTAATCACTCGTCACGCGGGGAACCGTTTCGCTCGCAATGACGATCTATCCTCTTCCGATTAGACGCTGTGCCATCGTATCGGCGACGGCCGCCGGATCGCGACCGCTGGACTTGCTCTCGGCCCAAATCTGATCGAGTCGAACGGGAATGCCCTCGATGCGGCTACGGACGAGATCGGCATCGCCATCGCCGAGATACTCCGTACAAACGTTGATGATTCCGCCGGCATTGATGACGTAGTCCGGCGCGTAGAGAATGCCGCGTTCCTGAAGGCGGACTCCGTCTGCTGGTGTCGCAAGCTGGTTGTTCGCGCCGCCGGCGACGATCGGCACTTTCAGGTCCGGGATTGTTTGGTCGGTCAGGATTGCGCCAAGCGCACAGGGGCTGAGCACGTCCGCCTGCAGACCGAGAATCTCTTCAGGGGAAACGACCTCACCATCGACCTTATCGGCAAGCGTTTGTGCTTTGTCCTGGTCGACATCGGCAATCGAAAGCGTGGCGCCTTCCGCACAGGCATGAAGCGCTACCCCGGTAGCGACACTTCCGGCACCCTGAAGCGCGACGTGGAGTCCGTCGAGACCGTCCTTTCCAAGCGCATGCTTCACCGCGGCCTTAATCCCAAGAAAGACGCCAAGTGAGGTGTGCGGTCCAGGATCTCCACCGACATCGCCCGGCGAGTTGGGCAAGCCCGCCACAAACTGTGTCGCCCGATGCACCTCGATCATGTCGGCGACACTCATGCCGACGTCCTCGGCGGTAATGTAGCGGCCCCCGAGATGATCGACCGCCCGCCCGAATGCATGGAGCAGGTCCGGTGTTTTGGTGTGTCCAGAATCCGCGAGGATCACCGACTTTCCACCGCCGAGCGGAAGTCCGGCCATCGCATTCTTGTAGCTCATGCCCCGCGACAGCCGCAGCGCGTCGACGAGCGCTTCCTCGTCCGTGGCATAGTGCCAGAAGCGACATCCGCCGGCCGCCGGACCGAGGTGAGTCGAATGGAGAGCGATGATCGCCTTGAGGCCGCACTTCTCATCGGTGACGAAGTGAACTTCCTCGTGGGCGTCGAAATCAGGCAGGCTCCAGGGAGTTGACATAGAGATATGACGGTCCGGTGTGATTAGGTGTTCTGATGGGGCGATCGACGGGACTTGAACCCGCGACCCTCGGTACCACAAACCGATGCTCTAACCAGCTGAGCTACGATCGCCACGATGCGTCTTTGGGAGCGGTTCCTTCAGCCGCGCGCGCCACTTAAGGGTCGTCGCTCCGGAACGCAAGGAGAGGCTGCGGACGATGAACCCGACCATTGAGAAATTCGGCTATCCCGCAACGTTGGTCAAGGAATTCGAGCATTGGCTCGTCCTGCTTCGTCCGGCTCAACCCACGCTCGGATCATTGGTGCTCGCCGCCAAGAGCGACGCGACGGCCTATGGTCAATTGAGCCGCGAGGCCTTTCTTGAGCAGGCGAGCGTGGTGGCCGCGATTGAACTCGGGATCGGCAAGTTTTCCGCCTACGAACGCATTAACTATCTGATGTTGATGATGGTCGACCCAAACGTGCATTTCCACGTCGTCCCGCGCTATTCCCAACCGCGCGAATGGTCCGGCATTCAGTTTCCGGATGCCGGCTGGCCTGGGCCGCCAGAGCTTGCGAACGCCGTCAAATTGTCTCCCGCGCAGATAGAAAATCTGGCGAAAGAGCTGAAATCAAATTTTCGCTAACTGTTCGTAGAATAATGCTGTTATAACACCTTGCGCATATTTGTTAACGGGGACATCGTTTCTTCGGGGAGAGAAGCTGCATGGCGAGTCGACGGACACGGTCGCCCACGCCAGCCGTGTCGCTGCGCGAGAAGCTGATTGAGGCTGGCCTTGAACCGAGGCTTGCGGACGCGCTCGCGGACATGCCTCATCGCACCGTGCAGATCGATCCTCGTCGGCCCTTCCGCGAGCCGGGTACATTGCGCGACGAGGTGATGTTCGTGCGGTCGGGAATTCTCGCCAAATATAAGACCGACAGCACAGGACGCCGCCAGATTGTAGCATTACGCTTCGCCGGCGAAGGGATATTGCCGCGCGAGGGCCGGGCCGAGTACGGAATCCAGGCGATTACGCGAAGCGAAATCATGATCGGCCGAGCCGAGGACTTCGATCCGATCCTGGTTGCCAATCCGGAGCTGCAGCGCTTCTTCTGGCGGCTGGTCCAGCGGAACGAGGCGATCGGCTACGAATGGCTCGTGAATTGCGGACGACGGGACTCCACGGCTCGCGTCGCCCATTTGCTGTGTGAGACAGCGGCGCGAATGCACGTCGACAGCAGCCACATGACCAACCCCTTCACTCAGCAGCAGATCGCCGACATCACCGGGCAGACGTCGGTCAACGTAAACCGAGTGCTCGCCGACATGGAGCGACAAGGACTGATCAAGCGCAGCGGTCGCGAGATCGAGTTCAGCGACTGGGCGGAAATGCGCCGCGTCGCGAGCTTCCAGTCGGCCTATTTGGACATTTGATTAACCCTTCCTGCTTGGGAACGGTGTCGCGTCGCGATGGTGGGCGCGGTAGGGTTTGAACCTACGACCCCACCCGTGTGAAGGGTGTGCTCTACCACTGAGCTACGCGCCCGCTCGCGGAAGTCGGCGGATATAGTGACGCCGAGGCGGCTGTCTAGGTCGCTATTGAACCGCGTCCTTGAGGACCTTGCCCGGCCGGAATTTCGGCTGCGAACTCGCTTTGATCTGCATCGGCTCGCCGGTCCTCGGATTGCGCCCTGTCGAGGCCTTGCGGCGCGTAACGGAGAAGTTTCCGAACCCGACGAGCCGCACCTCGTCGCCCCGCTTCAGTGACGACGTGATTACTTCGAGCATCGTTTCGACCGCTCGCATCGCATCGTTCCGGCTAAGGCCTGCCCGGTCGGCGACATGGCCAATCAATTCTTGTTTGTTCATCGGCCCGGCTCTCCCTCACCCGCCGCCAAGACTCGCGCACGCGGGCCATCAGCCTTTAAGGCAAGAGTCGGCGCGCGAGTCCAGTGGCTCTAGTGACGAACTGTCGCTCCCGTTTCGGGACTCGGCGCATGGACAGGCGGTTCGGCGGCATGTTCGTCCTCGTCGGCCCACTCGATCGCTTGGAGGGGCTCGACAAGCGCCCGCGTAAGCACTTCGTCAACATGACTCACCGGAACGATCTCGAGCGCCTGCTTCACGGTCGCAGGGAGCTCGACGAGATCCTTCTCGTTTTCCGCCGGAATCAGAACGGTCCGGATGCCGCCGCGGAGCGCTGCAAGCAGCTTCTCCTTGAGTCCGCCGATCGGCAGCACCCGCCCGCGGAGCGTCACTTCGCCGGTCATCGCAATGTCGCGGCGCACGGCGACGCCGGAAAGTGTGGAAATCATCGCGGTCACCATCCCGATGCCTGCCGACGGGCCGTCCTTGGGTACAGCTCCTTCCGGCAAGTGCACGTGAATGTCCTTGCGAGCGAAGATCGACGGTTTGACGCCATAAGCTGGCGCCCGGGCCTTGACGAAGCTCATTGCCGCCTGGATCGACTCTTGCATCACTTCGCCAAGTTTGCCGGTGGTCTTGATCTGGCCCTTGCCGGGAACGGTTACCGCCTCAATGGTGAGCAGTTCGCCGCCTACCTCGGTCCAGGCAAGACCGGTGACTGCACCGATCTGATCCTCTTCTTCACCCATGCCGTAACGGAACTTCCGTACGCCAAGGAATTCATTGAGGTTTTCAGGTGTTAGCCCGACCTTCTCAGTTTTGCCCTCAAGGATTTGGCGCAACGACTTGCGCGCGACCTTGGCCAACTCCCGCTCAAGCGTACGCACACCCGCCTCTCGCGTGTAATGGCGGATCATGCCCCGCAGCGCCTCGTCGGAATAAGTCAGTTCCTCGGACTTCAGCCCATGCGCTTCCATCTGCTTGGGGATCAGGTGGCGCTTGGCGATTTCGACTTTCTCGTCCTCGGTATAGCCCTCGAGCCGAATGATCTCCATGCGGTCCAATAGGGGCTGCGGCATGTCGAGCGAGTTCGCGGTGGTGACAAACATCACATCGCTGAGGTCGTAATCCAGCTCGAGATAATGGTCCTGGAACTTGTTGTTCTGCTCCGGGTCGAGAACTTCGAGCAGCGCTGATGAAGGATCGCCGCGGAAATCCTGGCCGAGCTTGTCGATCTCATCGAGCAGAAACAACGGATTCGACGTCCCCGCCTTTTTGACGTTCGAAATGATCTTGCCCGGAAGAGAGCCGATATACGTCCGCCGGTGGCCGCGGATCTCGGCCTCGTCGCGGACGCCGCCCAAAGATTGGCGCACGAATTCTCGTCCTGTAGCCCGCGCGATGGATCGGCCGAGCGACGTCTTGCCGACGCCGGGCGGCCCCACGAGGCACAGGATTGGGCCTTTCAGCTTGTTCGTACGGGCCTGGACGGCGAGATATTCGACGATCCGGTCCTTGACCTTCTCCAGCCCATAATGATCCTCGTCGAGGACGCGCTGGGCCTCGGCGATGTCTTTTTTGAGCTTGGACTTCTTACCCCATGGCAGACCGAGCAGGACGTCCAGATAATTGCGCGCGACAGTCGCTTCCGCCGACATGGGCGCCATCGCCCGGAGCTTCTTCAGCTCCGAGGTCGCGCGAGCCCGAGCCTCCTTGGAGAGGCGTGTCTTGCGGATCTTCTCGGCGAGCTCCAGTAGCTCGTCACCGCCTTCCTCGCTCTCGTTGCCGAGCTCGCGTTGGATGGCCTTGAGCTGTTCGTTCAAATAATATTCGCGCTGAGTCTTCTCCATCTGACGTTTCACGCGGCTGCGGATCTTCTTCTCGACCTGCAAGACGCCGAGTTCGCCCTCCATAAAGGCGAATACCATCTCCAGCCGGCGCGCTGGGTCGAGCTCCCCGAGCAGTGCTTGCTTGTCGGCGACCTTGATCGAAAGGTTCGAAGCGACTGCGTCGGCCAGGATCGAGGCATCCTCGATCTCGCCGAGCTGGATGCCCGTTTCGGGGGGCAAGCGCTTGTTGAGCTTGGCATAATTTTCGAATTGGTCGAGCGCCGAGCGCATCAAAGCCTGGATTTCAGGTCCGTCGCTGGGGACCTCTTCGATCTCCTCGATCTCGGCGACGGTGTAACCGTCGCGCGGCACGAGGCCGATCAGCCGCGCGCGCTTCACTCCCTCTACCAGCACCCGCACGGTGCCGTCCGGTAGCTTCAGAAGCTGCATCGCCGTCGCGACGACGCCGAGATCGTAAAGGGCATCGCGATCGGGGTCGTCTTCGCCCGGATCGAGCTGCGCGACGAGGAACAGCTCCTTGTCCGCGGTCATCGCCGTTTCGAGTGCCGCAACGGATTTTTCACGCCCGACAAAGAGGGGAACGATCCGGTGCGGAAAGACGACAATGTCGCGAAGCGGAAGAATGGGGAGAAAGCGAGTCATGAACCAATATATGGGCGGGGGCATTCCCACACGCAACAAACGGCCGGAACAATCCACAGCAATCACTCGCTGATAGGGGGAGGACAATGAAGGACCCGAGATGACCCAGGACCGTGAAAAGTTCAGCACCGGCACGAACGAGGAGCCGAGCAACGAAACGATTGCCGGTACTGGCCCGGGCATTCCTGACGACAGCCTTGCGCCGGGCGAGGAAGAGCTGCCGAAACCGCCGACCGACGAACAAGTCGAGGAAGCGGCGGAAGCGCTCGGGGTGCCGATGGGCGAGAAGGAACGCGATACGCTGCCGCTGGAAGGTGAATGAATCACGGCGAAGCGTGAACGTTGGATTCTGTAATCATTCAGCTTTGCTCGCTATCTAAGGGCACGTGAACATTCGACATTCCTTGCTGGCGGTCGGCGTCATGGCGCTGCCTGGAATCGCCTTCGCGCAGTATAATGCGGCCCCGTGGACCACCCCGGCGCCTCCACCGGTCCCCGTTCAGTCGCCACAGGCGCCGACGCCGCGCGCGCCGGTCGCCGAACCGTGGATGGCGCAGCCGCCTCCTCCGCAGGCCGGTCAGCCGTGGCAACCGCCCGCTGCCTCGACCAATCAGGCGCCCAGGCTCGAGCCAATCGACCTGCCACCGGCGATTGAGCAAGG
Organism: Pseudomonadota bacterium; assembly: GCA_046733135.1. GTDB lineage: Bacteria > Pseudomonadota > Alphaproteobacteria > Sphingomonadales > Sphingomonadaceae > Sphingomicrobium. Next base: position 2,854 of record JBKPON010000179.1, on the reverse strand, counting down.
CGTGGACATGATCTACATCGACGAGGATCTGGTGCCGCGAGCGGTGCAAGATAGCGGTCTACTCCACGACATTTCTTTCGATGCGTGGAGCGGTGCCCCCGTCGACCTCTTCACGTCGGTCAACCCGCTTTACACACAGCTTCGGCGGGGACTCGTCAGATATCAACAGCGCTGGGGAGACCTGCCCCAGGTCCCCGTCCCCGTTGGGCCGACGCTCAAACCCGGATCGACTGGCGAGCGCGTCGCGAGCTTGCGAACCCGACTTGGCCTGTCGGGCGGTGACAAGTACGACCAGGCCCTCAGCAATGTTGTGAAGGAGTTTCAGTCCGTCCATGGAATGAAGGCGGACGGAATTGCCGGCGCGGGTACCGTCGACGCGCTCAACAAGGGCGCAAGCTATTATGAGCAGCTGATCATGATCAATCTGGAGCGGGCCAAACGCCTCCCAGCTCCAGAGGAACAGTCCAAATACGCCATCGTCGATTCAGGGAACGCGCGCCTTTCCCTTTGGGAGAACGGCCGGAAGGTCGACGAGATGAAGGTGATCGTCGGAAAGGCGGAGACGGCGACCCCCATGATCGCCGCTTACATTCGCTATGCGAGCGTCAATCCCTATTGGAACGTGCCGCCCGAGTTGGTCAAAAGCCTGGTCGGCCCTCGCGTCGTCGCGCAAGGGGTCAGTTATCTGACCGATCGCGAATATCAGGTGCTTTCCGATTATGGCGAGAACGCCGAGGTACTCGATCCCAACAGCATCGATTGGCAGGCCGTCGTCGACGGGCGGGCGGAAGTCCGGCTTCGCCGGCTCCCCAGCCCGGCCAATTCCATGGGCATGATGAAGTTCATGCTTCCTAACTACTTCGGCATCTATCTCCATGATTCTCCGGAGAAAGATCACTTCACCAAAAATGAGCTCTGGATCAGCAACGGTTGTATCCGCGTCGAGGATTACAAGCGGTTCGCAAGATGGCTGTTCGGCGGTTATGTGCCACAGGGAAAGAACCCAAAGGTCGAGGAAGAAGTCGATCTGCCAAAGCCCGTGCCGGTGTATATGACGTATCTGACGGTCCAGCCGAGCGCGAACGGCGTGCAATTCCTCGAGGACCATTACGGCCGGGACGCGCATCTGATGGAGCGCTACGGATCACAGCTCGTCGCCGCGGTCCGCGGGAACTAGACCACGGCTAAATCTGGATGCCCGTCGCGATGAGGATCGCGGACGGTAGGTTCTGCAACGCATGCGTGACCATCGGCACCGCCAGCGCGAGACCGAACGAACGTTGCCGCCAGGTGACGTAGAGCGTTGAGAAGATCAGGAACGGCCACCAGATAATCAGACCCCACACGGGTGCTGCGATGGAATGGGCCGCACCCCAACCCGCCGCGCTCGCCAGCACCGCCCACCGCGGCGGCATGAAGCGCAGGAACAGTCCCAGTGCTCCGGCCATGAGCAGCGTTTCCAGCACAGGCGAGAAGATGGCGAGCAGAAAGATCGCCAACGGTCCGGTGACGGGGAATTCCGGTCCTTGGGCATTCGGCGCGACGAAGTGGAGAATTCCAGCAAGCGCGATGCTCATTGGAAAAGTCATGAGCCACCCGACGGCGACCGACGCGATCAGGCTTCTCGGCTCGAGCAAAGGCTTCGGTAACCAATCCAACGGGCGCGCGGCCCGTCGCGCCCACACGGTCGGGCCATCGCTCAAGCGGCGTCGCCCGCCTTATCCTTCTTGGCGTAAACGCGCACCGGTTCCTTGCGGGCCTCGACCACGTCCTTGTCGATATGCACTTCGTCGACCCCGTCCATCGACGGCAAGTCGAACATCGTGTCGAGCAATATGCCTTCGAGAATCGAGCGCAAACCGCGGGCCCCAGTCTTTCGTTCGATCGCCTTCTTGGCGACCGCGTGCAGCGCGTCGTCGGTGAACTCAAGCTCGACGTCTTCCATGTCGAACAGCTTGGCGTACTGCTTCACCAGCGCATTCTTCGGCTCCACGAGGATTTTGACCAGCGCTTCCTCGTCCAGGTCCATCAGAGTTGCGATCACGGGGAGTCGACCGATGAATTCGGGAATAAGACCGAATTTCAGCAGATCCTCCGGCTCGCAATGTTTGAGCGTCTCACCGGTCTTGCGTTCATCCGGCGCCGCCACATGCGCTCCGAAGCCAATCGACTTACCCTGCAGGCGATCCGCGATGATCTTTTCGAGACCCGCGAAGGCTCCGCCGCAGATGAACAGGATGTTCGTCGTGTCGACCTGCAGGAATTCCTGTTGTGGATGCTTGCGGCCGCCTTGCGGAGGAACCGAAGCGGTCGTGCCTTCCATCAGCTTGAGGAGCGCCTGCTGCACGCCCTCGCCCGACACGTCTCGGGTGATCGAGGGGTTGTCCGACTTACGCGAAATCTTATCGATTTCGTCGATGTAGACGATGCCTCGCTGCGCCTTCTCGACGTTGTAATCGGAAGCCTGGAGCAGCTTCAGGATGATGTTCTCGACGTCCTCACCGACATAGCCCGCTTCGGTCAGTGTCGTCGCGTCGGCCATGGTGAAGGGGACGTCGAGGATTCGCGCAAGCGTCTGCGCGAGCAAGGTCTTGCCGCAGCCGGTCGGGCCGATCAGCAGGATGTTGGACTTGGCAAGCTCGACCTCATTGCTGGCTTTGGAGCCATGCGCGAGCCGCTTGTAGTGGTTGTGGACGGCGACCGAGAGCACCCGTTTGGCCCGATCCTGGCCGATCACATAATCGTCGAGAACCTTGCAGATTTCGGCCGGAGCCGGGACCCCGTCCCTCGTCTTCACCAGCGCCGACTTCGATTCCTCGCGGATGATGTCGTTGCACAGCTCGACACATTCATC
>JBKPON010000178.1:0-9731 GCA_046733135.1 Pseudomonadota bacterium | reverse complement strand
GAATGGGGGCGGATCGATGCCGCGACTGCCGAGCGGCTGAATGCCGTTCGAGCGTCAGGCGGACGGCTGATCGCGGTCGGCACGACTAGCCTGCGACTGCTCGAAAGCGCCGCGTCTCATGACGGAATGATTCGACCATTCGAAGGTGATACGGCCATCTTCATCACGCCAGGTTATCGCTTCAAAGTGATCGACGGCCTCATCACCAACTTCCACCTCCCCAAGTCGACCCTGTTCATGCTGGTCAGCGCATTGATGGGGCTCGACGTGATGAAGTCTGGCTATGCCCACGCGCTCAGCGGGGGCTACCGTTTCTACAGTTACGGTGACGCGAGCCTATTGCTGCCGGGGTCGGCTCGACGCTGAGAACGGTCGAAGAGCCTTTCGCAATCGCGCAGCTGCTTGCTAAGCGCCAGCCGTGGCCCGGTTCTGCTTCACGATTTCAGCAACCGACGGTGCTGCCCGCGTGGGCGTCATCGCCATGCAGCGCGGCAAGATCCGGACGCCGGCGTTCATGCCAGTGGGTACCGCCGCCACGGTCAAGGCGATGCGGCCGGAGGAGGTCCGCGCATCCGGGGCGGACATCATCCTTGGCAACACCTATCACCTGATGCTCCGGCCCGGGGCCGAGCGCATCGCCGGGCTTGGCGGATTACACAGGTTCATGGGGTGGGCGTGGCCGATCCTCACCGACAGCGGTGGATATCAGGTGATGAGCCTTAGCGAGCTGGCGACGACGAGCGAGGAGGGCGTGCGTTTCAAGAGCCATCTCGACGGCTCTGCCCACATGCTCACTCCGGAACGCTCGATCGAAGTGCAGCGGCTGCTTGGCGCCGACATCGTCATGGCATTCGATCAGTTAGTGCCGACCACCTCGCCTCACGAATTGCGGAAGGCAGCGATGCAGCGGTCGATGCGGTGGGCGAAGCGCTCACGCGACGAGTTCGATCGCGGCGGGGAACATGCCGGGAAAGCGGCGCTGTTCGGTATCCAACAGGGCGCGCTCGACGAGGCGCTGCGCAAGGCGTCCGCCGACGCGCTGACCGACATCGGCTTCGACGGCTATGCGGTCGGCGGGCTCGCGGTGGGCGAAAGCCAGGAGTCGATGTTCGGCTGTCTCGACTTCGCTCCGCGGCAGTTGCCCGACGGCAAGCCGCGCTACCTGATGGGCGTCGGCAAGCCCGACGACATCGTGGGCGCAGTGCAGAGGGGGATCGATATGTTCGACTGCGTGCTCCCGACGCGTTCGGGCCGGACGGGCCAGGCATTCACCGCCAATGGGCCGCTCAACTTGCGTAACGCGCGATTTGCCGAGGACACGGATCCGATCGAGCCAGGCTGTCCGTGCCCCGCGTGCGCGCAGTTCGAGCGAGCCTATGTCCATCATTTGGTCAAGTCAGGGGAGATTCTTGGCGCCATGCTGATGACCCAGCACAATCTCTGGTTCTACCAGGGCCTGATGCAGGGGCTTCGCGACGCGATTACGGAGCAGCGGTTGGACCAATTCGCCGCGGACTTCTTCGACCGCTACCGGGGAGCTCCTGCGAAGGCAGGAGCCCAGTCAAACGCGTAAACTTGCTCGCCCAGCGCTCCTGGATCCCTGCCTTCGCAGGGAAGGCTAGTCGGCGCTAACCGAGAGGAAGGCAGGCAGCGGGCCATTCCAGTCGGTCTCGATGTCCTCGACCACTGGTGAACGTCGCGGTTTCGGCTCCTGGGCAGGCTCCCGATCCGGCTGCTGGCGTCGATCCGGTTTGCCAGCTTTGGGTTTACGCGGCTCCGATTTCTTCGGCTCAGCGGCAGGCGGCGACTCGGCTTCCGACGTTTCGCCTTTGCCGACGCGCGCGATCTTGAACCCCGTGAGTTTCTCGATCGAAGCGATCGCTTCAGCGTCCTCGCGGGTCGCCAAGGTTATGGCGATGCCCTTGGCGCCGGCGCGGCCCGTGCGGCCGATGCGGTGAATGTAATCGTCCGGCTGCCACGGCACATCGAAATTAATCACATGGCTGACTCCGCGGACGTCGAGTCCCCGCGCGGCGACGTCGGAAGCGACGAGGATGGTGATCTCGTCTCGTTTGAAGCGGTCGAATTCAGCAATGCGGTCCGACTGGTCCATGTCGCCCTGGATCTGGCCGACCGCGAAACCGGAGCGCTTTAGGCTCGACGCAAGCTCACGAACGGTCGTCTTGCGATTGCAGAAGACGATCGCATTCTTGAACTCTTCGTGGCGAAGGACGTCGCGCAGCACATCGCGCTTCTTGTCACCCCTAACTTCGATCAGCCGTTGCTCGATGTTGATGTTGGCCGTCGCGGGCCGCGCGACCTCAACGCGCTTCGGCTCGTTCAGGAACTTGGCCGACAGCTTCTGGATCGGAGGCGGCATGGTTGCCGAGAAGAGGAGCGTCTGCCGCGACTTCGGAAGCTTCGAGCAGATCTCCTCGATGTCCGGGATGAAACCCATGTCCAGCATCCGGTCGGCTTCGTCGATCACCAGCAGCTCGCAGCCGGTGAGCAGGATCTTGCCGCGCTGGAACAGGTCCATGAGGCGCCCAGGCGTCGCGATCAACACGTCGACACCCTTTTCCAGCGCTTTCACCTGATCGCCCATCTGAACGCCGCCGATCAGCAGCGCCATGGAGAGCTTGTGATACTTTCCGTACTTCTCGAAATTCTCTGCGACCTGCATCGCCAGTTCGCGCGTGGGCTCGAGGATCAGCGAGCGCGGCATGCGCGCTCGGCTGCGCCCATGATGGAGGATATCGATCATCGGCAGGACGAAACCTGCGGTCTTGCCAGTACCGGTCTGGGCGATCCCGATCAGATCCTTACCCATCAGCACCGAGGGAATCGCCGCGCGCTGGATCGGCGTCGGCTCCCCATAGCCGCTATCCTCCACGGAACGGAGCAATTCATCGGAAAGGCCGAGGTCGGCGAAAGTCATTCAAAATCCGGAAGATAAGGGGTGAGCCGCGGCTTCTTCTGGCCGGTGCGGCAGATGCCACACCCGGCTATGCCCGGGCCCTCGAACTTGTCAAGGAATGTGGGTTTGGCAAGTAGTGAATCCAAGCCGGCCATGATCACGCCGCCGCAAAGTGCTAAGGCTCGTTGAAGGAGACCCCCGATCACCAAGAAGATCCTGGTCGTTGAGGACGACGCCACGACGGCCGGTTATGTCGCCAGAGGGCTCGAGGAGCACGGCTATCTCGTGGACCATGCCGCCGATGGTCGCGACGGCCTCTTCCACGCCACTGACTCCAGTTACGCCGCGATCATCCTCGACCGCATGCTTCCTGGCATGGATGGGCTCGCGGTACTTAGCGCCCTCCGCGCGGCCGGGGTCGTCACGCCAGTCATCATCCTCTCGGCCCTGGGCTCGACGGATGAACGGGTCAGAGGGCTGAAAGGCGGTTCGGATGATTATCTCGTCAAACCGTTCGCCTTTTCCGAGCTTCTGGCGCGCGTCGAAGCCTTGCAGAGGCGGAGCGGTGGGGCGGCCTCGCCGGTGGTGACCAGCCTCGCCTGCGCCGACCTCACGATGGATCTCCTCGCCCGGCGGGTTGAGCGACGCGGTTTGAAGATCGATCTGCAGCCGCGCGAATTTCGGCTGCTCGAGCTGCTATTGAGGAACCAGGGCCAAGTCGTAACCCGCACCATGATGCTCGAGGAAGTCTGGGATTATCATTTCGACCCGGGCACCAATGTGATTGACGTCCACATCAGCCGGCTTCGCAAGAAAATCGACGAGGGTTCAGACACGCCGTTGCTGCACACAGTGCGCGGTGTCGGCTACATGCTGAGCGATTCTGCTTGAAACCAGGATCGCGCGTTCGCTTGTCGGCTCCCGCGCGGGCCGCGCTCGTTAGCGCTGCATTCAGCCTGATCATCACGCTCCCAGTCCTGCTGTTCGTCTACCACCAGACGGACCGGCTGTTCGAAGCACGGATTGTCAGCCGCATCGACGACCGCCAGCGAAATCTCATGCTCGGCTTCCGGTCCGGTGAGATTCCTGGGCTGCAGAAATCCATTGCGGATGAAGTGGACTCTGGAATTGCTCGCGGCGGCGCCATCCTCCTCCTGGATTCACGAGGCCGAAAAATCGCCGGAAACATCACCATTCCCCCAGCGAACGTGCCGGAACCGGTCCGTTGGACGGAAATGCGCCTCTACCCGGATGGAGGGTCGACTGCCTTACTCTTCGCGTTGAGGATCCTTCGCCTGCCGACGGGCCACAAACTGATCATCGGCACGAATGTCGAGGACCGGGAGCGGATGCGGGAATCGCTGGTCGAGGCCCTGGTCGGCGCCCTGCTGCTCGCAATTCCGCTGGGGGCGTTCTTCGGTTTGCTTGTCGTACGGATCACTGAACGACGCGCCCGGACCATCGGGAATGTGGCGGCGCGTATCGCGGCCGGTGATTTGAGCCAGCGGCTTGACGAGCACTCTGAAGGCGAGGGCTTCGGGAAGCTGGCAGCCTCGATCAATGCGATGCTCTCTCGAATTGAGGAGTTGGTCGAGGAACTCCATATCGTCACGGATTCGCTGGCGCACGACCTGCGCTCACCACTGACTCGAATTCGCGCCAACATCGAACGGGCGGCGGTTCACAGGAGCGAGGACGAACTGCAACAGTCGCTGGAGGCGGTATCGACGGATGTCGACCGTATGCTGCGCTTGATCTCCGCTACGCTCGAGATCAGCCGCGCCGAGGCGGGCATGGGACGGCGGCAATTCACCGAGTTCGACCTCGGGGATCTCATGGGGGACATTTGCGAGATTTATCATCCGGTCGCTGAGGAACGGGGTCTTTCACTCCATGTCGAGCAACCGCGTAGCATCCCCTTCGTCGGCAATCGTCAGCTGCTTGGGAGGGCGGTCGCCAACCTGATCGACAACGCTCTCAAATATGGCGGTAGCAGTATCACGATCGGTGCGGACGATGACGGCCAGCTGGTTCGGCTATGGGTGGCCGATCATGGTCCGGGGATTGCCCCGGACCTTCGCGACGATGCGATGGGAAAGTATCGGAGGCTCGACGAGGCGCGAACAACCGAAGGCAGCGGACTGGGCCTCGCCTTCGTTCGAGCGATTGCCAGACTCCACGGAGGAGAGGTCGAGCTTTTGGACAACGACCCTGGCCTCCGGGTCGTGATGAGCTTGCGGCAAGGCGATCGAGCGATCCCTGCCGACATTGCCGATTTGTAATTGAGCGAACGGCGAAACGTCAGGGTTGGAACACTATTGAGAGCGCGTCGGTTGCGAGGAATGGCCCGGCGTTTCTCCCCGCTCCCGCCCCCTCGCCGGGCGTTCCCGCATCCGACTATTTCGTAAGGGCGGTGACCGGGCGCCGCAGCCTCGGGACCAGCAACTTGAACCGCTCGATCGTGCAGCTTCCGCCGATACGGGAGTGAACCGCGTCGCGCCCGGCACAGAGGCGCGCATCCTCCGGCTGCAGGTAGAAATCCCCGTAGAAGTCGAGAGCCGGGCAATCCTCGTCGAACTCGGCGCGAACCCTTGCGCGATTGGCCAGAACGAAATCCACCTGCTCCGCACCGGAGAGGAGGGCGCGGCGGATCGCGCCCACGGGGATGCATTTCGGCCCCTTTTGTTCGACCCAGACGACTTGCTGCACGAGGGGCCGCGGCTGAACGCGCACGCGCAGAATCACCTCGTCTCGGACGACCAGCCGCGTAATCGATTGCTGCACGGCTTCGGGCTGCGCGGCGAAGACGCCGAACAGCATCGGTAGCACACTGAAAAAGCTCGCCGGAGACAATCCTTAGCCCGCCCTCTACACTGTCGCTTCGCAGCCAAGCCTTGAACAATCAATGAACTTTCGACGGTCGAAATCCTGAATGAGTGCCCCGCTTGCCTAAAGCGGTGAAGGCCAATAGAGGCCCTCGCTAGCAATTTCCGGCTGCTTCGCAGTGACGAAGCCGTAAGCCCGAGACCCCAGGAGACGATCATAATGGCGACCGCAGCGCCGACGCAGAACCTGCCACTCTTCTATAATTCGATCGAACCATTGAACGTCACACAGCACGGCAAAATGAAGGTTCGGCCTGTGCTGCGGATGGCTCATGTCGGGCAGACCCACGCGATTCCGGTGACGGTCGACGAATTCGCGCTCGTTCAGCGCCACTATCCGATTGTCTTTTCGATCGGAGACAATCCCATTCCAATCGCGCTCATGGGCCTCAACGAGGGCGTCAACGTCTTTCTCGATGAGAACGGCCGGCCCAACGACGCATCGGTCTACATCCCTGCTTATATCCGCCGCTATCCATTCCTCTTGGCCCGGCTGCGGCCGGACAGCGATGAGTTATCGCTGTGTTTCGACTCGACCGCCGATGCGGTCGGCGAGTTCGACGAGGGCGAGGCCTTGTTCGACGGCGAGCAGCCGAGCGACGCCACCAAGGCGATTCTGGAGTTTTGCGAGCAGTTCGAGACTGCCGGTCAGCGAACCGGTGCCTTTATGGAGGAGCTGAAGAAGTCGGGTCTGTTGATGGAAGGCGAGGTGGCGATCCAGCCCGAGGGCTTCCAGCAGCCTTTCATTTATCGCGGATTCCGGATGGTCGACGAGGAAAAGGTGCGGGACTTGCGCGGCGACGAACTGCGCAAGATGAACCAGAACGGCATGCTGCCGTTGCTCTTCGCTCATTTGTTCTCGCTGTCGCAGATGCGGGACGTGTTCGGGCGGCAGCTGGCGCAAGGCAAGGCGCCGCAGGCGGTCCCCCAACCGGCCCCGGCAGCGGTTTAAAGCGAGCTATTCAGCGGCGGTCGCGAACTGCTGGCCGAGGAGCGCGTTGCCGAGCTCAATCACGAGCGTTTCGATCAGCGACGCGACCTGATCGAAGCCGGGACCGGGTTTTCTGAGCGAGCTGTCGAGGTAACGGCGGCGGTCGATTTCGATCTGCAGCGCGTGCACTCCTGATCCGGGCTTTGCATGTCGTTCGATGATATGCCCCCCCGCGAACGGATCGTTGAGCCCTGCGTCGAATCCGAGCCGGCGGGCGATTGCTACCGCTTCGCTGCTGAGCCACGACGCGGCAGTTCGGCCGCGGCAATCGCCGAACACGATTGGTGGAACCCCCTCGGGCGGGGGCGGCATCGAATGGCAATCGAGCAGAAGCAGGCCGCCGAACCGGTCTAGCAATAACTGCAGCTGGTCCTCGATCGCCTGGTGATAGGGGCGATGCGCCTCATCGAGGCGTTCATGCAACTGCTGCAGACTGATCGACCGCCGCCAGAGGAAGCCGTGCTGCTGAGTTCGCGCCGGCACAATCCCCAGCCCGCCTCGCGCCCGAGCCGTCACGCGTCCTCGTCTGGCGCCATCGACGACCGCAGGGTCGATCTCGTCCTCGGCACGGTTGCAGTCGATCGCCGCGCGCGGTGCGCGGGCGATGACGGCTCCAACTCCGCGCTGAACGGCGCGCCACACCAGTCGGTCGATGAATGGATCCTCAAGGCTACTGAGCGCGTCCCGGCCTCCAGAAGCCATGGCGATCAGCCAATCCGGATAGTCGCGACCCGAATGGGGCACCGACAGGATGACCGGCAAGTCGCCGCGCGGCTGGCGAATGATTGGCGAGGAAAGCGATGTTACATGCACGATTTCGTCCCAGATTAGGACCGATGTTGAGGCGCTGCAACGCGCGAGATCAATATTCGCTTCTGGCAAATCGCATTTGTTCAGAGCATAGAGAGGCGATGGCGAGAATCCTTCTGGCCGAAGACGACACGTCGATGCGCGAGTATCTGCAGCGGGCCCTGCAGCGCGTTGGTTATGAGGTCGCGGCGGTCGGCTGCGGCACCGAGGCCATGCCCCTGCTCGAGACTGAGCAATTCGACTTGCTGCTGACCGACATCGTCATGCCGGAGATGGACGGGATCGAGCTGGCGCAGAAGGCGAGCGCGATCGATCCGTCGATTCGGGTGATGTTCATCACAGGATTTGCCGCTGTGGCTCTCCAGGGCGGACGGACGGCGCCGGAGGCAAAGCTCCTTTCCAAGCCGTTCCACCTCAAGGACCTGGTGATGGAGGTCGACCGGATTTTCCAGACCGAAGATCAGCACGGTCGCCTTTAAGCAATTTTTCGAGCAGACAGTCTCGCGTCCCCCTGCAAGGAAGCTTGTATTCGCAGACGTCCTGTCGAGTTGGAGCACAGGAATGTTTGAGGCGCGCGACAAGCGAAGGCTCGACGGCGAAATCTAAAAACCCGAAAGCGGCGCCTGCCAGGCCGGCCGCAATGGCGAGATGGCGACGTTCCAGCGCCACTCGATCAAAACTCCGCCTGAAGCGTTAGGTCGAAGTCGCGCTGGGGGCTCGGATAGAGGGTGCCGCTCGAATCGGGCTGCCAATAAAAGCTGTTAAACACATTCAGCACCCGAGCCCTCAGGCTGGCCGGCTGCTTGCCCAGCTTGAACCGGTACCGCGCTCCAACGTCGAGCGTCGTCTGACGCTCGCTCCGGGTAATATTGCTGCTGCTGATATATGCACGGCCGCGATGCGTGACCGTCGCGTCGAAGGACAATCCTTCAATCCACTTCGGTCGCCACTTTAAGTTGACCAGCGCGATGTGATCCGGCCGCGCGACCGCGTGGCGCCCGATAAGATTCTGATCCACGAGCGGCCCAGTCAAGGTCGCATCGAGCAGCACCACTCCGGCGAGAATGTCGAGCCGGGGGGTCAGGGCGCCGGCAAGCGACGCTTCAAAACCGCGATGACGAACCTCCCCGACCAGATCGAATCGGCCGTCCGGCCCCTTTCCTGGCGTCGGCTTGCGAGTGTCGAACAGGCCGGCGATCAGCGACAGCTTCGGAGTCAACCGATAGCGCGTGCCGAGCTCCCGTTGCGTAGCGATCACGGCCGGAAGCACTTCACCGCTGTTGATCGCGCTGTTGGGCGCGACCCCCGATTCCTCGAGCCCTTTCGAATAGCTTCCGAACACAGCGAGTTTGTCGGTCACGCCCCACAACGCTGAACCGCTGTAGAGCAACGGCTTTGCGGTCCCTGTGTTGACCGCCCCCGCAATGTCACGATGCTCGTGCGAATAATCGGTCTTTTGGACGTCGGCATGGAATTCAAGCGATTTTCCGATGCTGAGCCGATAACCGACGCCGACGGTCTTCTGCAGAATGACATCGCGATTACGCTCGGTGCCGATAGAGAGATCCGGCTCCGGGACTTGCGGGTAGTCGCTCAGCAGATTGCCAAGATTGGTGTCGATGGCCAGCGAAGGGCTCGCGAGGTTGGTGGTCCTCCTGTAGCGAACGGTCGCAACTACCCGATGCCGCAGGTTGCCGCTGGCCCACGAACGTTCCAGCAGCATCGAGGCCGAATTGGCTGCGCTTGAGCGACGCGGGGTGACGAACAGATAGGAATGATAGTCGCCGGCCGAATTCTGCACGTCCAGAAAGTTGAAATCGGCGCGGGTATATTGAGTTGCGGAATAGAATACGCCGCCACTGAGCTTCCATCCGCCGCCAAGGCTCGCTTTCCCGAACAGGCCCGCGGTCTGATTCCGATTGTCGTATTTGCCCCAGCGCTGTCCGCGATAAACGCCGCGCTCGATTTTAGGAGGCAGGAACTCCCCGTGGGGGACTAAACCGATGTCCGGGTCCGCTGCAAAATATTCGAGGGAGCCGAAGGCACTGACCTTGACCTTGTTCGTCGGCGACCAACGCCCCACTAACCGCCGCCACCGTAATCGCCGCTGGCGCCGTTGGCGTAATGT
>JBKPON010000177.1:0-5008 GCA_046733135.1 Pseudomonadota bacterium | reverse complement strand
CACCGTGCTTGTTCTCACCGCAAGCAAGGAACCCCCACGCTATCTTAGGTTGAAGGTGATCGCCGAACAGCCCGCGCAAAACGTGAACGAAGCCGAGCGCAAAGAGGCGGCTTAGCCGCACAGACGGTGGCCGAGACTAGGAGTGCAGATCCTGTCGCGCGACGAGGAACGAATGGATCGCCGCCGCCGCGTCCAACATTGACCCTTGGTAGAAATCCTCAGCTACGCGCTTGAGGGCGATTTCGACGATGTCAGCCGAAGCGATTGCCGGCAGGTAAAGCAGGGTCTTGCCGTAGCCGCTCTTGCGGCACTTCAAGATCCCCTTGCGCACGAGCCTTCCGAGCATCGTCCGGATGGCGCCGTGGGAAACCTCCGGTATGTGGCTCCCAACCTCCTTCGCGGTGAGTGCGCCCCTCCGATAAATCAGAGCGGCGACTTCCCGCTCGCGGGGCGCCAACCGACGTACGGCGCGAGGCAGTTCGCCAGCAGGCCCGTCGGCTCGCGATAGTTGATGGGGTCGCATCTCCACGTGATGGCAATCCGCCAGGATGCCTGGTCGAAACAACGACGCTGCTGCCGGAGCGCCTTCGAATGTCGCCAAACCGCTACGCCGTTGATCAGCGGACGAATGCTGCAGCCAAAGATGGCCATTGTCGTTTTCTCTCACGATGGAAGAAGAGTCATTCACGGTGGACGCCGGAAAGACGAAAATACACATCAGCCGGCATGGCACCGGCCCGCCCTTCCTTCTCCTCCACGGATTTCCACAGACCCATGTGATGTGGCGGGACGTTGCCGCGCGCCTGGCAAGGGAATTCACCGTCGTCTGCGCGGATCTGCGCGGTTATGGCCAGAGTGCCTGCCCGCCCTCTCCTCCCGATCATTCGGCCTATTCCAAGCGTGCTCTTGCCCAAGACATGGTTGAGGTCATGAGGACACTCGGCTTCCCGCGATTTCACCTGGCCGGACATGATCGAGGAGGGCGCGTCGCTTACCGTCTCGCGCTGGATCATCAACAAGCCGTCGCTTCTTTGTCGATCCTCGACGTCATTCCGATCCTGGACGTCTGGGAACTCGCCGACGGGCGCATTATCGAGTTCTGGCCGTTTAGCCTATTGTCGCAGCCCGAGCCCTTGCCCGAGCAAATGATCCTTGGGGCGCCCGTTTCGGTGGTCGACGACGCGCTTCGGAATTGGGGATCGCCCGCGAGCTGTTTCACTGCGCAAGCCCGCGAAGCTTACATCTCGGCCTTGAGCGATGCCGGACATGTCCACGCTATTTGCGAGGAATACCGAGCCGCGGCGACGATCGATGTCGAGCATGACCGCGCCGATCGCGCTTGCAACAAACGCATCGACTGCCCCCTGCTCGTCCTCTGGAGCGGCCGCGGAGCGCTCGAGCATTGGTACAGAAATGTCGGTGGGCCTCTGGCGATTTGGCGGCGCTGGGCGAACGACGTTCGCGGAACGGCAATCGATGGCGGGCACTTCTTTCCGGAGGAATTGCCCGAAGAGACCGCGCGCCGACTGAGCGAGTTCAGCCTTGCCAATATTGCGGATATTTCTGCTTAAGCTCGGTCAGTTTCGGCAAGTCGTAGACGACGACGTAGCGTGTCTTGGGATTCTTGCGCACGAAATCCTGATGCTGGGATTCCGCCACGTCGAAGCCGCCCGTTTCGATTCTCGTCGCGATCGGCCTGCCATATTTGTTCGACGATTTGAACTGCGCGAGGAATTGTTGCGCCTCGGTGCGCTGCTGCGCATTTTGCGGAAAGATCGCGGAACGGTATCGCGGACCGACGTCCGGTCCCTGTCGATCCACCTGCGTCGGATCGTGGGCAACGTCGAAGAAGATGTGAAGCAGCTGGTTGTAACTGACCTGGGAGGGGTCGAAGCTGATCCGTACTGCTTCCGCAAACCCTTCACGCGTCGGACCCGACGCCCGATCCATTCCGACGCGGCGCGTCCCGCCGGCATAGCCGGAGACGACGCTCCGCACGCCTTTGACATGCTCGAATACCGCTTCGACGCCCCAGAAGCAGCCGCCGGCGAGGATCGCCGTCTGATTGCCGGATTGCGCATTCGCAGTACCGCTTTGGGCGAACGCCAGAGCTGCGGCGGCAAGCATAGCGAGCCTCAGCTCCGGAAATTCAGGCTCGAAGATAGAGGAGCGTGCCACGGCTAAACTCCCATCAAAGACGCGAAATGGAAAAGAGGGCCATGCAGCGCGGGGAAGTTGCGCTGCATGGCCCTATCGCCCGTTCTGCCCTTGCGAGCAGCTGCCGGTACGCGAGCCCATCGACCGCTGGCGACCGAAGGTTGCGTGGCTCGTCCGGCACGGGAGGATCCCTAGAAGTTGAGGGTTGCGCCCGCGTAGATGTAGCGGCCGAGCGCATCCCACGTGCCTGGATAGGTGTTGCCGTTGCATGGACCGGCCGGGCACAGGTTCGAACCACCTCGACCCGCATTGCCGCCCGTCACCAGCGGCGGCTGCTTGTCGAAGAGGTTATTCACGCCAAGGCGGAAATTGTAGTGGTCGCCGATCGTAATGGTCGACGCCAGGTCGAAATAGTCGAATGCCTTGATGTGCAGGCCCGGGTCGAAGTTGAAATCGCCGTGCAGCGTCTCGCTGTCGTCGAGCGTTTCGGCTTTGACCTTGCCGATGTGACGCCATTGCAGCGAAAGGCCGATACCGTTGGGCATCTGCAGGCCGATGCGGGCCTTGTGCCGCCATTTTGGCATTGGCGACGAACTCGCGACGGCGGCACTGCTGCAGGTCGGGCCATAAAGACCGGCGCAATCGTAGATACCGCCTGGCAGTCCATTATCGACCTTATACTTGTGCAAATATGTGCCGATGAAGCTCGCCGAGAGGTTGCCGAGGCCACCGAGGCGGTAGCTGTAGGAGCTGCTGACGTCGATGCCGTCGGTCTTGATCTCGCCCGAGTTGCTGGGAACGTCCTGAACGAAGCCGCCCGGAGTCAGCCACAGAGACCCGGCCGGGTTGCGGTGGACGAGGAGGCAGGATGGAGCGACCGAGGTCGCCGTTGAGTGGGCGACGCAGTTCTGCAGGATGGCGTCGGCGCCGAAGCCCTGGATCGCGTCCTTAAGGTCGATGTTCCAATAGTCGACGGTGAACGAGAACCGCGGGATGAAGCGCGGCTGCAACACCACCCCGACCGTCTTGGTCGTCGCTTTCTCAGGTTTCAGGTCCGGGTTGCCGCCGAGCAGGCCGTTATATTGGCCCGCCGGGTTCGGAGTCGGGCTTTGTCCGACCACGAGGCCCTGAGCGAGACAGCCGAAATCAGCTGCGGTGATGAGCTTGGCGCACGGATCGTTGCTGCCGTCGAGGCCGACGAACTGCGGCGCGAAGAGCTCCTGGATGTTCGGCGCACGGACGGCGCGGTTGTACGACCCGCGGAAGCGGACGTCAGCGATCGGCGCGAGTTCGGCCGAGATCTTATAGGTATCGGTGTCGTACTTGCGCCCGTTCGACAGCTTGTACCAGGATTTGCGGTAGCCGGCGCCGATCGTGAATTCTTCGATGAACGAGTGGCGGACGATCGGAATCTGGGTCTCGCCGAACAATTCCAGCACCCGGAAGTCGCCATTGACCGGAAGCGTCGGGGCGCCCTGTCCGGTGAGATCTCCGGTCTGGAACAACTGATCGGGGTTGAGGGTCAGCGACTCCTTGCGATACTCGGTGCCGACATTGACTCCGACTCCTTCATCCGACCAGGGCGTCTGGATGCCCATTTCACCGAGCGCGCCGGTGAAGTTGACGTCGGCAATCTGCTCGGACGTTTGGCCGTCAATCACACCGAAGACGTTGAGATAATTGACCGCCGCTTGTGACGGCCCATTGGGACCAAAGACGTCATAGGGAACGCAGGCCGGATCGACCCCGGTCAGGGCGGCGCGGCAGACCGGATTGGAGTCTGGAATTCCATCGCCGTTGGTATCGACGCTGTTCACGACATCGAGCGCCCGCGCGAGCCGAGCCGCGGAGAACTCGTTCTTGAAAACCTGCGTGTAGTTGGTCTTGCCGTATTGGAAGTAAGCGTCGTACGACCACACCTTGCTGAGGTCGCCGCGCGAACCAAGCACCCCGCGATAGCTGATGTGCTTGAGATCCGAGATTCGCGGACCGCCTTCGGTATTGCGGCGCAGCAAGTTGAAATAGGCGATGTTGTGGGTCTGGCCGGTTAGCGGATCAAAGAAATTGAGCGGGGTCGTCAGCGGTGCCCCGTTCGGTCCGAGATTGTTATAGGGAGCACCCGCGGCCACCGGGAAGGCGCCGATGAATCCGACGATTTGGTTGTTCGGGTTGCAGACGGTCTGCTGCACACTGTTGTTCGGGTTGGACGGCGTGGGCGCGGAGCCAGGTGTCGTGCTGAGCAGCGGGTTGTCGCAATTGATTGTGAAGGTGTTCCCGAAATCGCCCGACGGCGCAATCTGTGCCAGCGTGTGATCGTCCATGAACATGAACTCGAGATACGGCTTGATCGCGGGAGTGATCTCGTAGTCGGCAAAGGCGCCGGCGATGTACCGCTCGTCCGGCCGCTGGAAGTAATTGAGCGGCGCGAAATTGTAGATATTGGGGCCGGCTCCAAGCGTCAGCGATCCCGGGCCGAGCGCTCCCGTCGTGGACGTGGTTCCGCTGGTCGTGAAGAAGAAGCCGTTGCCGGGATTTGCGGTCGCCGAACCGCCGCACCGCGGAACGCCGCCGCCGGTGTTCTGCAGCACGCAGGCGCTATAATCGCGGCGAGCTTGAAGGACTGGCTTCACTTTGCGGTAGCCGAAGTACGCGACGGCATGGCCGCGATTGTCGTCGAAGGCCGCGCCCAACGATACGGTACCGTCGAACGTACCGCCGTCCGACACGCTGCCGCGCGGGAAACCGAAGCCGCGAGCGTTGAGGATGTCCCTCATGTCGAGTCCGCCCGAGACACCCGGATTGCGATTGTCATGCTGGTAGAAGCTGTACTGGCCGTCGAAGCGGATACCGG
>JBKPON010000176.1:0-4299 GCA_046733135.1 Pseudomonadota bacterium | reverse complement strand
GCGTTGACATCCCAGTACCAGTCGTGGGTGAACGCCCCGAAGCTTCCGTCCAGGGTAGCTGTGACGTAGGTCGTATCGACCTTCTGTGAGAACCGGCGCGGACCGCCTTCGACGAAGCGCCGGAAGATCACGCTGGTATTTGTAAAGTCCAGGTCCACTCCGAACGGGTTAAACGGGTTCGTAGCGTCGATTACGGTCGCGTCGAGTACCGGGGTGACACCTGCATCCGGACCGATGGCGAACGGCAGCGGAGCGGCCTGGTTCTTCGATTTGCGCTCGTTCCACAGCGCCTTCACGCGGAAGTTCATATTGTCGGCCAACTCGAGCTTGGCATCGGCGAATAGCCCGTACCGATCGAGCGGGATTTGGAGATAGTTGAACGGCGCGAAATTGAACCGGTCCGTTGGGCTGACGAACGGCCGGAAGTTCGCAAGCGTCGGCGTGTCGGTCGGCGTATTGATCAGTGTCGCCGACCCCGCATTCACGAGGTCGCTGAATATGCTGCCGATGAAACGCCCGCTCGGCGTGAAGCTCGAGCAGCTGGCGCTGCAGGCAGCCGCATAGGGATCCGGAAAACGTGAGATCGCGCGGTCGGCCGAGCTCACCGGCTTTTGCTTCACGTAATTGCCGCCGATGACCAATTGGAAAGGCGAGGCGTCGCCATTGCCCCAGCTCAGCTGGTAATTCTGGGTGAAGCCGTCGCCCTTTTCCCAATAGCCGCTAAGTTGCGCGCTTGCCATCCAACCCCTCTGGTGCGACTTGGTGATGATATTCACCACCCCCGCGATCGCGTCCGAACCGTAAATCGCGGAAGCACCATCCTGCAGCACTTCGACGCGTTCGATCATGCTTTCCGGGATGGAGTTGAGGTCGACCGAGGGCGGCACGCCGCTCGCCGACGCCGCGTTTATGAAGCGCAGGCCGTCGACCAAGACGAGCGTGCGTCGTGAACCGAGATAGCGCAGGTCGATTTCGGCCGCACCAGCACCGACGCCGCCGCCGTCCGGGGGGTTGCCGAGGTTTCCGCTATTGTTGAACTTGGAATTGAGGCCGCCGCCGGAGCTCGGCAGGCGCTGCAACACGTCGTTGATCGAGTTGAGACCCGTCTTTTGGATGTCCTGCTGATCGAGGAAGACGCGGGGAGCATCCAGGTCGAGCGGATTTCGGCGAATGCGCGAACCGGTGATGACAATCTCACCCTGCGGCGTCGGCGGTGCCGCCGAAGCCGGCTGTTGCTGCACGTCCGCTGGCGGCTGCGTGCTTTGCGCGTTTGCCACAGTGGCCGCCGTGATCAGCGCGCCAAAAGCCACACTCGCACGAAGAGCCGTATCGATCCGCATGATGTCCCCCTTATTATTGCCCGGCACCTTTAAACGCGCGGGCGTTATCAAGCCGGCGACAGATTAGTGATGCTCAACTGCGGTAGGAAGCGCAGACTGTCACGGGGCCGACACAATTCGGCGGGAGTGATGCACGGAAACTACAGTTGGTTCGGCGCGCTGTGCGATAGGTAAGCGAGCCGCCGAACTTCACGGCGCCCACGGGTGACTGTGTCGAGGATCAGCCCCGCAAACACGCAGAGCACCGCGACGATCACCATTCCCGTAGCCAGGATCGCCGTCGGGAAGCGCGGAACCAGCCCGGTTTGCAGATAGGTCTGGACCAGCGGGACGGCTAGGATGATGGCGATCGCCAGAAGCAAAGCGCCGATGCTGCCGTAAAAAAGGGTCGGCCGCTCGACCCGATAGAGCGTGGCGATTGTCTTTAGGATCCTCCAGCCGTCGCCGAATGTCGACAGCTTCGAGTGCGAGCCCTCGGGTCGGGCGAGGTAGGTGGTCTCCACCTCCCCCACCGGCATCCTCAGCTCCAGTGCGTGAACGCTGATCTCCGTTTCGATCTCGAACCCGGACGAAAGGACCGGGAAGCTCTTCACAAAACGGCGCGAGAACACGCGATAACCCGAGAAAATATCTGAAAAACTTCTTCCGAAGAGGCCCGCCAAAAGACCGGTGAAGAGCCTGTTCCCAAGCACGTGGCCGCCTCGATAGGCTTCACTCTTCTGGTGGACGCGAGTGCCGACGACCATGTCGAGCTGCTCGATCAGGAGCAAATCAACCATCGCCGGGGCGGCCTTGGGATCATAGGTCAGGTCTCCGTCCGCCATGACGTACACGTCGGCATCGACGTCCGCGAACATTCGGCGGACTACATGTCCCTTCCCCTGCTGGCCCTCGGTGCGAACCACGGCGCCGGCTTCGGCCGCGAGTGAGCGCGTGCCGTCGCGACTGTTGTTGTCGTAGACGTAGATGGTCGCGTCGGGCAGTGCCTCGCGGAATCCGGCCACTGTAGCCGCGATCGCGGCTTCCTCGTTGTAGCAGGGCAGAAGCACGGCAATGCGCGGCATAGTTGTCGACCTGCTCCCCCTCGAGTCTCCCCCATTCCCGCCCTCGCGGGTGTGGCGATTTACTTCGTCTTCTTTGACGGCACCTTCTTCGCCGCTGGCTTTCCTTCAAGATTGGCAGCCTTTGCGGTCGGGGCCTTCTTTGATGTAGCCTTGGCTTCCGCCTTCGCGGTCGGAGCTTTTGCGCCCGGCGCGTCCTTCAGCGGCTTGGCCGGCCTCGGCTTGGTCGACGCCTTTTCAACCGGCCCCTTCGCCGGCTCCTCGGGAGTCGGCTTGGCTTCCGTCTTCTTCGCCTTCGCCGGCTTTTCGGCGGCCCCAGCGGCCTTCGCCCCCTTCTTCGCCTTGGCCGACTTGGACGAGACAATGTCGTGTCCGCAACCCGGTCCGTGGACATGACCTTCCTCGCTCTCGAGGTCGGCCTCCACCTCCGCTCGCGTCGCGCTGCGCTCGGTAATCTCGGCGTTACCGAACAGGAAATCGACGACCTTGTCCTCGTACAACGGGGCGCGCAGCTGTGCGGCGAACATCGGCTCCTGCTGCACGTAGCGGAGGAAATTCTCGCGATCCTTGCCCTGATATTGCGATGCGGCCTGGGCGATCAGCCGGTTCATTTCCTGCTCGCTGACCTCGACTCCATTCGCGGCGCCGATTTCGGACAGCAACAGGCCAAGGCGCACCCGTCGTTCGGCGATCCGGCGATACTCCGGCGCATCCTTCTCGATTTCCGCAAGCGCGGCTTTCGGGTCAGCGTCGTGGCTGGCTTCATGGCGGAGCTGGTTCAATATGTTCTGATTTTCCGCTTCGACCATCGACTGCGGCACAGGAAAGTCATGGCGCGCCGCGAGTTGATCGAGCAACTGGCGCTTCATGTGAGTACGCGTGAGGCCGTTGAGCTCCTGCTGTTGTTGGTCGCGCAAAACGGAGCGGAGCTGATCAAGCGTCTGGAGTCCGAGCGACTTTGCGAATTCGTCGTCGATCGTCGTCTCGCCGGCAGCCTTGACGGCCTTCACCACCACCGCGAAGGTCGCAGCCTTCCCTTTGAGGTTCTCGGATGGATAATCCTCGGGGAACGTGACATTCACCTCTCGCTTGTCGCCTGACTTCGCACCGACAAGCTGATCTTCGAAGCCGGGGATAAGCCGGCCCGAGCCCAGCTCGACCGACATGTCCTCACCCTTGCCGCCCTCGAATGGCGTTCCGTCAACCTTGCCCTCGAAATCCACAACGACGAGGTCGCCGAGCGCCGCCGCATGCTTCTTCGGCGCGTCTGTAAAACGCTTGTTCTGGCTCGCCAGCTGTTTCAGCTGCTCGTCGACAGCCGTGTCGTCTGCGTCGATCGTTAACCGCTCGAGCTTCAGTCCTCCTATCTCGGCCGGCGGGACTTCAGGCAGGGCCTCGAGGCGGACATAGACCTCGGCGTCTTTGCCCGGCTCATATCGGTCGTCGAGCTCGACCTCCGGTTGGAGCGCGGGGCGAACGTTGTTCTCCTGCAGGATCTGCTGCACGCCGTCCTGCACCGCACCATTGAGGGCGTCGCGCTGGAGCGCCTCACCGTGCATCTTGCGGATGAGATTGGGCGGCACCTTGCCAGGGCGGAAACCGGGCATGCGCACTTGTGGCGCGATGCGCTTCACTTCCTTGTCGACCCGCGCCTCGATGTCCTCAGCGGGGATGGTCAGCATGAAGGCGCGCTTCAGGCCCTCGTTCTCGGTCTCGGTGGTCTTGATCGTCACGTATAAAAATCCCGATGAATCTTGAACCCCAGCCGAGCGGATGGTGCGCGCGGAGGGACTCGAACCCCCACATCTTGCGATACTGGAACCTAAATCCAGCGCGTCTACCAATTCCGCCACGCGCGCGGGGCCGCGAAAGCTCGGGGCCTATAGCAAGGATCGGCC
>JBKPON010000175.1:0-10535 GCA_046733135.1 Pseudomonadota bacterium | reverse complement strand
TAGTGGCCAGTCTGTCCAGGCGATCCAGTTCGGCTCTCTATGACTCGCCGCTGCTGAAGATGCTCGGCCAACAATGAGCAGGTGAGCGCCCATACGCTGCCAACGCACCAGCCGGCGACGACGTCGGTAGGCCAGTGAACTCCCAAATAAATGCGTGAGAAACCCACGATCACGGCAAGCAGAACGGCAGTGGCAAATAAATAGAGCCGAAGTGCCCGACTTCTTTCAGCCTTGGCGAGCAATGTGCCGAGAGTGAGATATGTCACGGTCGAGTTCATTGCGTGACCGCTTGGGAAACTTGCGGAGCTTACATTGACGAGATGGGCGACCAGCTCCGGCCGTGGCCGCTCGAAGATGGTTTTCAATATGGCGCTCAGGATCGCGCCTCCCGCAACGGCCCCGATCACGAGCAAGGCTGTCGCGGGACGTCGGGCGACCAAGAGATAGCCGGCCACAATTGCAGTGATCAACGTCAAGATTGTTCCGCCGCCGAGCACGCTAATCTCCGTCATTGCCTTGAGCAGCCAATGAGGTCCGATCGGCTCCCATGACCTTCCCGGAGTTCGAAGCGCGAGGAGGATCGCCCGGTCGAATGCCATCGTCTCGCCCTCGGCAAGTTCCGATGCCAGATGAAGGAAGAGGAATAAGGCGGGCGCGATCACCGCGATCAAAAGGAGAATGCGCGGCTCTTCCCTAATGAGTGAGCGCAGTGCGCGCTTGATTCTGCCTGTGCGCGTGCCCCGACCCGTCACTGCGCTAGGTCATCATCATGGGCACATGTTCGCCATCCGTTGTAGCGGGCAATGCCGCTCTTCGCCTCGGATAAGCGAAAGGCTAACCGGTTGACGGGATGATGTACAGTTTGGTTGATCGGCAACGAGTCCACCTCATCCCCCACGGTTGCGCGATCGGGAGTCACTGGCGTGAATGTGCGTCCAATTGAGAATGGAACGCTAACCAAGGTTCCCGCCGTCACACTCGGCTTTTGGATCATCAAAATCCTTGCCACTACCCTGGGCGAAACTGGCGGCGACACCGTGACTATGAGCTGGCTTGGCGAGACCACAGCTGATCCGGTGCCCTATGGCTATTTGATCGGCACGGCCATTTTCGGGGCGCTTCTCTTGGCCTTCGTGGTTGTGCAGGTTCGTGCCCGCAAGTTCGATCCATGGCTTTACTGGGCGACCATCGTAGCCTCGACGACCTGCGGGACGACGTTAGCCGACTTGGTCGATCGCTCGCTCGGAATTGGCTATCCAGGGGGCTCGCTGCTTCTTCTCGTCTGCGTGCTCCTCTCGTTGTCGGCGTGGTGGGGGACATTAGGCACGATCAACGTGAACACGGTCGCGAGCGCACGGGAAGAAACTTTCTACTGGATCACGATCGCTTTCTCGCAAACGCTGGGCACCGCGCTTGGTGATTGGAGCGCGGATCCACTTAGCGAGGGCGGGTGGGGACTTGGCTATTCCGGCGGCGCGCTGGTCTTTGGCGCCAGTCTCGTCGGTCTAGCGCTTCTGTATTTCGGCACGAAGATCAGCCGCGTGTTCCTGTTCTGGGCCGCATTCATCTTGACCCGCCCGTTGGGCGCAACGGTCGGCGATTTTCTCGATAAGCCCTTGGACAGGGGCGGTCTCGCAATGAGCCGTCCTATCGCTTCGGCAGTTCTGTTGGTCGTGATTCTTATTTTGATCCTCATCGTGCCGCAGCGTCCAGGACGCCATCCGGGACATACGGAATCACGCGCTTGAAGCGCCCTTGCTAAACCGCCAATCGATGGAAAACCGAGGTTCCGCGAAAACCTCGCCATCGTCCTCGTTTGAGGTGAGCCGCGCTCCTGTGAGGCGATGAACCCGGCCCATGTTGGACCCATCGGTACCGTCCTCGACGGAAACCCCCTTGCAACCGCTTATTACGATCGACAGAGAATTCACCAAAACCGTTGGAAAACTGGCGGTTTCTTGAGATTTCACATAAGGTCGCTGAGACTCATGCTCGGAGAGTTGGCGCAGATGCGCGGGGTGCATACAGTTTTGACGGATAAGGACTTGCCGGAAACAGGTGAAGGACCGGCGGAGGATGTCGTCGCCCAGCGCGTGGCTCGGTTGACAGCGGGGCAGCTCGATTGCCTTCGGCTGGTCGATCAGCACCTCAATTCGAAGGAAATCGCGGCAAAGCTCAACATTTCGCCGCACACTGTGGATCAACGGCTCCGGCAGGTGCTTCACATTCTGGGCGTCGAACGCCGTTCTCAAGCTGTGCGGATCGTCGCGCAGTACAGCGAGCCATATCAGCGTTTGATACATCAATCGCCGTACATTCACGCGGAGGATCAATCCGGTCACCCCGAGGCCGCGGCCAGTCATCAGATTCGGCACGCTGGCCGTGCAGGGGAGACCGGGCGAGCGGGTTTCCTAACCGAGCAGAGACCTGTCTCTTTCTGGCCTTCCCTGCAACTGCCGTTCGCAACGAGGAGCACCCCCCGGAATGAGATGAGTGTCGGCCAGAGGCTGTTCTGGATCGCGGCCATCGCGACTGGAGCGGCATTTTCGGCGGGCGTCTACCTTGCCGGACTTGAAAGCCTCTCCAGGCTGCTCGGCGAGTAGCCAAAAAACCGACTCCCTATCAGACCGATAGCCACTCCGGCGGCAACCGCCGGAAAGGAGTAGTCATGCGCAAACAGATGATGGAAAACGCCGCTCACGAAGTCGCGATTCAGGTAATCGCGGTTGAGAATTGCATTGAAACCACCCTCACGGAACTGGCCGAGCTGCAAATGAAGATGGTCCGCGCCCGTGGCCTGACCAAAGCCGGTTTCGCCACAAGCCACGCTGCTTTCGAGCAACTTGCGGCAGCGACGAGCAATCTGGTGGCCGCGCGAGGGGGGATCGCAAATTGTCATACCGCCCTGAAGGCGACCAGCAAGTCTATCCCGGGCCTTCGCGCGACTGCCGAGACCGTCGGCTTCGGTCCCGAGAAATGTCAGTTTGCCAAAGCCGATCTTCGCGTAGTTGCCTGAGGCACATCACGTCCATATGCCCGAAGACGCCTTCCCATCGATCAAAGATTCATCACTGTGATCGCAGTCATTACGGCTTTTCGGGTTCTTTTGCCTCTCGTCACTCTCTACGCCTTTTTGCGCGGGGGTCGGGACGAGCAGTACGTCGGGGTCATCTGCGTCGCCGGAATGGTGCTGACGCATCTCGCAATCTCCCCATTGGCGGGGCGATTCGAGAGTGTTGAACTACCGGTGTTCGCAGTTGATCTCGCCGTGCTTGCCGGATTCCTGATGGTTGCGTTACGTTCGACGCGCTTTTGGCCGTTGTGGGTGGCCGGCCTTCAGCTGACGACCGTCATGGGCCATTTCCTGAAGGGTATCGATAACCATCTCCTTCCGCGGGCCTACGGGGTCGCACTGGGTTTTTGGGCTTATCCGATCGTGCTCATTCTCGCGGTCGGCGTTTGGCGGAACCAACGACGAGAGCGAGCAGAGCGCCGGCAGGCGCCCACCGTCTAGACTCCGCCGCCGCCGAGGCTAAGCGATGACCCCATGTCGCGGCGCAAAAGATCACATCAAAGCCACGGGTCGGCCAACCGGCCGCGCTTCTGGGGCAAGCATGCGGTCGCGGCAGCGCTAGACAACCCGAGGCGCGTGGTGCTTCGAGCCTGGGCCACGCGCGAGGCAGCCCAGTTCATGCAATTTCCCGAAAGCGTCGCAGTCACATTGGCCGATGTGTCCGATCTGGGCCGTCTCGTTCCTCATGACGCGCCGCATCAGGGTGTCGTGATCGAGGTTGAGCCGCTTGAAGAGTCCTGGCTCGAGGACGTGCTCCAGTCGGCCGAGGAGCGCGCCGTCGTGCTGGTCCTCGACCAGGTGACTGATCCGCATAATGTCGGTGCGATTCTGCGATCGGCAGCGGCGTTCGGAGCGGCGGGGCTCGTCACTCAGGACCGGCATTCCCCACCCGAAAGCGGAGTGGTGGCGAAAGCAGCATCGGGTGCGCTGGAGCGTGTGCCTTGGGTGCGGGTCGTCAATCTCGCGCGCGCGCTGGAAGAAATTGGCGAAGCGGATTTTTGGCGAATCGGACTTGCCGGAGATGTCGACATGGCTTTGCGGGAGGCGCTCGGGCCCGCGCGAGTGGCACTGGTGCTGGGCGCCGAGGGAGCGGGCCTCAGACCCAACACGCGCGAACATTGCGACGCGCTCGCGCGGCTCCCCATCAGCGACTCGGTCGAAAGCCTCAACGTCTCTAATGCAGCGGCGGTCGCGCTTTATGCTGCGAGCATCGCCTGATGGTTCGCACGGTTAAGAGCATCCGCAAGCACGTCGAAGCGCTGGCTGAGCGCGAGCCGGCATTCGCCCGAGTCGTCGATCAGCACGGCATTCCCGAGCCGCGGGTAAGCGAACCTGGTGCCCACACTTTGCTGCGCACGATCGTCGGTCAGCAGGTCAGCGTGGCCGCGGCTCGCTCGATGTGGTCCAAGCTCGAGGCTGCCTTCGGATCGCCGCCCGACCTCGCGCTGTTGCTCGCCGCCAGTGACGAAGACCTTCGGGCCGCGGGCATGTCGCGGCAGAAGTCCAGCTACATCCGCAGCCTGGCCGAGCTGGTGATCTCGGGCGAGCTCGATCTTGGCGCGCTGCCGGAAGGCAATGAGGAAGCGATCGAGCTGCTGACCAGAATCAAAGGCATCGGTCGCTGGTCGGCGGAAATCTACCTGCTGTTCGCCGAGGGCCGCCCTGACATTTGGCCGGCAGGCGACCTTGCAGTGCAGATCGAGATCGGGAGGCTGATGGGCCTGAAGGACAAGCCGAGCGAGAAGCACTTACGCGAGCTGGCCGAGCCCTGGCGACCGTATCGCGGCGCGGCGGCGGTGCTCGCTTGGCACAGCTACAACAGCAGCGTTCTATAACGCTCCTCCCTGCGGGCGAAGCTTGTGGGGATTGTTAATTCCGCACGGATTGCGGCAGAGGTCGGGCCGCAAGGCCCCGGAAGACGCGTGGGCCCAGGTCCATTCGGAAGGGAGCGAGCTTTTCACCGTGCGTGTCGCGGCCGAGGAGGAAGCTTTGCGACGTCTGTCCATCGCTCATGCCCCACCGATACAGAGCATTGAAGCCGATCAGCGGAACGATGACGTGGCGGCCGCCAATCTCGAAAAGCTGGAGTCCGGCCTTGGGCGCGGAAACTTCGGTGCGCACCCGCATCCGTTGTAGCGGCGGGATCGAAGCGATCCGCTGGCCTTGCCCTACAGGCGACTTGAAGAAGGCCGCAATCTCGTGGTCCTGCTTAGGCCCAGCGTTGAATAGGGTCGCTTCGATGAGAACGTCTCGAGCCGGCGCGTTACCTGAATTGAACAGGCCGAGTTCGAATTCAAACGTGACCTTCTCCTCATCGACGACGCAGCGAATCGGCTCGAAGTTCAGCTCGAGCCAGGGCCGAAGGCGGGTCGAGACGATTCCGGCTGCTTTCAGGTCCGCCACTTGCGGCCGCGGAGCCGTCGCTGGAGCCGATGCTGGCTTCGGCGGCGGAGCGGGCTCGGGCGCGAGATATGCCTCGAACTGAGCGCCGCCGGCTAAGGCCTCGCTCGAGCGGTTGCGCCAGAGAATGAAGGCACCACCCGCGCCAAGTGCCAAAGCGGCGAAGAGCCACGGAAGAAACGGCCAGCCACGCGGCGGTGCCAAGCTCGGCGTTCCCTGCTCGGTGGCAGCAGTGGTTTCGGAAGAAGAACGAAGGTCGGTGCTGCTCGCCGCTCCAGTCGATCCACGCAGCGGTGGCAAGCTGACGGTGACTGACGAGGAGGGTGCCGATCGTGTCGTAGCCGGCGCTGAAGGCGCAGCCTCTTTCGTCGCTACGCGTGAAAGCTCATCTGTCGGCTCGACGGTCGCCTGTGCACGGGGAACTTGCGGCACGGCAGCGACCGGGCGCTCGCTCGGCTGCGCCCGAGGCGATGTGGCTGTCTGCGGGCGCGGAGGCGCGAGCGTGACCGGTGCGGCCTCCGGCTGCTCGGCGCGCCGAGTCACGGTCCCCTGCAAGTTGAAATTTTGAAGCTCGCGCGGACCCACCGAATCGGTAGCAGGCGTATTGCTCGTCGTCGCTTCGGGAGGCGCTTCCTGGGCGAGCACAGGCGCTCCGCCGAGCGCCAGCCCGGCGGCCGCCACCGCAATGCCCAAGCGCAAACCCGCCCTCATCTGCTCCCGCTTCTGCGTGAATCGCACCGATTAAGCTCGGCGCGATGGGCACATGCCCCTCAAACGCGCGCTATTCAAGCACAGCTTGGATGAATGGCGCCGAAATTCCAGTGCTTAGCGAGCGTCGACCAGGACCAGTTCGGAATCGTCCTCGGCTTCGATGCTGATCTTCTGCTCGCCGGTAATGGCAACCCCGTCGCGAGGCCCGGCCTCGACGCCGTTCACGCGCACCTGCCCGCTCGGGACGAGATAGAGGTGCCGATCCGGCTCGGCATCGATCTCGATGGAATGGCCCGCCCTCACCGTCGCGCCGAGGATGCGCGCGTCGGCGTTGATCGTCAGCCCGCCATCGTCGGAATTGCCGCTGGCAAGGAGCTGGAACGCGCCCTCGCGCGAATCTTTTGGGAAGGGCATCGCGCCCCAGCTCGGCGCGGCAGACGGCTTGTCGGTCTCGATCCAGATTTGGAACAGGGTCGTCTGCTCATCCTCCAGATTATACTCGGCGTGCGTGACTCCGGTGCCGGCGCTCATCACCTGAACGTCACCGGCCTGGGTGCGGCCCTTGTTGCCCATCGAATCCTGGTGCGTGATCGCTCCAGTCCGAACGTAGGTCACGATCTCCATGTCGCGGTGCGGGTGCGGTGGAAAGCCGCTTTTGGCGGCGATCTGGTCGTCGTTCCACACGCGAATCCGGCCCCATCCCATGCGGCTCGGATCGTGATAGTTCGCGAAGGAAAAATGATGGCGGGCATTGAGCCAGCCGTGGTCGGCATGGCCGAGGCTGTCGAATTTGCGGACATCGATCATGCAGCCGATGTGCGAGGCTCCCGGCGCCCCTTCAAGTGTCATCGCTGTGACCAAGCGACCATTTCTCATCAAATGCTCATAAGTCGCTCATGGCGCTCAGCCAGGCTCGGGGCAAACTTTCGACCGATGAGGAAGCTTTCGCGCAAATCGGCTTTTGCGGCGGTGAGTTCTGCAATGCGCCGACCTTGGGTGCAGTTGCCTCGCCAAACGGACCTGTTCGAAGACTAACTCAACATGAGAGCGAGGAGAAAAGATCGTGTTTGGAACTGGCCGTGAGCGAAGCCCGGGTGTTAAACTCTTCCTGACCATCGTCGTCGGCCTGGTCCTGACCATCCCGCTCTTCTCGATCTACCTCCTGAACTCCGACCGGCAATCGCAGGCGCGCGAGGCCACTGAATCGATCACCGCAGGCTGGGGGACCGCACAGACCATCAGCGGCCCGGTGCTCGTCATCCCCTATCGCGCCACCGCGACCGAAACGGTCGTCGAGAACCGGCAGAGCGTCACTCGTAGCCGGGACGTCGTGCGCGAGCTCACCCTGGCTCCCGACTCTGTTGAGCTGACCACCGATGTCCGCCCTGAGATCCGCAAGCGGTCGATCTACGAAGCGGTGGTTTACGATGCGAAGACCAAGGGCCGCGCGCACTTCGCGTTACCGCCCGACCTCGCGCGCAATGGAGTCACGCCTGACAAGATGGACATGGCCCGTGCGGAGCTGCGGTTCGGCCTAAGCGATCCCCGTGGTCTCGGCGCCAATCCGCGGGTGGAGATGGATGGTCGGCCACTCCGGCTGCAGCCGGGCAGCGGAAGCAGCGGCGGTCGCGGCTTCTTCGCCTGGATCGACGCGACCCCGCTCACCGCCCGGCCGTTCACAGCGGAGTTCGCCTTCGACCTTCGTGGAAATCAGGCGCTGGGCCTGGCGCCGCATGCAGGCGACACGAAATGGTTGGTCCATTCGTCCTGGCCGAGTCCGAGCTTCGGCGGCGGATTCCTTCCCGGCACCCGCACCGTCAGCGATCGCGGATTTGAAGCGACCTATCGTATCGGCAACCTCGCGCTCGGGCGCTCGCTAGTCAGTACTGGCGATGCGGACTCGTCGACGGAGTCGCAATCTCCCGAGGAGTTGACGGCAACCGAATCTGACCGCAGCATTTCGCAGGTCGCCAACATCGAACTGGTCCGCCCCGTCGACCTTTACTCACAGGTCAATCGTGCGACCAAATACGGCTTCCTGTTCATCGGCTTCACCTTCCTCGCTCTGCTGATGTTCGACGTCATCGGCGGAGTATGCGTGTCGATGGTCGAATATCTGTTGATGGGGGCGGCGCTGGTGCTGTTCTTCGCGCTCCTCCTCGCTCTCGCCGAAGTGATCGGCTTCACCTTCGCCTATATCCTCGCCTCGGCTGCCATCGCAGGCCTCAACACCGCTTATTCCGCGGCGGTGCTCGGCAGCTGGCGAAGGTCGGCTTTCATTGGCGCCCTGCTGATCGCGCTCTACGCGGTGCTCTACATCCTGCTCAGCCTCGAGGCTTTCTCGCTGCTGATTGGCTCGCTCCTCCTCTTCGCGGCGCTCGCCGGGGTGATGTACGCGACGCGGCGGCTCGACTGGGGTGGACGAAGGAAGGCGCCGGAAGCGGCGTGACCCTGTAGCCGAATGACGCTAGGCGGCGGCGGATGCCCAAGCAGCCGCAGCCGCCAAAGCGTATCTTCCCCACGTCCAAGGTGGACGCCCGTGCCGCCGAGCACGTGCCGTCGATCCCCCAAACCGAAAGCTCGGCCTACAAGCTCGCCTTTCAGGATACCGAATTCCTGCTGCGCGAGGATCTGCGCCCGGTCCGGTTTCAGCTCGAGCTGTTGAAGCCTGAACTGCTGCTCAACGAAGCCCGCATCGGATCGACCTTCGTCTTCTACGGCTCGGCCAGGATCCCGGCGCCCGATATGGCGGATGCGCTCGTCGCCGCGGCGACCAACGCCGAACAGGAGGCCATTGCCGAACGCCTGAAGGCCAAGGCGCACTATTACGAAGTGTCGCGCGAATTGGCGCGACTGGCGAGCCGCTGCGCTTGCGACGAAGAGGGCAGGAAGCAATTCGTCGTTTGTTCGGGCGGCGGGCCGTCGATCATGGAAGCAGCCAATCGCGGAGCGTTCGAAGAAGGCCAGGAGTCGATCGGGCTCAACATCGTGCTCCCGCACGAGCAGCTTCCGAACCGCTACGTCACTCCGGACCTCAGTTTCCAATTTCACTATTTCGCCCTCAGGAAGATGCACTTCCTGCTACGAGCGCGGGCGGTCGCGGTCTTTCCCGGCGGCTACGGGACCTTCGACGAACTGTTCGAGTTGCTCACCTTGGTGCAGACCGGCAAGGTGCGGCCATTACCTATCCTGTTGTTCGGCCGCGATTATTGGAACCGGGTCATCAATTTCCAGGCGATGGTCGAGGAAGGCGTCATTGCGCCGAACGATCTCGACCTCATCCGCTGGTGCGAGGAAGCGGCGGAAGCTTGGGAGTTCGTCATGAATTTCTACGCTGCCCACCCCAATCCGCAGCCGGTGCAAACCGCGCCGCCGGAGTGACTCGGATCAAGGCTTCTTGACGCTCTCCGGACCTGCAACCTTTGGCGCGCCCTCGCCCCCCACGCTCTTGGGATTGGTGCCGGCCTGCTGCTCACTCAACACCGGTTCCTTCCCGGCTTTCTGAGGGCCCTCACCTGGTTTTGCAGCAGCCTGAGCGGGCGCGGCCGGGAGCGGCTGCGGGCTGTCGCTCTGCTGGTTGAGGTAGGCCATGACATTGGCCCGATCCTGCGGATTGCCGAGACCTGCGAAGGTCATCTTGGTCCCGGGGGCGAACGCCTTCGGGCTAGTCAGCCACTGGCTGAGATTGTCCCAGTTCCAGGTGCCGCCCTTCTTTGCCAGTCCATCGGAAAAGGCGAAGCCATGGCCCTGGCCTACCGGCTCGCCGAGGACGCCCCACAGGTTCGGCCCGAGCTGGTTCGGACCACCCTTTGCAGCATTGTGGCAGGCCGCGCACTTATTGAAGATTTGGGCGCCCTTGGCCGGATCGGCCTTGGCCAGATAGACCTCGATCGGCTGCTCGGCCGCGGCGCCCTCACCCTCCTGCTCCGCCCCTTCGATCGGATAGCCCGGCTTTTCCGGGCGTTCGCTGTGGAACAGCTCGCTTGACACGATCGAAGAACCGAGCGCGACAATCCCCGCGAACAGCACCCAGCCGGCGATAGTGTTGAAGCGATCGTCCATGAGTTTCCCTGATTTCTCGAAAGGCGAGACTAGAAGATTGGCCGTCCTTTACGGGCGAGTTTTTTCGACTTCAAGCGGACAGCCAACGCTCGAGCAAGGTCCGGGCTATTGCCGCTCTGGGAGGCGGCTGGAAGGAAGCGTCGGGCGCATCGGCGAGCGCGGCCGCGATTTCACCGCGACTGAACCAGCGCGCGTCATCAAGTTCGGCCGTATCGATGTTGAGCTCACCGCTCTCCGCTTTCGCGCTGCAGCCAATCATCAGCGAGGACGGAAACGGCCAGGGTTGGCT
>JBKPON010000174.1:0-5378 GCA_046733135.1 Pseudomonadota bacterium | reverse complement strand
GTTTTACGTGAGCCGCGGCTTCGCTGAAATTGCTTCCCTCATCGACGCTGTTCTGCACTCGGTCGACAAGGTCCTCGATCGCATTCTTACGCTTGTCGGAGTTGAGCTTGGCGGCGATTTCGGGCGTCGTTGCCGCGAGCGACTTGCCGCCTTCCTGCTTCACCGAATCGATCTTGACCACGACCCAGCCGAATTCGGACTGGATCGGCCCAACGACTCCTCCCGCAGGGGCGGCAAACGCGGCGGCGGCGACCTTGTCACCGGCGACCGAGGCATAAGCCTGGCGAGTTTGTCCTTGGAGGGACGTGACCGCTGCATTTCCGCCCGCCGCGGCGAGCGAGCCGGCTCCCTTCGCCCGACCCACGATGGCATTTGCAGTCGCCTGATCGGGAACGACCGCTTGGCTGAGGTTTCGTGTTTCCTTCGCGCCGTAAGTGGCTTGGTTCGCATTGAAGTATGCGGCGATTTCCTGATCGCTCGCCGCCACGTTCGCGACCTGTTCGGGGCCGATCCGTGCGATCCTGAGCACGCGCTGTTCCGGCACGATGTAACGGTTGCGGTTGGCTGCATAATAGGCTTGCAAGTCAGCGTCCGTCGGCTTCAGGCCGGCCGTGAAAAGATCAATCGGGACCGCGGCCACTTCGCCTTCACGCGCTTCGAGCAGCATCGACGCATAGGGTTGCGCCATGCCCACCGAGATGCGCGCATTCGCGGCGATGGGGGTAATCAGAAGCTTCTGCAGCAGGCTTCCGGCGATAATCTCGCGGACCTGCGCGTCCGTCATCCGCTGCTGCCTGAGAAAGTTCTGATAGGCCTGCTCGCTGAACTTGCCGTCCAGTCCGCGCGTTTGCGGGATCTGGGCGATCTCTGCATCGATCATGCGTTTCGATAGGCGAAAGCCATATTTGTCGGCGAACGCGAGCAACGTCCGCTGGTCGATCAAAGCGTTGAGGATCGTGTCGAATTCCCGCGCGATCGTCGCATAGTCGGCGTTCGGATTTTGTTGTCTCACCTCCGCGAGCCGACGCTGCATCGTGTCGCTCATATCTCTCTCGCTGACCTCCTGGTCGCCAACCCGCACTAGAGTCGAGCTTCCCATGCCGAGGCCGAGGTTTCCTGACCCGAAGTTAGAGATGTCCGCGATCGCGAAGCCCGCAAGAATGCAAACCAGCACGGTGGCCATGATGCCGGTGCCGATCTTCGACTTGGAAACACGGCGGAAGAAAGAGAGCATTGGAGTCCAGTTCTTGGCAAATGATGGGCCGCTTTAGGGGCGTGCTTTGCCACCATCAAGGAGTGTGCGCTTTCGCTCCCCTCGCTCGGCAGCTAGGTGGGCCATGAGCAAGGGGGTTACGGAATGGCGCTTAGGAAGTTGGTCGCCGGCAATTGGAAGATGCATGGCCTTTCGTCCGATCTTGCCGAGATCCGGGCGATCGCTGACGCTTCGCGACAATATCCCCAGGTCGACGTGGCCTTGTGCGTACCCGCCGTCCTGATCGATCGGGCAGTGCGTGCCGTGCCCGGCTTCGCCATTGGTGGCCAGGATGTCCACCAATCCGAAAAGGGCGCCCACACCGGCTCCATCTCTGCGCAGATGCTGCTCGATGCCGGGGCGGTCCTGACGATCGCCGGCCATTCGGAACGGCGTGATGCCCACCGCGAGAGTGACGCCGAGGTCCGCGCCAAAGCTCAGGCCGCGCTGCAATGCGGCCTCAATGTCATCGTGTGCGTCGGAGAAAGTCTCGAAGTGCGAGAGCAGGGAAACGCAGTCGAAACGGTCGTGACGCAACTCGAGGCTTCGATCCCGTCTCATCCGATCGAACAAGCCGAGCTCGTCGTCGCGTACGAACCGATCTGGGCGATAGGGACGGGAAAGGTGCCGACGACCGATGAAATTGCCGAGGTTCACAGCGCCATCCGGCGGCGCCTCATTGACCGATATGGCGCGGCCGGGGAACAGCTACGCCTGCTCTATGGCGGCTCCGTAAAGCCGTCCAACGCCGTCGAAATTTTTTCTGTTTCTAACGTGGACGGTGCCCTGGTCGGGGGCGCGAGCCTCAAAGCGGAAGATTTCATCCCCATCGTTGCTGCCGCGACCAGTCCTCTCCCTTGAAGGAAGGGGAGGCTGTCGCTAAGTCGCGGCGGCCCGTTTTTCCGAGAAAGTCACCGATGTTCGCCTTTCTGCTGATCGTTCAGACCCTTGTCGCCGTGACGTTGATCGGCGTCATCCTGATGCAGCGCTCCGAAGGCGGCGGGCTTGGCGTTGGTGGAAGTTCTTCGGGCTTCATGACCGCGCGCGGCGCTGCGGACTTCCTCACACGCTCCACGGCGATTCTCGGCGGCACGTTCATCGTTCTGTCGATCCTGATGGCCGCCATTGCGGGGGTCACGCGCGAGCCGACGAAGATCGATACGTCATTGGCGAACAAGGTCGCGCCGCTCCAGAAGTCGCAGCCGGCGCCGCAGCAGCCGCAGCAGCCGCAGCAGCAACAAAACCAGAGCACGCCCGCAGTCCCGCTTGCGCAGTAACCTGCAAGCACTTCGTTTCTGCTTGCGAAGGCTGGCGCAATCGCCTTAAGCCTCGAATCCCATGGCGCGGTTCATTTTCGTTACCGGCGGCGTGGTCTCATCGCTCGGCAAAGGTCTCCTCTCCGCCTCCTTGGGGGCGCTTCTTCAGGCGCGCGGATACAAGGTCCGAATCCGCAAGTTCGACCCTTATCTGAATGTCGATCCGGGGACGATGTCGCCGTACCAGCACGGCGAGGTCTATGTGACCGACGACGGAGCGGAGACCGACCTCGACCTTGGCCATTACGAGCGCTTCACCGGGGTCAATTCGCACCAGACGGACAATATCACTACCGGGCGCATCTATAGCGACATCATCGCCAAGGAGCGGCGGGGAGATTATCTCGGCGCCACCGTCCAGGTGATCCCGCACGTCACAAATGCGATCAAGGAATTCGCGCTTGCTGACACGGACGGGCTGGATTTCTTGATTTGTGAGATCGGCGGGACGGTGGGGGACATCGAGAGCCTGCCCTTCATCGAATCGATCCGACAGCTCAGGAACGACCTCGGGCGCGGGAACAGCGTCAGTGTCCACACGACGCTGGTGCCGTGGATCAAGGCTGCGGGCGAGCTCAAGACCAAGCCCACCCAACATAGCGTACGAGAGCTTTCGAGCCTCGGCGTTCAGCCCGATGTGCTTTTGTGCCGAACGGAAAAGGAAATCCCGGAAAGCGAGCGCGAGAAGATCGCGCTTTTCTGTAACGTGCACAAATCCGCGGTTATCCAGGCCCTAGACGCCCGCAATATCTACGACGTACCGCTCCAATATCATGCCGACGGGCTGGATGACGAAGTGTTGCGCGCTTTCGGGATCACCGACGCTCCGGCGCCCGACCTCGACCGCTGGAACGAGATCATGGATCGCATCGACCATTACGAGAGCGAGGTCACGATCGGCGTCGTCGGCAAATACGTCGGCCTGCCCGATGCCTATAAAAGCCTCCGCGAAGCGCTGGTCCACGGCGGGATAGCGAACCGGGCAAAGGTCAACATCCAATGGATCGATGCCGAGCTCTTCGAGCATCCGGAGGCGGACATCGTCGCCGAGCTCGAGCCGCTCCACGCCATTCTCGTCCCCGGCGGCTTCGGCGAGCGCGGCAGTGAGGGCAAGATCGCCAGCGTGAAGTTCGCTCGCGAACGGGACATTCCTTTCTTCGGCATCTGCCTCGGCATGCAAATGGCGTGCATCGAGGGTGCTCGGAACGTCGCCGGGATCAGCGGAGCGTCTACCACCGAATTCGGTGAAACCTCCGAGCCCGTCGTCGGCATGATCACCGAGTGGATGAGCCAGGAGGGGTTGCAGGAACGTGCCGCCGACGGCGATCTCGGTGGGACGATGCGGCTGGGCGCCTATCCCGCCAAGCTGGACGGCAACAGCGTCGTCCGCTCCATTTATGGGCAAGACCTCATCAGTGAGCGTCACCGTCACCGTTACGAAGTCAACATCCACTATCGGGAGGCGCTCGAGACCGGAGGACTCGTTTTCTCCGGCATGTCGCCGGACGATCAGCTGCCGGAGATCGTAGAGCGACCGGACCTCCGGTGGTTCATCGGAGTGCAGTTCCATCCCGAGCTCAAGAGTCGTCCCTTCGAGCCGCACCCGCTTTTCGCCAGCTTCATCGAAGCGGCGGTGAAGCAGTCGCGGCTGGTGTAACGGTAATCGGAACGCCAATGCCGGCTCGTCCGTTGCGCGGGCGTATCACCATAACGAAGGTGCAAATTTATGCTTCTCACCATTGCGATCATTATCCTGGTCCTCTGGGCTCTCGGCTTCCTCGCCTTGCACATCGCGAGTCCGCTCATCCATCTCCTGCTGGTCGTCGCCGTCATCGTGTTCATCGTGAACTTCGTGCGGGGCCGCGGAGCCGTTTGACGCGCAGAGCGGGCGTTGCGGCGAAGCTCGCCGCCGCCTAGATATTCTCAATGACGAACAGCATTTCGACGCGGCTGGCGGTGCTTGGCTCGGGCCCGGCCGGTTATACGGCGGCGATTTACGCAGCGCGTGCGGGCCTCAACCCGATACTGATCCAGGGAATCCAGCCCGGCGGGCAACTCACCACCACGACCGACGTCGAAAATTATCCCGGCTTTCGCGATGTGATACAGGGCCCTTGGCTGATGGAAGAAATGCAGGCCCAGGCCGAGCATGTCGGAACCAAGGCCATTTGGGATCACATTGCTGCTGTCGACCTTTCGCGCCGGCCGTTCCGACTGACGGGGGATTCCGGCACTCAATATTTCGCCGATGCCTTGGTGATCGCGACCGGGGCCCAGGCCAAATGGCTCGGTCTCCCCTCCGAGGAGCATATGAAGGGCAGGGGCGCCTCTGCCTGCGCGACTTGCGACGGATTTTTCTATCGCGGCAAGCGGGTGGCGGTCATCGGCGGCGGCAATACCGCGGTCGAGGAGGCGCTATACCTCACCAATCACAGCCATGACGTCACTCTGATTCACCGCCGCGATACGCTGCGCGCTGAAAAGATCCTCCAGGATCGGCTGTTCGCCAACCCGCACATCAAGATGATTTGGGATAGCGAGGTCGTCGAATTCGTCGGCGGAGGTGAGCCGGAAACACTCGTCGGCCTGGATGTGCGCAACAAACGCAGCGGCGAAATCACCCGACTTCCAGTAGAGGGCGCATTTGTCGCCATCGGGCACAAGCCCGCGACCGAGCTGTTCGCTGGGCAACTCGAGTTGGACGCGGAAGGATATGTCGAGGTGGAACCGGGGACCACTACCACCAACGTGCCGGGCGTCTTCGCCTGCGGCGATGTGATGGACAAGATTTACCGCCAGGCCGTGACCGC
>JBKPON010000173.1:0-6950 GCA_046733135.1 Pseudomonadota bacterium | reverse complement strand
CCGAGCTGTTCGCTGGGCAACTCGAGTTGGACGCGGAAGGATATGTCGAGGTGGAACCGGGGACCACTACCACCAACGTGCCGGGCGTCTTCGCCTGCGGCGATGTGATGGACAAGATTTACCGCCAGGCCGTGACCGCAGCCGGGACGGGCTGCATGGCAGCCCTGGATGCAGAAAAATATTTGGCCGCCCAGGAATTCGAGGCGCTGGCAGCCGAGTAACGCCGGCGACGGCACAGTTCCGAACGGGGGTTTACGTAATGAAGCCGATGGGGCCCATCCCACCCTATTTCGCCGCGCGCGAAGACGGTCAGCTCCTGATCGGCGGCGAAGCCGTCGAAGATCTCGTCCGTGAAGCGGGTACGCCCCTATTTGTATATGACAACAATATTATCGGGGGTCAGATCGCTCGACTTCGGGCGGCCATGCCTGACGGTGTTGCACTTTATTATTCCGTCAGTGCAAACCCTTACGTCGATTTGTTGAACTTTCTTGGAAGGTACGTCGAAGGATTTCGCGTCGTTTCGCGCGGCGAGCTCGATCTTCTGAAGCGCGCTGACCTCGCGGGCATTCCAATGCATTTCGCGGGCCCTGGCAAGCGCGACGACGAGCTGGAGGCGGGCATCTCGGCCGGGGCCGTCATCAGCGTCGAGAGCGAAGGCGAAGCGCGCCGCGCTATCCTCGCGGGCGAACGCGTCGGTATCCAGCCGAAACTCGCGGTACGCGTGAACCCTCCGCTTGCGATCGAAGGCGGCCGGGTGATCATGGGCGCTCACCCGAGTCCCTTCGGAGTCGACGCGGACAGGGTCGCCTCGCTCGTTCAGGGCCTTCTGGAGGCCGGCGTCGACTGGCGAGGCCTACACATGTTCGCCGCTGCGCA
Source organism: Pseudomonadota bacterium (assembly GCA_046733135.1). Lineage (GTDB taxonomy): Bacteria > Pseudomonadota > Alphaproteobacteria > Sphingomonadales > Sphingomonadaceae > Sphingomicrobium. Next base: position 6,071 of record JBKPON010000173.1, on the reverse strand, counting down.
GTGCCTGGATGACGGAGCACTCATCGAAGCGCACAACGCGATCGTGACGTCCGCCGGCGAGATCGCCCGTGCCATCGATCTGCCGCTGCCGGAGCTGAATCTCGGCGGCGGGTTCGACGTTCCTTGTTTCCCCGGCGACGAGCCGCTCGACATTTATCGGATGGCGGGCGCACTCCACGAAACGCTCTGTAACGCGACCGAACTGCTTGCGACGACCCGAATCTCGCTTGAACTCGGGCGCTGGCTGGTCGGCGAGGCGGGTGTGTACCTCGCGCGTATCCTCGATCGGACGGAAAGCTGCGGCAAAACCTTCCTGACGATCGACGGCGGCGGCCATCATTTCCTGAGTGCGACGGGTTGCCTCCTGGAGCGCAGCCACGGCAATTACCCGATGGCGGTTGCCAACCGCTTCGGTGCGACGGCGGATGAGGAGGTCACCGTAACCGGTTGCCTTGCGACGCCGCACGACGTGTTCGGGGATGACGTCATGCTACCGCATGCCGATGTTGGCGACGTCATCGCGCTCTTCTGCGCCGGCGCCTATGGCCTTACGGCAAGCCCGCAGGCCTGGGAAAGCCGGCCCGTCGCCAAGGAAATGCTGGTCTAGCCAGGGTCCGCCGGATAGAGCGCTTCGACGAAATAGAGCCCGTGCGGCGGCGCGTTGAACCCTAAAGCCGAACGATCCCGCGCCTCCAGCGCGCTGCGGATATTACCGGCTTTCCATTCTCCGCGGCCAACCAGCGCCAGGCAACCGACCATCGATCGGACCTGATGATGCAAGAAACTGCGCGCAGCGGCTTCGATTTGGATCTCCTCGCCCACCTGACCGACTTGGAGCGAATCCAGGGTCTTCACCGGGCTTTCCGATTGGCATTGTGCCGAACGGAAGGTGGTGAAATCGTGGCGTCCGACCAGCATTGTCGCGCCTTCCTTCATTTCCTCCGCGTTGAGAGGCACAGCGACGTGCCAAACGCGACCCCGATCCAGAGCCGGTGGAGCGCGACGGTTGAGGATGCGGTAGAGATAACGCCGTCCGACGCACGAGAAGCGCGCGTGCCAATCGTCCGCGACAGGTGTGACGTCGAGCACAGAAACGGGTTGCGGGCGAACGAGTGCGTTCAACCCTTCGCGCAGGCGATGCGGAGTGAGCGTCCGCGCTATGTCGACATGGGCCGACATGGCCAGCGCATGAACTCCGGCGTCGGTGCGCCCGGCGCCCGTGAGGACCGCCTGCTCACCCGTCATCTGCTCGATCGCGCTTTCCAGCGTCTGCTGTACTGACGGGCCATGCTCCTGGCGCTGCCAGCCCATGAACGGCCCGCCGTCATATTCGATGATGAGGCGCCACCGAGTCACTTGAGGATCGTCCCCTTCCGGATGGCAAAGCCCCTGAGCAGGTCGCTTGGCGTCATCTCAGCACGGCCTGCGCGCTGCACCTTCAACGGCCGGACATAGCCCCCTTCGCAAGCGATATTGAGCCGGTCATCGAGAACTTCCCCGGGCTTGCCGGCAAGATCCGTTCCGACCGCGGCCTCGAGCAGTTTGATCCTCTCGCCCTGTGCCTCGAACCAGGCGCCGGGTGAGGGCGCGAAGGCGCGGACCTGGCGTTCGATCACATTCGCCGCATCGTTCCAGTCGATCCGGGTCTCGGCCTTGTCGAGCTTCTTGGCATAAGTCGCACCCGCCACCGGCTGCGGTTCCCCTTCGGTCGGGTGCTCGAGCCACTCGATCAGCGCCCTCGCACCGAGATTAGCCAATTCTTCCGTGACTTCGCCAGCGTTCTTCCCGCGGATATCGAGAGTGTGCCGCGACAGCATCGGCCCCGTGTCCAAACCTTCGTCCATCTGCATGAGGGTCACGCCGCTGATCTCGTCGCCGGCGAGGATCGCGCGCTGGATCGGCGCCGCGCCTCGCCAGCGGGGCAGGAGCGAGGCGTGGACATTGATGCAGCCCGTCTTGGGCGCTTCGAGGATTTCCCTCGGCAGGATGAGGCCGTACGCAGCGACCACCGCGACGTCCGCGTCCAGGTCGCGAAATCGCGCCTGCTCCTCGGCATTGCGCAGCGTCTTGGGCGTGCGCACCTCGATCCCCAGCTCCTCGGCCCTGCCATGGACCGCCGTCTTTCGCGGAGCCTTTCCCCGCCCCGCCGGCCGGGGTGGCTGACAGTAAGCGGCGACGACCTCGTGCCCCTGCGCGACGAGCGCGTCGAGGCTGGGAACGGCGAACTCGGGGCTCCCCATGAAGACGACGCGCATGGCGGCGCACTTGCGGGTCCGTTCAAGCGCGGTCAAGGAGTACGCATCATGGCGTCACAGGAGATCGAAGCACTTAGCCAGGCGCTAGCCCGGCTGCCGGGGCTCGGCCCCCGGTCGGCGAGGCGTGCGGTGCTGCATCTGATGAAACGTCGCGAAACAGCGCTGCAGCCATTGCTGACCGCGCTTCAGAACGTTGCCGACAAGCTCTCGATCTGCTCCGTCTGCGGCAATGTCGATACGTCCGACCCATGCTCGATCTGTCGCGACCCGCGCCGCGACGACAAGATGCTGTGCGTGGTCGAGGAGGTCGCCGACCTGTGGGCCCTCGATCGGTCGCGGCTCTTCCCCGGCCGCTATCATGTGTTGGGGGGGCGTCTATCGGCGCTCGACGGAGTCGGGCCGGAGGAACTCAGCATCGACCAGCTGATCAGCCGGGTCGACAAAGGCGGAATCGACGAAATCGTGCTGGCGATGAACGCGACTCTCGAAGGCCAGACCACTGCTCATTATCTTGCCGAGCGCCTGGAGGGATTTCCCATTCGTCTCAGCCAGTTGGCGCACGGACTTCCCGTTGGAGGCGAGCTTGACTATCTTGATGAGGGGACGCTTGCACAGGCCCTGCGCGCGCGTCGCCCGATTGCTTGAAGGCTCGGCCCTGAAAGACTAAATCTCCCCCATGGCCCGCTTGCCCATCGTCGAAGTTCCGGACCCGCGCCTGCGGCAGATCTCCTCGCCCGTGGAGAAGGTCGACGACGAAGTGCGCGGGCTCGTCGCGGACATGTTCGAGACGATGTACGCCGCGCCGGGGATCGGCCTGGCCGCGATCCAGGTCGGCGTTCCAAAGCGCATTCTGGTAATCGATCTACAGGAACCTGAGGAAGAGGGCGGCGAGGCGGTGAAGGACCCGCGCGTCTTCATCAATCCGGAAATCGTCCAAGCCTCCGACCAGGAAGTGCCCTACACAGAGGGATGCCTCTCGGTTCCCGACCAATATGCCGAAGTCGACCGGCCGGACCGGATCCGTGCCCGCTGGCTCGACCAGGATGGCAAACAGCATGACGAAGAGATCACCGGCCTGCTGGCGACCTGCCTGCAGCACGAGATGGACCATCTGAACGGCATCCTGTTCATCGACCACCTCTCACGCCTCAAGCGGGAGATGATCCTCAAGAAGCTCGCCAAACAGCGCAAGGAGCTGAAGGCTGCCTGACGAGGAGCAGCGGGAGCCTGGAGGCCACGCGGCCTACCATGCCCACGTCTATTATTCCGATGACGAGCTTGTCGCAGCCAAAGCGTTGCGGGCGGAATTTACCGCCGGCCGGCCCGAAGTGCTGTTCGTCGGGCAGATGACCGACCGCGGTGTCGGCCCACACCCCATTCCCCAATATGAAATCCACTTTCGGGAAGCGTCACTGGCGCGCGTCCTCGCATCCATCGAGGCCTCTGGCCTGCGCGCGCTGGTCCATCCCCTGACGGATGACGACCTCGCCGATCACACGACGCTGGCCCATTGGATCGGGGAGCCGTTGGAACTGGATCTTAGCGTTCTCGATCCGCCCGGGCACAACCAAGGCGTGGCCCGCTTCGGCCAGAGCGACTTCTAGGCCGGCTCCATCACCGACTGAGCGGCTTGGCGGCAGTCCTCCGCGCATTCCCGGCACATCTGCGCGCAGAGTCTGCAATGCTCATGCTCATGGCGCTCGCACTCCGCCGCGCAAGCGTCGCAGGCGCGCGCGCAGAGCTCGAGCGTCTCCTGCAGGATCTGATCATTCGAGCCGGTGCGCCGAAGCCCCAGGTTCGCAGCCGTATCGCAAATGTCGGCGCAGTCGAGGCAGATGCGGATGCATTGGCGCATGTCCATCCCTTCGGCGGCACACGCGTCGGCACAGCTGAGACACATTTTCGCGCAGTACATCATATGGTGCACGGCATCGCCGAGCGGCTGATTGACGTGGCCGTGCACTCCAGGGTGAAGCGCGATCATCTTACGAATGGACATGGAAACTCCCCGAGATTCCTGTGGAGAACCGTCGCCCTGTAGCGCGGTTCCTATTGTCGTTGAACGGAAATCGCCATAAAGTTCTCTTTCTGTTCCAGGGAGACGGCGGACTTGGACATCATCATTGGCCTGGTTGCACTTGGGCTTGGAGTGCTGATCGGTTGGCTGTTCGCTAGCCGCGAGGGGGCCGGCGCCCGCCAAACAGTCGAGAATTTGCGCCTTCAGCTCGACGAGGTCGTGAAGGAGCGTGACGCCAATCGCGAGGCCGCAACAAAGCTTGCGGCGCTCGAAGCCTCACAAACGGAACGCGACAGGGGGTTTGAGGCGCGCATCAAGGAGCTCGTGGAGGCCAAAGAGGCGCTCTCCGCGCAATTTGCCGACATCAGCAACAAATTACTCGCCGAGGCGCAAGAGACGTTCCTGAAGCGCGCAGACCAACGCTTCCGCCAATCGGAAGAAAACGCCGGACAGAATTTGAAGGCGTTGTTGCAGCCCGTGCACGACCGGCTCGAGCGCTACGAGACCACGGTTCAGAAGGTCGAAGCGGAGCGGCGCGATGCCTTCGGGCTACTGACGGGTCAGATCGAGGCCATGCGCACCGGCACGGAGCGCGTCTCGGCAGAGGCCGCGAAGCTCGTGAATGCGCTGCGAAACGCGCCCAAGGCCCGGGGTCGTTGGGGCGAGCAACAGCTTCGCAACGTTCTTGAAACTTGCGGCCTGTCCGAACATTGCGATTTCGCGACCGAGGTGACCGTCATGGACGGGGAGGGCGGACGGCTTCGGCCCGACGTCGTCGTGCGCGTGCCCGGCGGTCAGTCCCTGGTGATCGACGCAAAGGTGTCCCTCAACGAATATCAGGACGCATTCGGAGCGATCGACGAGACAGACCGGGAGTCCCATCTCACTGCTCATGCTTTGGCGATCAGGGCGCATGTGAACGCTCTTGGCGCCAAGGCCTATTGGTCGCAGTTCGAGGACGCGCCCGACTATGTCGTGATGTTCATTCCTGGCGAGCATTTCCTCACGGCGGCACTGGAGCAGGACCCAACGCTCTGGGATTATGCCTTTGACAAGAAGGTGCTGCTCGCAACGCCGACCAATTTGATCGCCATTGCTCGGACGGTGGCTGCTGTCTGGAGGCAGGAGAGGCTCGCCAAGGAAGCACGACAGATCGGCGAGCTGGGCAAGGAACTCTACGAGCGCCTCGCGAAGGCGGCCGACGATCTTCGCAAGGTGGGCAGCGGGCTCGCGACGGCAGTCAATAATTACAATAGCTTCGTCGCCAGTTTTGAGACGCGTTCTCTTGTAACTGCCCGGAAGTTCCGAGAGCTGAATATTGAGCCTGGCCGGCGCGACATCGACATTCTGTCACCGGTCGAGGCTCTCCCACGCTATGCTGACGAAGAACTGGAGTTGAGCGGTAGCGAGGCGGATGAGCCGCCGCAGATCGCGGCTGAGTAGGCGCTACAGTCCCCCGCAGCCGTTGTAGTGGTGACCGTCGGCCGTAACCTGCACCTTGTCGGGAAAAACGCGGTCGCTCATCCCGTCGCTGCAGGTCTGGTGAACGATGTTCACGTTGAGCCGCGGCGTCTGGTAGATCTCGCCGGCAAATCCAATGATCACCTTGGGCGTTGGCTGGGAAACGGCGACATTGTTGCCGCGATCGGTGAAGATCATTTGCCGTTCGTCGATCGTCAGATCCCAGAAGGGCTCGGTTCCGACCGCGTGATAAACCCGGCCCGGCGGATTCGGAGTGAGAGGCGGTGGAGGGGGCGCCGCCATGCAGCCGGAAACCGCAGCGGCGATCAGCGATGAAG
>JBKPON010000172.1:0-3797 GCA_046733135.1 Pseudomonadota bacterium | reverse complement strand
CTTCGAAATCGAGCGAGGCTCCAGCGCGGCTGGTCCGTTCACGCGCGTCGGCACCGCCGCCGCGAACGCGACCACCTTCTCCAACGTCGGCCTCACCGCCAACACAACCTATTTCTATCGCGTCCGTGGCGTCGCAATTGGCGGTGGTGGCGGCGGCGGCGGGCAGGTGCCAGGCGCATACTCCAACGTCATTTCGGCCGCGACGCTCGCACCGACGCCTACTCCGACACCAACGCCCACTCCGACACCAACGCCGACCCCCACACCAACTCCGACACCAACGCCGACCCCCACACCAACTCCGACCCCCACGCCAACTCCGACTCCGACGCCTACTCCGACCTCGGTTTACGACACCGCGGAATATCGGGCGTCGACTTATGCCGTCGCGGCTGATGCGATCGCCGCTTATGATGCGGGTGCGACGGGCGCCGGCGTGAAGATCGGCATCGTCGACAGCGGGATCAATCCGAATCTCGCCGAGTTTACCGGCCGAATCGATTTGACCGGTAGCGGCGACGTTGCCGGAAACCGCGGAATCAGCGACCAAGGCGGTCATGGCACCGCCGTAAGCGCTGTGGCTGCGGCTGCCCGGAACAACTCCAACACGCTCGGAGTCGCGTTTGAAGCGACGATCGTTAGCGAGCGGGCGGACGATCCGGGCAGTTGTGCAAGCAAGAACGGATGCGCCTTCTACGACGATGCGATCGCCCGCGGGGTCGACGCCGCGCGGCTTGCCGGAGTCAAGGTGATCAACCTTTCGCTTGGCGGAGCAGCACCTGGCCCCGATTTGCTCGCCGCGATGCAGCGCGCCGTAAATGCCGGCATCGTCATCGTCATCGCCGCCGGAAACGACGCGACTGCGAACCCCGACCCCTTCGCATTGAAACCCGCCCAGCGGTTTCCGGGAATGGTGATCATTGCCGGCTCGGTCGGAGTCGGCGGCCCCGGCGGCTCCGTCGACACGAGCAAGATTTCGACCTTTTCGGACCGGGCCGGTACGGGCGCGCAGTTCTACCTCATGGCTGTCGGCTATCATGACCGGGCGCCGGACGAGACCGGCACTCAATTCCTGTGGGACGGAACGAGCTTTTCCGCGCCGACTATCGCGGGAGCGGTCGCTTTGTTGGCGCAGGCCTTCCCGAATCTCACCGGCGCCGAGATCGTCGACATCCTATTCAAAAGCGCCGACGATCTTGGCGTTGCTGGCGTGGATGCGATTTACGGTCACGGACGGCTCAACATCGGGCGCGCTTTCCAGCCCATCGGCACGACGATGCTTGCCGGCAGCCAGGTCGCGGTCGACCTCGCGGCCAACGGTGACCTGCCCGAGGCGGCAGGCGATGCGAACACGGCGCACGCGCTCGGCGCGATCATCCTCGATGGTTACAGCCGCGCTTACGTCCTCAATTTCGCGAAGACGCTGCGGCAGGCTCGGCAGGAAAGCCGACTGGTTCAATCGCTTCGCGGCGATGTGAAGGTCGGCAATATGAGCGCAGGGCCGATCAGCGTCGCAATGACGGTTCGCGAACGGCAGGACGTGCCGCACGGCTTCGAGCTGGAGCGCCTGGGAATTGGGCCCGAGGATATGCGCAAGTCGCGGCTGATCGCCGGCTCGGCGATCGCACGGGTCGACGACAAGACCGCGGTGGCCTTCGGTTTTGCAGAAGGCGCGAAGGCGATGGAGCGTCGCCTCAATGGCGTGAACGCCAACTCCTTCCTGGTGGCGCGCGATATCGTTGGCGACCCGGGCTTCACTGCCAGGCGCAACGGCAGCATCGCGGTTCGTCATCAGTTCGGCGGTACTGGAGTGACCTTCTCCGGTGAGACCGGGGACGTGTGGCAGGAGGTTCGCACGAACGCCACCGGGTCGCCCTATCGCTTCACCAGCATTGCCGTTGATCGCAGCTTCGGTCGCAACTGGGCATCGCTGGCAGTGAGCCGGCTGGAAGAGAAGCAATCGCTGCTCGGCGGCCGGATGTCGGATGTGCTCGGCGGCGGCGGATCGACGAGCTTGTTCCTCGACTTCGAGGGTAGGCATTCGTTCGGCGGCGGTTGGAATGCGGCGTTGACGGCGCGCCGCGGCTGGACCGAGTTCGGCGCCGGCAAGTTCCAGGCGGGAGCTTACGGTTTCGATCTGTCGAAGACCGGCGTGCTCGGCGGCAATGATCGCCTCGGCTTCCGCTTCGCCCAGCCCTTGCGGGTCGAGCATGGCGGGTTCGCGATGCTGCTGCCGACGTCCTACGACTATTCGACCGAGACTGCGACCAGCACGATCAGCCGGATGTCGTTGACGCCAAGCGGTCGCGAGCTCGACGCGGAGATGAGCTACGGCTCGGCGCTGCTCCGGGGCCATGCCTGGTTTGGGGGGAACCTCTTTTACCGCCGTCAGCCAGGCCATATCGCAATCGCCGATGACGACATCGGCGGCGCGGTGCGGTTCTCGCTCAGTTTTTGATCAGACCTGCGGCCGCCGGAATCGCGGCGTCAGCATGCCCACGGTCGAGCGATATCTGCGGTAATCGTCGCCGAACAGATCGGTAAGGTCGCGTTCCTCGTAACGGATGGCGATCAGCATGTAGATCGACACGCCAGCCGCGAGCAGCAGATGCCCGACGGTCATTTGGGGCGTTGCCCAGAAGGCGAGGAAGAAACCGGAATAAAGCGGGTGGGCGATCCAGCGATAGAAGAATGGTGCACGAAGCTGCGGGGGCGCCCCTTCGCGGCCCCGAAAATGCAGCCATGCCTGCTGCAGCCCGAACAGCTCGAAATGGTTGATCAGGAAAGTGCTGACCAGCACCGTCAGCCAGCCGATCCAGAAGAGCACCCAGATAATGTCCGAAAGCAGCGGATTGCTGACACTCCACACCACTGAGTCGATCGGCCGCCAGCCAAGGAACAGGATGATCAACGCGCAACTAGCGGCGAGCACGTAGACGCTTCGTTCCGCCGGGCGCGGTACGAAGCCAGTCCACCACGCCTTGAATGCGGGCCGGGCCATCACGCTATGCTGGAGGCCGAACAGGAGGATCAGCAACACGTCAACAACAGCAGCGACCCCGGGCGGAGTCGTCGGGCCGATATCGACTGTTTTAGCGGCGAAGGCGAGGTCGCCGACGAAGCAAATCAAATAGAGGAAGGTCGCGAAGAAAACGACATAGGCGATGATCGCGAAAGCCAGGGTCACTGCTCGTGACATGCCGAAGTCCCCTTTCGGTTGGGCGGGTTAACGTCTGCCGGCTTTCCTCTCCGGCTCGGTTCCGATGTTGTAGCGAACGATGATTGGTGCCGGGCACCCGCCGATCCGTCGGTCGACCGCGAGATAGAGGTCGCCCGCGGGAAGCTCGTTCAACTTCTGCGCCCGGACGGCCTTGCCCCGCCGCGCGGCCTCGTACCGGCTCGTCGCCGGACAGGACTTTGGTGATCCGCCGGTAGGGTTGAACACCGGCATGTCGCGCAGCGGAGTGAAGCCGGCGGCGATGGCGCCGGACGTGCTCACTCCAAGAACAATTGCGGTAAGGAACAACAGGCGCATGACCGTTCTCCTTGAGAACGGGAATATAATAGCAGAGCCGTGCCCGTCAGTTCAAACGGTGAAGCTTTCGCCGCAGCCGCAAGCGCCCTTGGCGTTGGGGTTGTCGAAGACGAAACCCGCGGCGAAATCGTCCTCGCGCCAGTCCATCGTGCTACCCACCAGGTAAAGCACCGAAGCGCTGTCGACGAAGAACGTACCCCCGGGCGTCTCGATTCTCTCGTCGAAGCGCTGTTCCTCGGTCACATAGTCGACCGAATATGCG
>JBKPON010000171.1:0-4031 GCA_046733135.1 Pseudomonadota bacterium | reverse complement strand
CGGCGTCACTGCCACGTTCGGGCCGACCACCGCCTGCAGTTCGGCTTGCACGTCCTTCGGCTGGACCCCTGGAAAAATGCGGCAGTTGACGGTTGCGGTCGCGCTCTGTGGAAGCGCATTGTCCGCGTGCCCGCCCTTCAGCATCGTTGCCACGCAGCGCGTGCGTGTAAGGCCAATGTCGAGCGGACTCGTCTCGACGATCTCGGCCGCGGCACCGTCATTCGGATTGGCGAGCCAACGGCGGATAGCCTGCCCCAGGGGGCCGTTTCCTTCCTGCATCGCGCGGTGTTCGAAGTAGCTTCGATTGGCTGCGTTCAGCATCGGCTGGAAGCGATGCGTGCGAAGTTTCTCCAGCGCGTCGGCCAGGTCATAGATCGCATTGTCGGGTCGCGGGCGGCTGCTGTGACCGCCTGGATTGCGGGTCGTGAAGACATAGGGCTGGAATGTCATCTCCGCAATCGAGATGGCACAGCCGAGCGGCTGGAAATCCTTTCGATAACCGCCGCAACCACCGTCGGCATTGAGGCCGAATTCGGCGTCAGTGAGGTTACGCCACTTCGTTGAGCCCAATGTTGCGCCAACGCCCCTCGTTTCCTCGTCACCGCTGTAGAAGAAGATGATGTCGCGGTCGGGCTTGAAACCCTCCGACATCAGCTTGACCGCCGCCATGGTCGTCGCGACGTCGCCATTCTTCATGTCGCTCGTTCCGCGGCCGAGGAAATAGCCGCCTTCCTCGCGGAACACGAATGGATCGTATTTCCAGTCCTCGCGCTTGGCTTCGACTACGTCCATGTGACCGAGGATCAGCATCGGCTTCTTCGTGGCTCGAGGCGAGCGCCAGCGCACGATCAGCGCGACCGTCTTGTCGCCTGGAAGCGCCTCATAGGGCATGATGTGGATGTCGGAGTCCGGAATGCCCGCCGCGCGGAACTGGTCGGCGAGCAGTTTCGCCATCCGCGGCACTTCGCCGCGGTTGTGCACGGTCGGGATCTCGATCGCTTGCTTGAACAGTTCGCGCGTCTTCGTCTGCCAGCTGGGATCGAGCTTGGTCGGGATAGTCCGGGGATCGGTCGCGGCGAGTGCGGCGGTGCCGGTGAAGGCGAGCAAGACGGCGAGCAACTTAGCCATTGGGAAGTCTCCAAGACAGTGGCGCACGCTAGGCGCGCGGCCTCGCTCGTCAAGTGACAACGCCATGGCCTTCCGCCAGATATTCAGCGCTACGCATTTCCTCGAGCCGGCTGACGGTGCGCTGGAACTCGAAGCTCCCGTCACCGGCGGGATACAAACCGGCCGGCTCCGCATCGGCGGCGGCAAGCAATTTCACGCGGTGCTCGTAGAGCGCGTCGATCAACGTCACGAAGCGCGCTGCTTCATTGCGCATCTCGGCCCCCATCACGGGAATGCCGACGATGATGACCGTGTGATACCGCCGGGCGACGGCGAGATAGTCAGAGGCTCCCCGCGGTTCCCCACACAGTCGCTTGAACGAGAAAACCGCCACACCTTTGAGGCTCTTGGGCACGTGCAGCGCACGTCCGCCCCCGACGTCCAGTTCTTCCGACGGAACCTTGGCACGATCCTCTACTGGATAGTCGGTGAGCTGGAAGAAGGCGCGGGATAGCGCGGCGGTGGCTTCTGGCCCGTTGGGCACGTGCCAAACCTCGACTCCTTCGAGGCGATCGAGCCGATAGTCCGTCGGGCCGTTGACCGCGACGACGAGCATCCGCCGCTCGATCATCTCGATGAAAGGCAGGAACAGCTCCCGGTTGAGTCCGCCCAGATACAAATCGCCCGGCGGCCGGTTCGACGTGGTGACGACCTTCACACCCTGCTCGATCAATTTGCCGAACAAGCGTGACAGGATCATTGCATCGGCGGGGTTGGTCACCTGCATCTCGTCGAAGCAGAGCAACTTTGCCTCTGTGGCGATCTGTTCGGCGACGGGCTCGATCGGATCGCCTTCCTCGGCGCGCCGCGCTTCGCGGAGCCGTTCATGCGTTTCAAGCATGAATTCGTGGAAGTGCACTCTGCGTTTCGGCTGAACTTCGATGTGCTCGAAGGCGAGATCCATGAGCATCGACTTGCCGCGCCCGATACCGCCCCAGAGGTAGACCCCAGCAACCTCATCGTCTTCCGAGTTGAACAGTCGCGAGAGAAATCCACCCGAGTTCAGCTCCGCGGCCAGTCGGTCGAGCGCGGCGACGGCGCGCGCCTGGTCAGCGTCGCTCTTCAATTCGCCTGCATTGAGGAGCTTGTCATAAGCCCGCTCGACGGGTCCCGTCATGCCGGTCCGTTACGCTCGCGGATGCGCTTTAGAGTTCCGGTGAAGCTGTAGCAGGGCTCGCCATCCTGCTTCACCACCCCCTGCAGAAAGGCATGACCGCGCGTCTGGCGGATCAATTCGACATGCGCATCGAGCGGGCTCCCGGCCTTGCCCCGGGCGAGGAAGTGTGTCGTGAGATCGAGCGTCACATAATGCGCCCGCTCCATTCCGGCGCACAGCCCGCCGGCGAACAGGGACATGTCGATGAAGCTCATGACCGCACCGCCGTGGATTGATCCACCCATGTTCATATGCGCTTCGGTGGGGAACATCCGACAAATGGCGCGACCCGCTCCATCGGGCTTGAACAGCAACCGCCCGGTTGCGGCGGCAAAGCTGCCACGCGGAAAGTCACCCCAGCTGAACCAGCCTGGATTGTCGGGATCGGGCGTCGCCCCGGTCGGGACGCCGACGTCCTCCAGCAGCCCGCTCTGGGCTTCGTCGGTCACGCGGCGCGGTCGGCGATGAGCTTCTTCGTCTCGGCGATCGCCTTCGCTGGATTGAGGCCCTTGGGGCAGACGTTGGCGCAATTCATGATCGTGTGGCAGCGGTAGAGCCGATACGGATCCTCGAGCTGATCGAGACGATCGCCGGTAGCCTCGTCGCGGCTGTCGATAATCCAGCGGTAGGCCTGCAGCAGGATCGCTGGGCCGAGGAAACGGTCGGAGTTCCACCAATAGCTTGGGCAGCTGGTTGAGCAGCAAAAGCAGAGGATGCACTCGTAGAGGCCATCGAGCTTCGCGCGATCCTCCGGCGCTTGCAGCCGCTCGCGCGACGGGGCGGGACTATTGGTCTTCAACCACGGCTGGATCAGCGCATATTGCGCGTAGGCGTTGGTGAGATCGGGGACGAGGTCCTTGATCACCTCCATATGCGGAAGCGGGGTGATCTGGATGTCCCCTTTCAAATCGTCGATCGCGGTCGTGCAGGCGAGCCCGTTACGGCCCTGCATGTTCATTGAGCAAGACCCGCAAATGCCCTCTCGGCAGGAGCGACGGAAGGTCAGCGTGGGATCAATCTCGTTCTTGATCTTGATCAACGCGTCGAGGACCATCGGGCCGGTCGTGTCGAGGTCGATCGTGTAACGGTCGAAGCGGGGATTGGCGCCGCTATCCGGATCGTAGCGATAGATCTTCAACGTTTTGAGGCGCTTACCCTCCTCGGGCTTCCATTCGCGGCCTTTGGTGATTTTGCTGTTCTTGGGAAGCGTGAACTCAGCCAAGCGAAGACTCCTTGCTCAGCGAGCCGCTAGCACGCACTCGGCAGCTTTTCAAAAGCTACGAGGCGCGGGGATTTGCGGGCGGTTCGAGGAACGGGACGAGCCCGGGGTCCGTTCGAATTATGCCAAAAGAGGAGGAACATCATGCTTGGCAAAGCCGATGCAACGCCGATGATCGCAGTCAAGGATCTCGATCGGTCGAAGAAATTCTATGAGGACACGCTCGGTCTCAAAGCGAAGGACGAATGGGGCGAGGGCGTGACTCTGAAAAGCGGCGACACGCGCATCAATCTCTACCGGTCCGAATTTGCCGGCACCAACAAGGCGACTGCGCTGACTTTCGACGTCGACGATATCGAGAAGGAGGCTCGCGAGCTCAAGGAGAAGGGGATCTTCTTCGAGCAATACGACCTGCCGGGCCTACAGCGGCAAGGCGATCTTTACCTTGGTGAAGGCGGGTTCAAGACGACTTGGTTCAAGGACCCCGAT
>JBKPON010000170.1:0-23820 GCA_046733135.1 Pseudomonadota bacterium | reverse complement strand
GCGAGACACTGGGTCAGCGTCCAGTAGAATCCGGGAAGACGACGACGGCGCCGGAGAGGGGAAGCTGATTCCGCCGCTCCCCCTTGTGTGTGCGATCTATAGGCACAGGCTCTTGCGCTTCATAATATTTCAAAGACTTGTCGAGCGGGGGAATCCGCCCCGCAAGTCCGAAGTTGGCGAAGACATAAGGCATGCCGTCGGAGGCCAGAGCTGACGGCCCATCCATGATGTGGAAGTGCAAGTGAGGTCCGTCCGAGCTACCACTGTTGCCGGCCTCGCCGATTTGCTGTCCTCGAGTGACCGTATCGCCACGCCTCACGCGGACGCTTCCCGGCTTTAGGTGGGCATAAAAGGCGCACCGTCCCTCACCGATGTCCAAAACTACATGGTTGCCGTCCGCGTTGGCGAGCGTGACGCCTGACGCTTTGCCGGGAACCTGATCTGGATAGGCGTCGACTGCGGCGACGACTGTTCCGTCAGCGACTGCCAGCACAGGCAATCCGTAGGTCGGATAGCTTGTCACGAGTGCCGGATCACCGCTGCTGAAACGGTTGGCCGAATCCAGCCGATTGAAATCGATTGCGAAGCGCTGCGAAAGATACAGCTTCCCGTTTACGGGCTGGACGGCTCGTCGGTGGGGACCATCGCAGCAGCTTCCCACGGCGACCCACTGATTGCCAACGAGGGGCGCGCCGAGGATAACGGGCGGCCGCAAATCTACCTTCGCGGGCAGTGTGGTCGCCGTGACCGTTTCAGGTATTGGAAGGCCGGGCGGGATTTTGACCGTCAGTCTGTGCGTGAAAGCTGCCGGCACAGCTGAAACGTCCGGAAACTCGACGTCGAGCCAAATGACCCCCAATTCAGATGATTCAAGCCTCGTTCGTGGAGTGTCGCCAACCGCTAGAAGCGACATTGCTGCATTTAGCGCGTCCCCCGAAAGTGAACTGACAACTTCTTCATTGGAACTGTCGAGTACATCAAGCTGGATCACGGTGGCCGGCACTCGAAGAGCATTTGTGAGGAACAGCTCATAGACGACGTGGATCTTTCCATCGTCGCCAATGAACCAGCGTGGAACACTGAACTGGGACGCGACAACCGGCGTCAGTTGTTCGGTGGATGGGGGAGCCTGGGCCTGCCCCACGTTGGGTTGAGCGACCGCGCTCCCGCCAAGTGCCGCCATCACAACAAGCTGGCACAGCACAGGCAGCGAAACGGGTCTCGTCATCCCCAGTCGTCCTTCTCACGACACGCCGGGTGTCCGTCAAAAAGAGTAACATGATTCGCAGTCTGCCCAAGCAGAATGTCCGCTTTCCACCCATTGCAGTCATATTCGCGACTTCTGTACAACTGCGCCGTGGAAGAACGATGACGTGGGTACTTATCCTTCAGGCCGTGGAAACCTTGGCGGTCGTGATCGGTGTGGTGTTCGGGCTGGTGCAGCTTCGACAGCTTAATCGACGAGAGGTTCAGGCCGGAATCGAGCTTTTGCACACGCTCCCCCATATGGCTGAGGCGGCCCTTGCGCTTCACGACTTACCCGACAACTTGAGCGGCACAGAACTTCGATCGAGGCTTGGGGACAAATTTGCGTCCGTCATCGACCTACTCGCCGTCTTGGAAAGTCTAGGCCCGCTGGTGGCTCGCGGGCAGGTCCCTATCGAAATGTACGCAGAATACTATCGAGGTGCGACCATTCTAAGCTGGAAGAAGACTCGTCGCTTCATCTTGGAGGAACGTCAAACGGGGTGGTCCAACCTATTCGAATGGGTCCAGTGGCTCGCGGAGCGGATGGAAGAGCGAAGCGCGCTTGGGCAGAATGCGCCGGCATTTGAGCGATTTAAGGATTGGAAGAGCAGCGCGGATTACGAGCGACTTCGCATCGGGACGAAACAGCGTTTGGATAACGGCTAAGGTCCGCTTTCGACCCAAAACGGGCATTAGTCGTTTCTGCGGAAGCGCCGATGCATGAACTGGAGGATGCGGCGGACTTCATCTTTGCGCTGCACGCGGTTCGCAAAGATGCCGTTGTGAGTGCCATTAGGATAATAGTGAGATTCAACCGGCTTATTCGCGGCACGAAGTGCAGCTTCGAATGCCCGTGCCCTTGTGATATCCGAAAGGGCACTTCCGCCATCGGAAGATCTGTTCGACATTCCGTGCAAAATCAGAACGGGGGCATTCAGATGCGACAAATCGGCGTCAGGACGGTAACCGGCTGAGTCCATGATGCCCGCCTGAGCACGGCCGCCGCGCATCACATAATTTGCGACGGCGCCACCGCCTCGACTGTGCCCAAACAGAGCGATCTGATCGTCACTCGAATCCGGCATCGCTCGGACCGCAGCCACCACCGAATCAATGGTCGCGAAGGCCTGATCGCTGTCTGCCTTTGGCATGGCCGGCGTCCCGGCAGGACAATCCAGCGGCGTTACGAAACGGCGGCCTTCTCCGGCGGCGTTCGAAAACCAGCATACAGCAACGGCAAGAGCACCGCCGCGCGCTAAATCACGCGCCAAGCCTAGATATTCGACGGCGAAGCCATGACTTCCGTGGAGAATGATCACCGTGGGGAACGGTCCGCGTCCGGAAGGGCGAAACGCGGCAAAGCTGACCCGACCGATATTCGGCACGCTCACGCTCTCCCATCGTGGTCTCATCGGAGACGCTTCGGCACTCACGACGAGCGAACTGAACAGCAATGCTACCGCCTTGGCTCGCATCGAGCGCACCATTCATCGGGGCGACTGACGTTTTCGAGATGTAAAAGCCCGCATGTCCGCTTCCGCCCAAGGCGGACATCAGCACAATTCGCCATGGCGCGAGATCGGTCAGTAGACATCTAGGTCGCGGCCGACGACGACACGTCCCCCATAAGAGGACATCTCCTGGAGTAGCGTGGCTGGAGCCGACCGCTCGGAATCCACACTCGGGCGGAGTGAGATCGAAGCATGATACAGTATCAGCAGGCGTGGCTTCGCTTTGGTCGCCAAGTCGACAAGCTGGGTCGTCGTCGTGTGGTGTTCCCCGGCGTACCGAACGAAATCAGGCCGCTTTGCCAACCATTCGCGCGTTAGAACCTCGTGAATAAGCACGTCGCATCCGTGGCACGCATCGATCGTCGCCTGCGTTGGCGTCGTATCGCCGGAAATCACAATGCTCCGATCCGGCGTGTCGAACCGATAGCCAAAGCTCGGCATTCCGTGGTTCGTCCGAAAGGCAGTCACAGTAACATTGGCGTCCCGATAAACGCCGCCGGGATTGATTTCGTGCGCGTTCACTTTGTGGGCTTCGGCGACTGTCCTTCCGCCGTAGACCTTTCGATCCTTCGTCCGCACCTCGAAATCGACCCGATAGGCCTCCATGAGGTGATGGGTCATCGCGATCAAGCCGGTTGGACCATAAACCTCCAACGGGAACCGTCGGCCCAACACCCAAGGCGTCAGCCACAAGTCCGGAAAACCGACCGTATGGTCGGAGTGCAGATGCGTCACAAAGACGACGCGAAGCTTGACCGGATCGAGCCCGACGACGCCTTTGTCGACAACAGCGGATTTCGCTCGTCGGACAATCCCGGCTCCCATGTCGATTAGATAGGGCGTACCGTTGACAACGATCGCTGTTGCCGGACCCGAGCGATCCGGATCGGCCGGAGGATTGCCCGTGCCCAGGAGCACAATTTGTGTTGTACGTGGCGGGAATGGAATCGCCTGAGGGCCCGGGGAAGGTTGGGCGGCGCCTGGTCCGACGAACGTCAACATGGCCGCGAAGAGAGTGGCTCGAAGTCGCATCACAACCTCCAGCTGGTTCATGCAACACTATCAGAACCGTCTCGGCTGGTCACACGAACCGGTTGCTCCGCTTGTCCGTCCAAATATCCGCTGTCGACCCAAAACGGACATCGAGACTTTGTTTGCGTTTCCAAAAATCGAACAAGCCAACGCGGCGAACAACGAATCTGATGAGGGCTCGTCGCGCTTAGTCATCGTTTGCCGCTCGACCCATCCGTCCGTTATTCCATCATTCGCGATATCGAGCGGGTTCGAGCCCGAGCGGAATATATCGATTACATGAGCGGCAATATCGTCGACTACGTCCAATGGATCGGGAGGCCTCTATCGGCCGACGAGGCTCGCGACGTCGTCGGCGCTTCGGAACGTACAAATTCTGCCAGGCGCGCCGCCTGCCGATGCGATCGTTCAAGGACGCGATAGTAGCGGTTCCGAACTAGGCAGCCGTGATGCCGGCTTTCCGAAGCGCCGCCATCGACGCGGTGAACCGCGATATCCTGCCCTTAGAGCACTACATAGTCACCATGTTCAGTCCGCTTTCCACCAACTGCGGACACTCTGGACGTGCGCTCGACCCGGGTCTTATGGTCTGTGCTTCGCAAAAGGCAACCGCTAGCACGAGACGGTACAGCCGGAACGGGAGCAGCCGATTGGCCGACGTCTTCCTATCCTATGCAAGATCGAGTGCCGCTGCGGCCGAGCGTATCACGCGAGAACTCGCCCAATGTGGTTGGTCAGTCTGGTTCGACCGTGAGCTTCCAGCGCACCGGGCCTATTCCGACGTTATTGCCACCGAACTGGAATCCGCGTCCGCTGTGCTTGTCCTGTGGTCAGAAGATGCGGCAGCGTCGCAGTGGGTCCGTTCGGAGGCGAATCGTGCCCGCGAGCGCGGAAAACTTGTTCAGGCGCGTATCGACAACGCTCAGCTGCCGATGCCTTTTGATCAGATTCAATGCAGCGACCTAGGGAGTTGGCGGGGACATCGGAACGATGTCGGTTGGACGCAGGTCCGCAGGAGTATTCATGAGCTCGTCGGAGTGGAGACAAAAGCGCCCATTTCCGAGGCTCATCGTCCGATAGCAGGTCGGCGCGAACTTCTGGTCGGTGGCGCTGCCGCACTCGCGGTTTCATCAGGCGGCGTGGCCTGGCTGCTCCGTGGCAAGGATGATCAGGCCAATCCCCAAGCTGCACTGCTTGTGCAAAAGGGCATCGATGCCCTCCAGAACAACGATGTGTTTGCGGCCGACGATCCGGGATCGCTGGCCAACGCTGTCGCTCTGTTAAGCGAGGCTACCAGAATCGATCCGCGCAACGTGATGGGATGGGGATCGCTTGCACTCGCCTATGCCGCCTTGAAACGCGTGTCGCCGGTTGCGCAAAGAGCAGGTCTAGATTCCCGTAGCCGATGGGCCGCGGCCACTGCGCTTAAGCTGAAGCCAAACGAGGCTCGAGCGACCGCCGCACTGCTTCTCCTGGACCCATTGTACCGTCACTGGCGCCTCGCGGAACAAGCGGACCGAACAGCCTTGAAGAATTCGCCTCCCATCCCCCTCCTCAACTTCTTGCTCTCGGAAACGCTTGCCAGCGTTGGCCGATGGAAAGAGGCGGCGGCTGTCTCAATCAAGGCCGATCGAACGCATTTTATCATTCCAGGCGCGGACAGAAGGGTCGTCGTCGATCTCTGGGCATCAGGCGATCTTCAGGGTGCTGACCAAGCGTTGAAGCTCGCGGTCGACCATTGGCCGCAGCAGCCGCAAGTTTGGCGGACGCGCCTGGCCTACCTGATGTACAGTGGACGGCCGTTCGACGCTTTGGCGGTATTACACAACGAAGCCGAACGGCCGACCGGCACACCCAACGAGCTCGTGCAGGCATTTGATGCGACAGCAAAGGCGCTAGCTGGGCAGGGTGATGCGAAGAACGCTGTTGCGAGCGGACTTGAATATCTGAAGACCACTCCGGCGGCTGCATTCGGCGTTGCCCAATCTTGCGCGTCGCTTGGCGAAGGAACCACCGCCATTGAACTTCTCCGCGGCTATTACTTCGCCGAAGGGGACTGGGCGCAGCTCAGTCCACCCGGTGGGGACCAGGACCGACAGACCAGTTCACTCTTTATGCCCCCGATGCGGTCGCTATGGACGGATGCGCAGTTCGATCGGCTGCTGACACGGATTGGGCTCAACGACTACTGGCGGCAAAGCCGCACATTGCCTGACTTTCGCCGGATTTGATCCGGAGCCAATAGCTATGACGTCCCGCTTTTCACCTATTGCAGACACTGGATCGGAGGGACCGGCTGCACTGAGTGCCCGACGCGCCAATCTAGCACGCCGCCGCGGCGCACCGGTGAAGCGTCCGCTTTCCACCTAATGCCGACATCGAACGCCGTGGGTGGTCGGCCCTCAGTTCATCCCGTGCGCGGCGGGAATCGGTGAGGGTGGGCCCGCGGGCATAGCAATCAATACCTCCTCCGGCTCGCCCGCCTGAAAGCGCGCCAGAAGTTCGTCCGGATCGTACATGACGCCAATCGGGTTATCCGCGAAGGCAGGCTCTTTCATGAGAGCGGTCGCCTCAGCGACGGTCCCGACGTCGACCTGGAACTCCATGCGGTTGCCATCGGGATCGGCGTAATAGATCGAGAGCGTAGTTCCATGGTGGACTGGCCAATATGGCTTAATCCCTGCGCGCTTTAGCCGCGCGTATGTGTCCATCAGGTCTCCTACGTTCGCATAGGTGTAGGCGACGTGGTTGACGCCGATCTCGCCTCTCGCATCACGAGAAGTGCCGCCGGGTTTGAGGATGTCGAGATTGGCGAAAGCGAATCGATGGTGCTCGTCGTCGTAGGTCAGAAAGGCCAGCGCCGGATTCTCATAAACGACCTCTGCTTCGAAGACGTTGCGGTACCAGGCAATCATCTCCTCGAAGCGCCGCGTCTGATAGACTACGTGCGCAAACTTTACGGGCTTCACCATTTGCAACCTCCCGATCAATTAGAGTCATATCGCAGCGGGACCACCACCGCCACCTGCTAGGTCCCGAGCGAGAGGTAGTGGCAGTTCGCTGTCGGGAAGTCGCTCAGGTCTCGGACCGGCTTACGTCTGCTTTCCACCCCAAGCAGACATAAGAGAAAATCGCGAGGAGACGGGAACCGCACGACGTGACCGCTTGGGGGCTAGTCGCTGTCTTTCAGATGCCGTTCGATATCAGCGATCAACTTTTTGGCCCGAGCGGCCTGGGACTCGCTGTCACGACGGACGCGCTCTTGATACGCGCCCATTCCGATCAACATGTTTGACAGGCGCGGATGCGAGCGAGCGGCCTGCCAAATTGCGCGGTCCTCATCCGGAGACAATGTGAGCTCGGTCCCCCGAAGCGCTGCCCGAACGACGGAACGTGGCAAGACGCCGGCCGTCTCCTTCCAATAATCACTCTGCTGGTCGCGCAGCAGCACATCCCATTGGCGGTTCTCGTCGAAACTCGCATAATAATTTGCGATTTCGGACTTGAGCTCGGAGCTGCGGAGCAAGCCCAGGTTTCCCGTACTAACGAGCTCATTATAGGTGCCACGCGACGCGTAGGGGATATAGACCCATCCGGCCTTGTGAATGGCCATCGCCATTCGGCCCGGAGGCGCTTTGGCGGCTTTGCCGCCGAGCCTATCGATCACCAGCTGAGCGGCCGCGTCATACAGATCTGCGCGCCTTTCAGCCCGGGAGAACACGTCCAGATCGCCCCGTAAATCAACCAGCAGCTGGCCATAATAGCGCCGCTCTTCCTGTCGGTCCTGCCGAGCCTGGTTCCAATTGGCGACTTCGATGCCGACAAACACGCCCATGACGACGATGAAGAAGTCGAGAGTCACTGCAAACCAGTTCTGGGTTCTCGCATTCTCGACGACGCGTCTGAGGATCATGCGTGCCGTAGTGAACCCTGATCGCGTGCTAGGGAAGACTGTTGGGCATGCGATGGCGCCGCTGAACTCAACTCCTGGTGAGTGCAGCGTTTGCCCTTAGGCCCAATTTGACAGGAGCGATCCGACCTTTTTGAAGTAATGACTTTCGGCGACTTCTTCCATGGTCGGTCGCGCAATTGCTGGAGTTTTGAATGAGTCACGTTGGCAAGTGCCTGTGCGGGCATATTCAGTTCTCTATCGACGCCGAGCCGCAAGGAGCTCGGATGTGCTGGTGTCGCGACTGCCAGCGGATCGCGAGTGGATCGGCGACGGTCAACGTGCTCTTTCCCGAAGAAGCGGTCCGCTACACGGGGCAAATGACGACACTTCGCCTCACGGCCGATAGCGGAAACATTGTCGAACGCGGATTCTGTCCGAGTTGCGGATCGCAGATGTACAGCAAGACAATCGAGCCCAGTGGCATGCCCATGCGCGTCCGGGCGGGCACCCTCGACGATCCTGAACTGATGGCGCCTACTGCGATTATCTGGGCCGACAGCGCTCCACGTTGGGCGACTTTCGATCCCGACCTTCCAAGGTACCCAAAAGGACTGCAAGCAAACCCGTAGGAGATCCCGCTGGCGTGGCTGCTTGCACAGCGCCCGTACATCGTACCAATCGACCGCGAATGACCAGTGGCGGAGACGGAGGGATTCGAACCCTCGGTACGGGAATTCCCCGTACGGCGGTTTAGCAAACCGCTGGTTTCAGCCACTCACCCACGTCTCCGGGAACGGCCCAAGACCCGCGGCTATATAGGCCGGGTTTGCAGGCTTCAACCGGAACGAGGGCTATTTCGGAATCACGTCCAGCCGCATGTTGAGACGCAACTCATCGCCAGGCCCGAGGACACGCATCCCTAGCGCGAGCCATTCATCTTCCGGCGCATTCAAAGCCGCATTGGCGTGGGTCACGGGCTCGGCGACGAAGATTGCGCCTTGAGACGGCGAATAGAGTTGGAAGAATTTGGCCTCGGGCGAGGACAAGCGGACCTCGTAAGGCCATGCTGGATCGGTCATCCGCGCCTCACCGCCCCAGCCGTCGAAACCATTGTCGAGGTCCTGCCCGCAAACGAGCCGATCATTGAGATCGTAGCGACCTTTCGTAGGCATCTTCTCTAGCGGAAGTACATCCTCGTCGATCGTCCAGACATGTAACACGTGCGTGTCGATGCGCGTCTCCGGGCCGCAAGGAAAGTAAGGATGGAACCCCAATCCGCACGGCATCGGTTCGGCCGATGCGTTGCGACATAGGAGGCTCGCTGAGAAGCCGCCCTCGTCGAGCGCGATCTCCTGCCGCGCCGCATAATCCCAGGGCCATTCCCCCGCGGGATGCTCGAAAGTCAGAATTGCCGTTCGGGCCGTCGAGGCTTCAACTTGCCATGGCGTGAGCCAACCCTGCCCGTGGAGCGGACTCGGGTCGCCGGCCATGTTCGGTGTCAACGTCACCTCTCGCCCGCGGAAGGTAAATCGGCCACCGCGGATGCGATTTACGTAAGGAACGAGCGGGAAGGACGCGGCCTCGAGCACGTTTTGGCTCCCACTGTTGCATTTCCGCAATATCGGCCGCTCGTAATTTCCATCGATCCACAGGAAGTCGAAAATACTCCCGCCAACTGAAGGGTTTAGCGCGATCTTGAGCTTGCCGGCGGCGAGCACGACGGCTGGTTCGAAAACCATTTCTGCACCTCAAAATTATTCACAGGGTGGAAACTTCCCTGGGGATAAACAACCATTTGTCATTGCACGCTGAATCGCACGAGCGGTATTTAGCGCCCCGGGGACCGGGGAGGGTCACGAAGTGAGTAGGCGAGTTAAAGAGTTTGTCGATATCGCTGACCATGTGTCGCTCGACGAGCTGATCCAGAAATTGGTCGAAGTGCGCGAAAGCCTTCCGGAAGATGCGGAGGCCGAATTGAGGCTGCGGGGCGACGACGTGTTCGGACGCCGTGTGACGATCACCTACTTCCGCGCGCAGACGAAAGAAGAAGCGGAATGCGAACGCCGCTACGCCGAGGAGCAGCGCAGCGCCAAGGAGCGCGAACTCGAGCGGCTTCAGAACGAACTTGGCGTCGTGTGCTACTCAGCGCCGGGATCGAAGAACAAGCTCAGGATCGTCGCCTGACACGTCGCTCAGGCCGGGCGGAACTTCAGCGCCAGGCCGTTCATGCAGTAGCGCAAGCCCGTCGGCTTTGGCCCATCATCGAAGACGTGGCCGAGATGTCCGCCACAACGCGAGCACAGAACCTCCGTGCGCTCCATCA
The DNA here is from genome assembly GCA_046733135.1 of Pseudomonadota bacterium. GTDB lineage: Bacteria > Pseudomonadota > Alphaproteobacteria > Sphingomonadales > Sphingomonadaceae > Sphingomicrobium. Next base: position 13,814 of record JBKPON010000170.1, on the reverse strand, counting down.
TCAGAGTCCGGTCCGTCCGAGTGACGACTGCGTGAGTGAGCGGCCGCCAGAAGCTCGGCCAGCCCGTCCCACTGTCAAACTTCGTGGATGAGCTGAACAGCGGCAGGTCGCATCCGGCGCAGACGAAGACGCCCTTGCGATGCTCCTTATTTAGCGGACTGGAAAACGGGCGCTCTGTCGCAGCTTCGCGAAGGATCGCATAGCGCTCGAGGCCGAGGTATCGGCGCCACTCGGCGGGCGTATGATTGACCTGGAAATGCAGCGTGGCGCCGGCGCCACTCGACCGTCCGAGCAGCAGCAGCGACACTGCCCCCGCGCCCGCTAGACCGAGAAAAGCCCGCCGATTGTCCATCAGGGTGCCAATAGCCGATCGATCCTGAACGAATCCATTCACCTGCCGACGAGCGGCGGATTCAAGCCGCCGGGCGCGCTAGCCTGCGGACCCGGAGCGGCGCGGCCCCTGGCGCAGCGGCCGGCTGCTCGCTCGACAACGGCTCATGCATGGTCATGAGCGAGCTCATCAGCGACTCGTCCGCGCTCGAACACACGCCGAGCACCAGCGCTTCGTCGCAGCCCTCATCGGCGACATAGGCATGGCCCATGTTCGAATCGATATAGATTCCCTCGCCGGAGTGGAGCGTGACGGGATCGTAGAATTCGCTGTGCACCACGATACTGCCTTCGAGCACGTGGATATATTCCTCGCCCGAGTGGCGGACGAGGTCGCCGAACTCGCCCAAGGACTTGGCGCGGATGCGGGTGAGAATCGGGATCATCCGCTTCCGCCGGAGCTCCGTGCACAGATAGTAATAATCGTAGTTGGGCGTCGTCACTCGGACCGATTCGTCCATCTTTCCAATGCTGCGCCGCGCCGTCACTCCCTCTTCAGCCGGCTCGCCCTCGGCGAACAGTTCGGAGATCCGGATATGCAGCCTTTGGCTAAGCTGGAGCAACTTGTCGTAAGTCAGCGTGAGGCGGTCGTGCTCGACCTTGGACAAGGTCGAGACCGGAATTCCGCTTAGCTCGCTCATTTCCTTCAACGTCCAGCCGCGGTGATTCCGAAGGTCGCGGAGGATTCGCCCGAGGGTGGGATGCGTACTCACCAGAGCCATCCCGGAAGCAGATTTGACAATTCTCTGATCAGGACCATTATGTCTCACTTAGGCGCTTAGGCGCATGATAAGGCCAGATTGCCCGGCGGGGCAAATCAGCCAGAAATAGGGGAGAGGAACATGCGGAAAGCGGCTGCATTTGTCGCGGCGATTCTCGGTTGTGCGTTCCTATCTGGCGCGATCGCGCAAACGACTCAACCGGCCTTGGTCCCAACCGCCAAGATAAAGACCGAGGCGGTGCCCTCGCCTCCAACAACGGCACAGCCGCAGGTCGGCGCCCACCAGCTGACTGCTGACGACGTCAACGCATGGCTCGATGGCTTCATGCCATATGCGATCGCCAGGGGCGACATCCCCGGTGCGGTCGTCGTGGTCGTCAAGGACGGCCAGGTTCTGACCGAAAAGGGTTACGGCTACGCGAACGTCGCCAAGAAGACCAAGGTCGATCCGAAGACGACATTGTTCCGGCCGGGGTCGATCTCGAAGCTCTTCACTTGGACGGCGCTGATGCAACAGGTGGAGCAGGGAAAGGTCGATCTCAACGCCGACGTCAACAAGTACATCGATTTCAAAATTCCGCCCTACCAAGGCAAGCCGATCACTCCCCTGAACCTGATGACACACACACCGGGTTTCGAGGAGGCGGTGAAGAATCTCATCACGCTCGGGCCGAAGGAAATTCCCTACGATACGCTGCTGAAGAACTGGGTGCCTGAGCGCATCTACGCGCCGGGCACGACGCCGGCCTATTCCAACTATGGCGCAAGTCTTGCCGGCTACATCGTGCAGCGTACCTCGGGCGAACCGTTCAACGCCTATCTCGAGCGTCACATCTTCGGGCCGCTCGGAATGACTCATTCAACTTTCCGCCAGCCGCTGCCGGCGAACCTCGCGCCGCTGATGTCCGAAGGCTACATCCCCGGAAAGGAGAAGCCGAAGGGGTTCGAGTTCGTGAACGCATCGCCCGCTGGCGCGCTCTCCGCGACGGGCGACGACATGGGCAAGTTCATGATCGCCCATCTCCAGAACGGGCAATACAACGGCCAGCAAATCCTGAAGCCGGAAACGGCCCAGCTGATGCACTCGCGCGCCAATTCCCCTTTTTCAGCGGGCGACGGCATGGCGCACGGCTTTTATGAAACCGGAATCAACGGCCTTCATGTGATCGCCCACGGCGGGGACACCGAGGCGTTCCACAGCGACCTCCACTTGTTCCTCGACAAAGGCGTCGGGATTTTCGTTTCCTTCAATAGCGTCGGCAAAGAGGGAACGGCCCAGCCGCTGCGTGATTCCATCTTCGCCGACTTCGCCGACCGTTACTTTCCAGAGCCGGTGAATGCCGTGAAAGCCGATCCCAAGAACGCCAAGGCCGATGCCGAAAAGCTCGCCGGCGTCTATTCGACGACCCGAACGGCGCGGTCGAACTTCCTCGCCGCTCTCGACCTCATTGGACAAGTCAAGGTCGGTGTCGACAAGGATGGCAACCCCGTCATTCCCGACGCCAAAACTCTCGGGGGACAGCCGCGCAAGTGGGTTCACGTCGGGCCAATGACCTGGCGCGACGCCGACGGACACGACCTGCTGACGGCAAACGTCGCCGATGGGAAGGCAACGCGTTTCAGCTTCGGCGAGCTGGCGCCGATCATCGATTTCGATCGGACGCCGGGTTACCGCTCTTCGGGCTGGATCCTGCCACTGCTGTATGGCTCCCTCGCGATCCTCCTCCTCACCGGCCTACTCTGGCCCGTTCGGGCGGTCGTGCGGCGCAAGTATAAGGGCGAGCTCGGTCTCGCTCGACCGCAGCTCTGGGCGTATCGCTCGACCAGGATCGCCGCACTCCTCATCCTGGCGCTGCTCATCGGCTGGCTGGTCGCAGCGCAGACGATGCTCGGGGACCTTGCCAATCAGGCGACCTTCAACACCCTTCTGTTGCCGCTTGAGCTGCTCAGCATCGTTATCTTTATCGGCGGCTTTGCGGTGATGGTCTGGTACGCTTGGACCGCTTGGCGCAACAAATGGCGTTGGCCCGGCAAGGCATGGGCCATTTTGCTCGTCCTTGCCGCCGGTATGGTCCTCTACGTCGGCCTCGTCTTCAAGCTCATCAACCTGACGACGAACTATTGATGGGGACGCTTCGGCTCACTTACCGTGTGGAGACGCACGCGCTCTCGGCCCCGTTCCGAATTTCCGGATTCGTGTTCGAGACGTCGGACGTCGTCGTTGTGGAGCTGACCGACGGTGAACATACCGGACGCGGCGAAGCCGCCGGGATCTATTATCTCGGCGACGACGTCGACCACATGGTCGCCGAGCTGGAGGCGCACCGAGACGCAATCGAGCAATTCCCCGGCCGCGAACAACTGCGCGAACTCATGCCGCGCGGAGGCGCACGCAATGCCGTCGACTGTGCGCTTTGGGAACTGGAGGCCAAAAGCCGTGGGACGGAGGCATGGCAAATCGCCGGCGTCACCGATCCGCAGCCGCTGGTTTCGACCTACACGCTCGGCGCCGAACCGCCCGAAGTCATGGTGGAAGGCGCGCGGCGCCATGGCGCGGCGCAAGCGCTCAAGCTGAAGCTGACGGGAGATCTCGAACTCGACGTCGATCGCGTGCGCGCCGTGCGGGCAGCGCGGCCGGACGTGTGGATCGGGGTCGACGCCAATCAGGGTTACACGCGGGACCAACTCGAGCCGCTCGTCGAAGCACTGACCGCCGAGCGCGTGTCGCTGCTCGAGCAGCCTCTCCCGCGCGGTCGGGAGGCCGATCTCGACGGTTTCCGCTCGCCCATCCCTATCGCCGCCGACGAGAGCGCGCTCGGGCTTGATGACGTGCCTGGCCTCGTCGGGCGATTCGACATTGTAAACATCAAACTCGACAAGTGCGGGGGCTTGACTGAAGCACTGCTCATTGCCGACGAGGCGCGGCGTCACGGCATCGGCGTGATGGTCGGCAACATGGTCGGCACGAGCCTTGCCATGGCTCCGGCCTTCATCGTCGGGCAGCAATGCGACGTCGTTGATCTCGACGGCCCAACGTTCCTTCGCGAGGACCGCGCGCCGGGCTGCGAATATCGTGACGGAAGGATCTGGTGTCCGGACGAAGTCTGGGGATCGAGGCTCGCGGCATGACCCGCTTGGCCAGGCGCACCGTCCTGAAAGGAGGCGGAGCCGCCCTCGCCTTCCCGATGATCAGCCGCGGTAGCTTCGCGTCCGCTGCAGCTTCGGCACGGCAATATTCCAAGCGCGCGATCGACGTTGTGCGTGAGAGCCTCGTCATCGACATGCTCGCGCCGCTGAAGCTCGACTTCGATCCGAAATTCTTCGACAGGCCTTTCGGGCCGAAGGACGTTGCCGATTTCAAGGCGTCGGGAATCACCGGCTTCCATCATAGCATCGGCATCGGCGGTCCGGGCGCAAAGACCCAGGCACTCGACTTCCTCGCATCCTACCAGGGTTGGGTCGGCCGGCAGGCAGATGCGTTCACGCTGGTCGGCACCGTCGCCGACCTCGATCATGCCAAGGCCGAGGGCAAGGCGGCGATCATCATGGGTCTGCAGAATGCGGACCAATTCGAGACCGCCGACGACGTCAAATATTTCTACCGCCTCGGCCTTCGCTGCGCCCAGCTCACCTACAATAGCCAGAACCTGATCGGCTCGGGGTCGACGGACCGGATCGACGGCGGCGTCAGCGACTTCGGCGAGGAAATCATCAAGGCGATGAATAAGACCGGCATGCTGGTCGATACGTCGCATTGCGGCGAGCGCACGACGCTCGATGCCATTGCGCTTTCTCCCAAGCCGATCGCGATCACTCATTCCAATTGCAAGGCGATCGCGGCGCACCCGCGCAACAAGAGCGACGAAGTGATCAAAAAACTCGCGGCGAAGGGCGGCGTGATGGGCATCAGCGGCGTGCGAATGTTCATCAGCACTCGCGATCCAACGACCGTCGCGAACATGGCGGATCACGTCGACCACGTCGTGAAGCTCGTCGGGATCGAGCACGTCGGCATCGGCTCGGACGCTGATTTGAACGGCTACGACGACATGCCGCCCGATCAGTACAAGCAGCTGAAGGCGGGCTACAAGGCGAGCTACGCCTTCCGCGACAAGATCGACATTGAAGGCTTCGATCACCCGCAAAAAATTTTCGACCTCACCGAGGAGCTGATCAGGCGCGGCTATTCGGACGCGAACATTCGCCTGGTTCTGGGAGGCAATTTCCGCCGGCTGCTCGGCGCCATCTGGGAGGCGTGAAGGGCCGCTACGATTTTTCGAAGGGGAGAGACATGAACAGGATGCGATACAGGGGTTGTGCCGCGCTGTTTTCTTCGGTCGCAATGGTGGCGCTGGCATTTGCGAGCCCTGCCGAGGCGCAAGCGCAGGAAGACCAGAGTGTCGGCAACGAGAACAGCGAGGCGATCATCGTTACCGCGCAGAAACGCGCGCAGGTACTGCTCGACGTCCCATCGTCCGTCACTGTGGTCGGAGGCGAAACGCTTGAGCGACAGCAGGCCAAGAGCTTCCAGGATTATCTCTCGCTGGTCCCAGGCTTCAGCATCAACGGGAGCACGGCGGGCGTGACCCGCATCACGCTACGCGGTGCCAATACGGGCGGAGTCGCGTCGACCGTCGCGATCTTTATGGACGATGTCCCCTTCGGTTCCAGCACCGGCCTGGCCAACGGCTCGATCCTCTCGGGCGACTTCGACCCGTTCGATCTCAACAGGCTTGAAGTCTTGCGCGGCCCGCAAGGGACCCTCTACGGCGCAAACTCGTTCGGCGGCGTGATCCGCTACATCACCAATGCGCCGAAGCTGAATAAATTCGAAGTCCGCGCTCAGGCCGGGATCGACGACACCGCTCATGGCGGCCTTGGCTACAACGCCGCAGCGGTGTTCAACGCGCCGCTCGGCGACAAGGCGGCCGTCCGCATCGATGGCTTCTACCGCAAGGACCACGGCTACATCGATTCACTCGGAAACAACCCTATCCTCAGTATTCTTACAGGTGAGGAAATTGGTCGGACGCTCGTTGCCCACGACATCAACGACCGGAAGAACTACGGCGGGCGCGCATCGGTGCTGTTTAGCCCCACCGATAACCTTTCAGTTCGGCTGACGGCTTTCGCCCAGAACCTCAATTCTGGTGCCAGCGACACTTTCGAAGTCGATCCCGACACACTGAAGTCGCTCTATGGCGGCCTCGTTCAGTCCCGTTACCAGCCCGAGCCCACGCGCATCAAATATCGTGTCTATTACGGCAACGTTGACTGGGACTTCGGCTTCGCCAATTTCGCGTCGGTCACGAGTTATTCGGATTTCAAGGAAAACCTCGAGACTGATGCGACTTTCGTCGACGTCGGCGGCGGACTTGGTTTCGGTCAGTTAGTGAACGCGCTCGCCAATCTCGGTCCGGCTGCCCCCGACGTGCTCGGATTGCCCGCGATCACGGCTACTCCGATCTTCCGCCCGCTCGGCGTGGAGTTGTTCCAGACCACTGGCACGAAAAAGTTTACGCAGGAATTCCGTCTTGCGTCTCCTAACAACAACACGCTCGAATGGCTGATCGGCGCCTTCTACACTCACGAAAAATCCAAAATCGATCCGCAAAATTACTTCGCGACCGAGTTCGGCACCGACACCATCGCGACGGACGTCGATCAGATCGCCAACATCTTCCTGAATTCCAAGTATAAGGAGTATGCGGCCTTCGGGAACGCGACCTGGCACATCACGCCTCGCGCCGATCTAACAGTCGGCGGCCGATGGGCGCACAACAAGCAACGCGCAGATCTGTTAATTGCTTCGGATCTTCTGGGCTCGGCCTCTGGGACTAACCTCCATTCGTCGGAGTCAGTGTTCACCTACTCGGTTGCACCGCGGTATGATCTCAGCAAGCACGCGTCGTTCTATGCACGCGTCGCAAGCGGCTATCGGCCAGGCGGACCGAATGTGATCCCCGCGGGCGCACCGCCTGGAGTCCCGACAACTTATGGGGCGGACCGGCTGACGAACTGGGAAGTCGGAATTAAGGCAGAAGCCCCTGATGCGCGCTTGTGGTCGATAGAGCTGGCTGCTTACCACATCGCCTGGAAGAACATTCAGCTCTTCGAGATCATCAACAACACGGGCATCAACGCCAACGGCGGCAAGGCGAGGGTGAATGGCCTGGAATTCTCGGGAGCGCTGCGGCCGGTCCGAGGCCTGACGCTCACTGCCAACGGTGCTTACACAAATGGGAAGCTGAAGGAGGATACGCCGCCCGCAACAGGCGGATTGGCAGGCGATCCGCTTCCGTGGGTGCCGAAATGGAGCGGCGCTCTGCATGCCGACTACGAATTCCCGATCAGTCCCGGAGTCGGCAGTTTTCTGGGCGCCAGTCTCAGCTACATCGGCAAGAGGAACGCCGAGTTCAACCAGCGCCACCCCGACGGGTCGCTGGTTCGCATTCCGGGCTACACCGAAGTCGATCTTCGCGGCGGTGTGAACGTTGGCCGGTTCACGATCGAGGCCTTCGCTCACAACCTGTTCGACAAGCGCGGCATCATCGACGCCTTCGGCTTCGACGGAACTACATTCCCCAACGGCGCGGCTGGCGTGGCGAGCATCCGCCCGCGGACAATCGGCCTCACGATCACCGCCGGCTTCGGCTCGTAGAACGAAAGGTGCGTTACTGGTGTTGAATCCGAAACGGGAGGTGGGCCCCACAGAATATCCGCTGTCGCTCACGCTGCCGCAGCCCTACCTCCTGTTCCTCGGCGACACGGTCGAGCCCGGCTATGCCAAGACGGCGTTCGGCCTGCGCGATTGGGCGCTCGAACGATGCGTCGGCGAGTTTTCACTGCCTAGCGCGACGGTCACCACGGGACTCCCGCAGCTCCGCCCAAAGGAAGCGCGGGAAAGGGGCGCGCGGTCGATGATCATTGGAGTCGCCAACTCCGGCGGGTTCATCGCCGACAGCTGGTTGCCCGCGCTGGTCGAAGCGCTCGAGGCCGGACTGCACATCATCAGCGGAATGCATGCCCGGCTAGGCGACATACCCGAACTCGTCGCAGCAGCCGACCGCCGAGGACTACGGCTGATCGATGTCCGCGAGCCGCCGCCGAAAATCCCGATCGCGACAGGACTGAAGCGCCGCGGCAAGCGCCTGCTCACGGTCGGCACGGACTGTGCGCTGGGCAAGAAGTATACGGCGCTCAGCATCGCTCGCGCGCTGCAACGGAGGGGAATCGACGCCGATTTCCGCGCCACCGGCCAGACGGGAATCATGATCGCTGGTCGTGGAATCCCGATGGACGCGGTCGTCGCCGATTTCGCCGCCGGCGCCGCCGAGATTCTGAGCCCCGAGGCCGACGATGACCATTGGGATGTGATCGAGGGTCAAGGGTCTCTCCTTCACCCTGCCTATGCTGGCGTATCCTTGGCGCTGTTGCACGGCAGTCAGCCCGACGTCATCGTCGTGTGCCACGATCCGACGCGCGAGCGAATGCTCGGCGACGAGGAGTTCGCGGTGCCAAGCGTCGAAGAGATGATCGATCTCACCATCCGCTTGGGATCGCGCATCAATGCCGCGATCCGCGTCGGCGGCGTTAGCTTCAATACTGGCGCGCTCGAAGAGGGCGAAGCACGCGACCTGATGGCGCGGGAGTCCACCCGGCTTGGGCTCGCAGTTGCCGACCCCATGCGCGGTGGACCGGAATTCGAAGGATTGATCGACTCATGTCTCGGCTAATTGCGCTCGCGCTGCTGATGGCGTCGCCGGTGCATGCCGCCGAACCGAAAGTGCTTCAGACGGAAATCATTCGTATTAGCCAACCAGTCGACGGCACGATCGGCGTCGCCGCTTGGCGGCTCGACGACCGCGGCCCACGAGTGTTGGTCAACGCCGACCAGCGCTTCCCGATGGCGAGCACGTTCAAAGTGGCGGTCGCCGGAGCGATCCTGTCGAAGGTCGATCGGGGCGAGCTCTCGCTGGACCAGCTCGTGCCCGTCGATCCGGGGATGATGGTCGAATCGGAAGGCCTCGCCTCCACCTTCCGCCACCCGGGGGTGAGCGTTTCGGTCAACAACCTGCTCGAGCTGATGCTGACCGTCAGCGACAACACGGCGACTGACGTGCTGACCAAGCTCGCGGGCGGGCCGGCGGCGGTGACCGCTTGGGTTCGCGCGCAGAACATCGAAGGCTTGCGGGTCGACCGCGACACGGCCGGCCTCATCCGCGATTTCTTCCATTTGCAGGCCGGGCCGTTCCCGCAGGCCCTCGAAGCAGGGTTGAAGGCCGACCCGAACCTTGAGGATCGCAGCAGCAAGCCGAACGCCGAATTCGACGCCGACCCACGCGACACCGCAACGCCCGAGGCGATGGCCCGCTTGCTGCAACAAATCTTCACCGGAAAGGCGCTCAAGCCCGCCAGTACGCAACTGCTGACCGAGATCATGGAGCGCAACACCACCGGCAAGGCGCGGATCCGCGGCAGGCTCCCCAATGGCACCGTGGTCGCGGAAAAGACCGGAACGATCGGCGGCTCGGTCAACAATGTCGGTGTGGTCACTTTGCCGGGGAATGCCGGCAAGGTCATCATCGCCGTTTTCATCTAGCAGAGCAGCAGGCCCTTCGTGGATCGGGAGCGCGTCATCGCTGACGTGAGCCGCGCGATCTACGACTTTTATTTATTCGAGGCGCCGAAATGAGGGCGGACGCGAATAGCCGGTTCAAGCGCTGGCTGCTGCCGGGCCTCGGGGTCAAGGCGGTGGTGATCGGCGGCGGCTATGCAACCGGACGGGAACTCGCCGAATTCTTCCTGTCGAACGGGCCGTGGGGCGGGCTCTATGCGATCCTGTTTGCGACGCTCTTGTTCAGCGTCTTTTGCTCGTTGACCTTCGTTCTGGCGCGGCGACTCCAGACGTTCGATTACAAGAGCTTCTTCAAACGCCTGCTAGGCCCGGCCTGGCCACTCTTCGAACTTGCATATGTCCTGTTCGTCGTGCTCATCCTGGCCGTCTACGGCGCCGCCGCCGGCGCGATCGGCAATGCCGTTTTCGATGCTCCCATGTGGGTCGGAACCGTCGCACTCGCCGCCGGAATTGCGGGCGTCGTGGCGTTCGGCAACAGGGCCGTCGAGCGGCTGTTCCGCGACGTCTCCTATCTCCTCTACGGGGTCTACGCGCTCTTCATCGTCCTCGCGCTCTGGCGCTTCGGGAACCGCGTGCCCGGAGGCTTTGAGGCCTATCAGCAAACCGCCGGCTGGACGCTCAGCGGAATCACCTATTTCGGGTATAATATCGTCGGCGCGGTGGTGATCCTGCCGATCCTGCGCCACCTTGTGAGCGACCGCGACGCTGTCATTGCGGGCGTCATCTCCGGTCCGCTGACGATGCTCCCGGCGCTGCTCTTTTTCATCCCGATGGTCGCTTTCTATCCCGAGGTGCAGAGCGCCACTTTGCCATCAGATTTCATGCTTCAACGCATTGGCATCCCCGCCTTTCACATCCTTTTTCAGGCAATGATCTTTGCCGCGCTGCTGGAGAGCGGGACGAGCTCCGTCCACGCGATCAATGAACGGATCGATCATGCATGGGCGGCCCGTTACGGGAAGGAGCTGACGCACCGGCAAAGGCTCAGCATCGCCATCGTCTTGCTAGCCGGCTGCATGTTCCTTGCCAGCCGCTTCGGTCTCGTCGCGCTGATCGCCAACGGCTATCGCGCCCTCGCCTACATCCTGCTCGCTACCTACATCCTGCCGCTGGTCACCGTGGGCGTATGGATGCTGTGGCGCGGCAGGCGCGATACGGCGCAGCCAATTCCGAAAACCATCCAAGTTCAGGAGTGATCGCATGCTGAAGCGTGTGCATTTGGCGGTGGCGGTTGCCGCGCTACTCGTTTCCAAATTGGCTGAAGCGGCACCGCCGGCCGGCTTCGAGCAACGCGTAGAGCAGCTGCGCAAGGACTATGGAGTTCCGGGCGTGTCGATCGCCATCGTCGAGAACGGGGTGCCGACCCTCGCCCGCGGTTGGGGAGTACGCAAGGTCGGAACGAATGAGCCCGTCGGCGCCGACACGATCTTCGCGACCGGTTCGACGGGCAAGGCCTTCACCGTCGCAGCGCTCGCTACCCTGGTCGATCAGGGTAAGCTCAAGTGGGACGACAAGGTGATCGACCACATGCCAGATTTCCGCATGTGGGACCCGTGGGTCACTCGGGAGATGACCATCCGCGACCTGCTCGTCCATCGCAGCGGCCTGGGCCTCGGCGCGGGGGACCTGCTCTTCGTGCCCAACAGTAATTTGTCGCGGAAGGAAACGGTCCGTCGTCTACGCTATATCAAGCCGGCGACCAGCTTCCGCAGCGCTTATGCCTACGACAATATCCTCTACATGGTCGTGGGCCAGCTGATCGAGGAGGTGAGCGGCGAAACGTGGGAGAATTACATGCGTCGCCACGTGTTTACGCCACTCGGCATGAACCATTCCACCGTGTCGGATGCTGAAATGCAGGCCAATCCCGACCGCGGCTTTCCGCACGCTAGGGCGGACGGTCCGATCGTCGGCCTCGGCACGCAAAAGCCGCTGGACGAGACCGCCGCGATCGCGCCAAACGCCGCGCCCGCGGGCGGGCTAGCGATCAGCGCCAACGATATGACCCGCTGGCTCACGACCCAGCTCAACCACGGAAAAATCCCGGGTGGCGATCAGCGCCTCTTCTCTGACGAGCAATCGAAGGAGATGTGGAACCCCGTGACCCCACAGCCGATCAGCGACTATCCCGCTCAGTTCGCCGTTACCCAGCCCAATTTCTATCTCTACGGGCTTGGTTGGGACGTCCAGGACTATCGCGGTGCCAAGCTCATCTGGCACGGCGGCGCGGTGTTCGGGTCCCTCGCTGCAGTCGCGCTTCTGCCCGACCAGAAGGTAGGCATCTTCGTGGCCGTAAACAGCGAGGAAGGGGAGATGGTTCGTGGCCTGCTCTACGAGCTGCTCGACCATTATCTCGGTCAGCCGCAAGGCCACTGGCCGGAGAAGTTTCACGACTTCAAGCTCGCGCGGCTCGATGCCGCCGCCAAGGAAGTGCAAAAGGCGGCGGCGACGCCGGCGAAGGCCGGGCCGTCACTCCCCCTGCAGCGCTACGCCGGCGACTATTCCGATCCTTGGTACGGAACGATCAAGGTGCGTCAGTCGGGCAGGGCCCTGTCTATCGAGTTCCCGCACTCGACCGGCATGAGCGGGCCGCTCACCCATTATCAGTATGACACCTTCAAGACGAACCCGTCATTGAAGTGGATCGAGCCCGCCTATGTGACCTTCTCGCTCGACGCCGACGGCAAGGTGGACCGGGTGACCATGAAGCCGGTTTCCCCCGCGGCAGACTTCAGCTTCGACTATCAGGACCTGCTGTTCACACGCGCAGCCGCCCCGGAGGCGCCGAAATAACAAAAGTGGAGGGGCGAGGATCGTCGCGTGCGACGCTCCGACGCTCTAAGCCCTGGAGCTCTTGATCTGCCTCCGACTATTCTTCGGCCGATTGCCGAGATAGCGACGCTTCCCTCTTGACGGTGCATGCCTGTCCTCGTGTCGACGTGCCGACGGGACCGCGGCAATGGCCGAGCGCACCCGCGCAGCTTCAGCAACCAGGTTTGGCGGCAAGGGCGCCGTCTCGATCGGTTGCCGGATCAATTTCTCGATGTCGCGCAAACAGGCGCGTTCCTCCGCTGAGCAGAAGGAAATGGCGAAACCAGCCGACCCGGCACGCGCGGTCCGGCCGATCCGGTGCACATATTGCTCAGGCACGTTGGGAAGTTCGAAATTGATCACGTGACTGACGCCGCTGACATCGATTCCGCGCGCGGCGATATCGGTAGCAATCAGCACCGCGACCTCGCCGGATTTGAAGGCGGCGAGCGCTTTTTCGCGCTGGGGCTGGCTCTTATTGCCGTGAATCGCGGCTGCTGTGATGCCGCTCGCGGCCAGCTGCTTAACGACTTTATCGGCGCCGTGTTTGGTCCGGGTGAAGACCAGTACGCGGCTCATATTCCCCCGTTCCGAAAGGCCGAGGCGCAGCATGATCGTCAGCAGCGCCTGCTTTTCGTTCTGCTGGACGAAGCTCACATGTTGATCGACCCGATCCGCGGTCGTGGCGGGCGGGGCCACGCGGACTTCGGCAGGGTTGGTCAGAAATCGATCGGCAAGTTCTTTGATCGACTTCGGCATGGTGGCTGAGAAAAACAGGGTTTGCCGTTGTTCCGGAACCCATTTGACGATCTGCCGGAGCGCATGGATGAAGCCGAGATCGAGCATTTGGTCGGCCTCGTCGAGGACGAGAATCTCGATCTCGCGCAGCGTCAGATAGCGCTGTTCGACCAGATCGATCAGGCGCCCGGGCGTCGCGACGAGCACGTCCACTCCGCGTTCGAGCGCTCGACGTTGCTTGCCAATGGGCACGCCACCAAAGGCGGTCGTCACCGAAATTCGCGAGCCGCGGCTGTAAGCTTGAGCACTCGCGGCGATTTGACTGGCGAGTTCGCGGGTCGGCGCGAGCACCAGCATCCGGCACGAGGCCGGACGGGGAAAACGCTTGCCCGCGGCCAGGCGGTCGATCGACGGCAACATGAAAGCCGCCGTCTTGCCAGTTCCGGTCTGGGCGATGCCCAATAGGTCGCGACCCTTGAGGATCGTCGGAATGGCTTGCGTCTGAATCGGCGTGGC
>JBKPON010000169.1:0-2074 GCA_046733135.1 Pseudomonadota bacterium | reverse complement strand
CGTTTTTGTCGGCGTCGCCGCACGCGTAAGTTTGCTATGTTTGCTCCGCCAGGGGCCGGGTCCCAAACCCTCACCCCGCGGGGGAGTGGGCTGGGTGTGGGGATTCCAACGACAATGGCTTCGCTCGAAAGTCGAACCCCCTCTCCTCAATCACCTCCCCGCCGGGGAGAGGAGGTTAAGAGCGCCGTAGAACCCCGTTTTCCGAGGGGAATCGCGCCTGGAGCTTTCAATTCGCGGCCAACGAGCGCATATAGGGCCCGCTACTAGTCGCAAATTGACGGTCTACAGGCGCTTTGCGGCTCCTTTTTCCTTCTCTCTTCGCACTTCTAGCCAGAAGCGGGTCCAAACGTCCGGGTCCGCCAACGCAAGGGAAAAAGACATGCCCATCGGCACAGTTAAATTCTTCAATGAAAACAAAGGCTATGGCTTCATCGCTCCGGAGGATGGCGGCCAGGACGCGTTCGTCCATATCACCGCGGTCGAGCGCGCCGGAATGCGCACGCTGCGCGAGAACCAGCGCGTCTCCTATGACCTGGAGGCGGACCGGCGCGGCAAGATGGCTGCATCCAACCTCCGCGACGCGAGCGACGCGGCGGGCGAAGCCCCGACCGCCGAAGCGGCGGAACAGCCGGAGCAAGGCGAGGCCGAATAAGCGCTGCTCCGGTGAGCACGCGCAACACCAACCTCGAATTCTACCTCGCCCGGGCCGAGCAGGCGCGGGCCGAGGGAGAGGCGGCAACGCTCGACCATGTGCGCGAGCGCTGCCGCCGCTCCGAAGCGGCGTGGCAACAGCTCGCCGACCGGGCGGAACGCAGCGAGCAGCTGAAAGCGGCCGAGGCGCTCCGCAAAGCGGAGACTGGCGGGGCGCTATAGGACTCTCGGCTCGCGAAGTTCATGAATTTGACCATTCGTCGTGAGACCGTGACACCAGGACGCGGCGACATTCGCGGTCGCCGCGTCCGTTCACTTTCTTCCGATTAACGCGCGCCGCCGCGGCTGCTCAACCCGGCGATCGTATCCGCGACCGACAAGCCGACTCCGCCACCGAGAATGCCGAGCACCACCGCGGGCCAGATGCTCTGTTGATGCACGAACGGCGCGCCGGCGACCGCCAGGGCGGCGACCCCGCCGATGCCACCCAATATGCCGTAGACGATGGGTGAAATCGCTCCCCACGGATGAATGATCGGCCCATCATCGGGCGGCGGCGGCGGCGGCCAGCGCTTGAGCAGCCGTATCAGCCATTCCGGCAGACGGCTCCCCGTGCTTCCGCACCACCACCCCGCAATGAATGCTATTGCCCAGCCCTCCATCAGAACCTCCTTGGCCTGCGGTTGTACCGAGCAGCACGGGTCATAACATCGATTGCCGGCGGGCACGAGAGCGGAGTAATTGAATGAGTTACCGGAACTCCCGGCGTCAATCGTCTTCGTCATCCTCTTCCTCGATGAGGTTGCCGTGCTCCAGGGGCGCGCGAAGCTCGATTTCGGTTAAATGATCCTCGAGCCGATAGTGCTCGGCCTCCTGCTCCCGCCGGTCCGGGGGGAGCATTCGGTCCAGCCATTTGCCGTAACGCGCCGGGCGGCGGCTGCGCAGGAGGAACATGGACAGGCGCTCGTCGTAATGGCGCCATTCGCCGATTTGCTCGCCCTTGTAGAAGATCGGGCGGGGAACGCCGTGGATGGCGCGCGAGATGACGCTCTGCTCGAGCGCGTGGATCTGAAAATCGAGCGCCGCGTCCCAAGCCCGCGCGAAGGCCGCGCCGCATGCCCGCCGGCGCAGCTCGTACGCGCTGGTATCGGACATGCCGACGCGCCGGCAGGCCTCATCGACGCATTTGGTCTCGGAGAGCGCCTCGATGAAGCGAACCTGCTTCTCCGCGGTCCAGCCGTCGTAGCGCGGGCGGAGCTTGGCGGGGGTGAAGGTGATGAGCGGTTTATGTTCTGACAATGCTGCCTCCTTGGGAAAAGAGGCAGGGCAGTTATCGCAAAGCGGGAGCTGTAGGACAGCGTTTTTTGCCGCGGGGCAGTGATGAGTGATGCGGCCGGCGAAGTGCATATGCGCCCTCAGGGCT
>JBKPON010000168.1:0-6505 GCA_046733135.1 Pseudomonadota bacterium | reverse complement strand
GCGGGTGACAGCGCCTCCATTGCCGACGCTGATTTCGAGGCAGCGGGCGGCACCGTAGGCAGTCGCAAAGAAGCGCTCCGCGACGCCGACCTAATCTTGTGTATCAACGGGCCTGAGCCGATGTCTCTGCCGGGCGTCAAGGACGGGGCATTGCTGGTGGGAGCGCTCGATCCCCTCCGGCGACGCGAGGTCATCGAGGGCTATGCGACGGCGGGGCTGGATGCGCTTGCGATGGAATGGATGCCGCGAATCACGCGGGCCCAGTCGATGGACATCCTCTCATCCCAATCGAACCTTGCCGGCTATAAGGCGGTGGTGGATGGCGCATCGCACTACGGGCGCGCCTTCCCGATGATGATGACTGCGGCCGGGACGGTCAGCCCGGCGAAGGTGTTCGTCATGGGCGTCGGCGTAGCTGGCCTGCAAGCGATCGCAACAGCCAAGCGCCTCGGCGCCCAGGTCAGCGCGACCGATGTGCGATCCGCAACCAAGGAGCAGATCCAATCGCTCGGCGCCAAACCGATCTTTGTTGAGAACGTAGCCGGGATCGAGGGAGAGGGCGTCGGCGGCTATGCAACGGAGACCTCCGCCGAATATCAGAAGGCGCAGGCGGAGCTTGTTTCGAACCACATCTCCAAGCAGGACATTGTCATCACCACAGCCCTAATCCCCGGAAAGCCCGCGCCGCGCCTCATTAGTGACGCCCAGATCGCAACCATGCGCCCGGGCAGCGTGATCATCGATATGGCAGCGGATGCGGGAGGCAATGTCGAGGGGACATTGAGCGGCGAACAAGTGGTGAAACATGGAGTGACTATTATTGGCGCAACCAACCTCGCCAGAAGTCTTCCCGCCGATGCGTCCGCACTGTTCGCGCGCAATCTCTACAACTTCCTTTCGGCATTCTGGAACGAGGAACAAGCGCGGCCGGTCTTCCCGGACGATGACGAGATCGTGAGGGCCGTCCGATTGACTCACGGCGGTAAGGTTGTGAACGAAAGGCTCACAGCCGCCTGACCGTGGCCGATGCTTGCGACATCTTGATCATCGGCGGCGGCGTGGCCGGACTTTCCGCCGCTGCCGCGCTCTCTGAACAAGCCAGTGTCATAGTCCTCGAAGCCGAGGAGCAGATCGGCTATCATTCCTCCGGCCGCAGCGCGACCATGCTCCATTATGCTCTCGGCGACCGGCTGGTCCGCGCGCTCACCCTGGCCAGCCGTAAGTTCATCGAAAAGCCGCCGGAAGGGTTCAGCGACGTCCCGCTCGGACACCGAATGCCGGTCCTAATCCATGCGCGCGACGACGAGCGCGAAGCGCTGGACGTACTGGATGCCGAAATCTCGCCATTCGCCAAGCTTGATCGCTTGGATGAACGCGGAGTTGCGGAGCTTTGTCCGTTGCTTAAGGTCGGCGAAGGAGGCGCATGCAGCGGAATCGCCGATTTTGCGGGCATCCGCTTGGACGCCCATGCTCTACTTCAGGGGTATTCGCGCACTCTCCGCGAGCGGAGAGGTGCCTTGCACGCCGGCATGCGCGTTGCGAGATTGGAGCGCGCTTCTGGGGTCTGGAGGATCACCACCGAAAGGGGAACGGCTTATTCGGCGCCTGTCGTCGTGAATGCCGCCGGTGCCTGGGCGGACGCCGTGGCGCATCTTGCCGGGGTCGAGCCGCTGGGACTCGAGCCCAAGCGACGGACAATCATCACCTTCGACGCGCCTGCCGGCACAGACCTCGAACGTCTGCCATTCGCCAAGACCGTGGCGGATGAGCTCTATTTTGCGCCGGAAAGCGGCCGGCTTTTTGCTTCGCCAATGGACGAAGTCCCGAGCGACCCGACGGACGCCCAGGCGAGCGAATATGAAATCGCGCTCGCCGTCTGGCGGATGGAGGAACGGACGACCGTCGAGGTGAAACGGATCCACAGCCGCTGGGCCGGTCTCAGGACCTTTACTCCGGACCGGCACCCAGTCGCGGGCTTTGCCTCTGGCACAGAGGGATTCTTCTGGCTGGCGGGGCAGGGTGGTTTCGGTCTGCAGACCTCGCCCGCCATGGCCGCGATCGCCACCTCGTTGATTGCCGGCGGACGGTGGCCACTGACGGATGTACTTCCGGAGCAGCTAGGTCCCGGTCGATTCGACCGAAAGACGGCATAGATCGACCCAGCGTTCGCCGACCAGTTCGAAGAGGCGTTCGGTCGACACCTCCACCGATGTATTGAGCGATCCGCCGGCAGGATAGACCCGATCGAACGCGTTTAAGGACACATCCAGATAGACGGGCAGCGACGTTCTCAGGCCGAAAGGGCAGACACCGCCGACTGGATGGCCGGTGACTTCGAAAGTCTCTTCGGGGCCGAGCATTCGGGGCCGGGCGCCGAACTCATCCTTGCACTTGCGATTGTCAAGCCGGGCGTCGCCGCGCGCAACCAGCAAGAACAAATGCCCGCCCGCTCGGACCGCCAACGTCTTGGCGATGCGCCCCGGTTCCACGCCAAGCGCCTTGGCAGCCGTTTCGACCGTCGCCGTGCTCTCCTCGACTTCGATCAAGCGAAGATCTGGAGCCTGATCGGCGAGCCAGGCCCGCACCGATTCCGCGCTCATTCTCCGATCAGATGAAGCGCAATCTCACGCTCGGGCGTGTCGCGGCGATGTTCGAACAGGAAAATCCCTTGCCAAGTGCCCAGCGCTGGTCGGCCGCCAAGGAGCGGGACAGAGAGCTGGGTCTGAGTCAGCGCACTTCTGAGGTGCGCGGGCATGTCGTCCGGACCTTCATCGTTATGCTCATACGATCCGCCCTCCGGAGCAATCGTTTCGAAGTAGCGCTCCAGGTCACGCCGCGCGGCGGGAGCCGCATTCTCCTGAATGACCAGCGATGCCGACGTATGTCGGCAAAAGACCGTCAGCAGTCCTTCGGAAATGCCCGCCTCGGCGCTCCAATCCGCAATTTCGTTAGTGATTTCGTGCAATCCGCGAATCGGTGCGCGGACTCTGATTCGGCCTGTCTGCTGCTTCATTACCGCAGCGCGCTACAGCAATTCAGTCGGCTCAAACAGGCATAAAACAAAAGCGCCCGCCGAGCGGCGAGCGCTTATAACGCATTATTCTCAAACTGAATTTTGGTTGAAGCTGCTCAGCCGCCGGCGCCGCCGCCGCCCCAGCCGCCGCCACAGAGCAAATTCCATAGCCAACCACGAGTCTGCTTTTTCATCTTCCATCCCCTGCGGATCTGCGATTCGACAGTCGCGAGGACATTAACCTTAATCGATATGGTTAGCAAACAATTAACCATAACCGTCCCGGATGAAAGTCCGGAGGCTATTCACCATACGAGGGAGCCGGTGCGCGCCTAATTGCGCGCGCGAGCCTCGTTCGGTTGATCGGAAATGGAGCGGTGTGGCCCGGTGGGCCTATGCGACGTGACGCTTCTGGTCGGCTGCAATCCGCTTCGAGAGATTTTCTATGCTCATCGGCCGACCGATGATGAACCCTTGCGCGATATCACAACCAAGCTCGAGCAGCGCGTCGAGAATCTCGCGATTCTCCACGCCTTCGGCAACGACGGTACGACCGAGCGAATGAGCGAGCGCTACCGTCGACTGAACCATGAGTCTGTCGCTGCGATTGTCGCAGAGCGACCGGATGAAGCTCTGATCGATCTTGATCTCATTCGCCGGGATCTTCTTGAGATACTCCAGCGTCGACAGGCCCGTACCGTAATCGTCGATTGAAATGCCAATGCCGAGCTCGCGCAGGCGGTTCAGCATGTCGAGCGAGTCGCCACAGTCATTCAGTGCTGCCGTTTCCGTAAGCTCGAGGGTCAATCGCTCAGGCGGCAAGCGGTGACGCGCCAGCAAGGCGGCGACCCGCATTGTGAAGTGCCTGTCTGTGAGCAACCGTGCCGACAGGTTCACGGCAACGGTGAAGGGTTGGCCGCGACGGTTGATCGCTGCGGCTGCCGCCACCGCCTTCTCGAGCACGAAGTCCGTTAGCTTGCCGATGCGATCATGCTGCTCAGCCGCAGCGACGAATTCGGACGCAGCAATCGGTCCTTTTTCCGGGTGAGTCCATCGCGCAAGCGCCTCAGCGCCAATGATTCGGCGGGTCTTGAGCTCCAGCTGGGGCTGAAGCGCAATCCAAACCTCGCCCTTGTCGATCGCCGAGTCGAGCTGACTGAGCATCGACAGCTTCCACGATGCATCTTCGAGCGTTTCCGGATCGTGGACTTTCCACTTCAGGCCGTCATGTGCGGCTTCGTCGGCGGCTACGAGTGCGCTGCCAAGCCGATTTCCGAGCGAGCGGCCGCTGCCGATCTCCACCCCGAAGCTGATCGACAGGTCGATTGGCAACTGGTCCACGCGAACAGGATTGCGGAACAAGGCATAAAGAGCGTCGATGTGATGCCCGAATGGCTTTTTCGGTTCTTCGAACCAGGCGAAAATTCCGTCGTCGCCCTGATAAAGGACCCGATCCTTCGCGCCGACTGACAGTCGCGCGACAATCTGGTTCACGAGCTGCTGCTCTTCGCCAGAAGGAAGCGTTGCGGCGATCTCGGCGTAGTTGAGGATGCGGGCGACGATCATGGCTTGATCGCGACCCTCCTTGTTTGCCCGCAACGCATTGAGATTCGGCAGGCCCGAGGTCGCGTTCACGAGCCCGCCTTGACGGAAACGGCGCCAGGCGAACACGCCGGTCGTGGTTAGGAGGACGAAAAGCCCCGGGGTGACATCAGCAAAGATCAATTTGACTTCGAGCAGCGCTGGGCCGAGCAGCAGTGCGACCATGCCGCCGAGGAGCAGTGCGATCTGCCGCGAAAAGCTTTGGCGCGCGGCGAAAGCGCAAAGCGCGAGGCATGCAAAAAGCAGGGGGATCCAGCCGACGCTGATCGGCTTGCCTGATTTCAGCGTTTCCGCGGCGATGATATGAACGTAGGCGCCCCCCATCTGTCCCGTCCCCGGAACAAACGTGACGTCTCCGAGAATATTCGTCGTCACACCCACGATGACGTCCCTGCCCTCGATCAGCGCGGGATCGAGCTTCCCATCGAGGAGGGCGCTCGCGGAAATGCTCGGGATCGACTGTGGGTCAATCGAATAATCGACCATGAAGGCGCCGTTCGGCGACCCCGACCGCCCTGACAACAGACTAGCGAATGAGTCGATTTTCCGCCCGTTCCACACGGTGGAATAGGGTACGCGCCAGACAGCGTTCGCATAGTTGTACTGCCAGCTTATCGAGCCGATCTTCGCATGCTTTGTGAACATTGGGAGCGGCATTCCGTCCTGCAGCTCACCACTGCGGCCTGACCGAGTTCGTGCCCCGAGAATGACCCTTCCCGAGCGACGCAACGCTTCGTCGAAGCTACGATCGTTTGCGGCGTCGCTCGTTCCGAAAAAGCTGACGTCGTAGAAAATCCGGCGTGCTCCGGCCTTGTCCAGATTATCGACGATTTGGGCGTGATAACCGCGCGGCCAGGGCCAACGTCCGAACTTGTGCAGGGCCGCATCGTCAATCTTGATGAGGACGATGTTCCCACTCGCCTTATGCACGTGAAGATAGTTGCGGCTCATGCGCAACATGTCGTCCACGGGCTCACCGACGCCGAGCAGCCCGAAAATCAGGCCGGCAATCATCGTCCACAGAAGCAGCTTCCATGGCGGCATTTCGGCCTTGCGTCTCTTGCGCCTCAACACTTGCGCGCAATCCTTCCCACGTGGTCTCGTCCGCATGCGCGCGAAAAGGTTATTAATTCGCTAACCCCGTTGCGATTAACGACGCGATCGGGCTGGTGGGCACTCGACAGTCCCCGAACGACCCGCCACAAAAGCCGGCGCTCTATCAGCCGGAGGGGTCATGGACTTCATCTCCATCCTGTCGATTTTCGTGCTGGCCTGTTTCGTCGGCTATTATGTTGTGTGGTCGGTGACGCCGGCTTTGCATACGCCACTGATGTCGGTGACCAACGCGATCTCTTCGGTGATCGTTGTCGGGGCGCTGATCGCCTCGGCGTCCGCCGCCGTCCCGGCTTCGAAGTGGCTGGGGCTCATTGGCGTGGCGCTGGCGAGCGTCAACATTTTCGGCGGCTTCGCGGTCACGGCGCGGATGTTGGCGATGTACAAGAAGCGGGAGCGCTGATCTTGAGCCTAGCCGAACCACGGAGCTTCGGTCTTCCCGAAGCTCACACCGATTACGTCTTTTCGGCCACGGGGCCCGCCTGGGCGCCGCCGCTCGCTTATCTGATTGCCGGCGTTTGTTTCATTCTGGCCTTGAGAGGCCTGTCGAACCCGGAGAGCAGCCGCCGCGGCAATCGGGCGGGAATGATTGGAATGGCGATCGCCGTCGCCACGACCCTCGTCACCCACAAGGTCGCATCGCTTCCGGAGATCGGCGGAGCGATGGCGATCGGAGGCGGGATTGGGCTCGTCACCGCCCGTCGGATCCAGATGACCGCGATGCCGCAGCTCGTCGCGGCGTTTCACAGCCTTGTGGGCATGGCGGCTGTGCTGGTC
>JBKPON010000167.1:0-21173 GCA_046733135.1 Pseudomonadota bacterium | reverse complement strand
CAGTCGCTGACGGAACAGTCGTCGCCGCAGTCGACGCCTATCCAGATCAGGTTCCCGGCAAAGCGTCAGGCGTCACGCTCGCCAACGCGGACGGCAACCATGTAGTTTTGGACATCGGTGAGGGACGGTACGCCTTTTATGCCCACCTAAAGCCGGGAAGCGTCCGCGTGAGGCGTGGCGATACGGTCACTCGAGGACAGCAAATCGGCGAGGCCGGCAACAGTGGAAGCTCGGACGGACCTCACTTGCACTTCCACGTCATGGACCGGCCGTCAGTTCTGGCCTCCGACGGCATGCCTTATGTCTTCGCCAACTTCGGACTTGCGGGGCGGATTCCTCCGCTCGAAAAGTCTTTGAAATATTATGAAGCGCAAGAGCCTGTGCCTGTAGATCGCACACGCAAGGGGGAGCGGCAGAATCAGCTTCCCCTCTCCGGCGCCGTCGTCGTCTTCCCGGAGTCTACTAGACGCTGACCCAGTGTCTCGCCTCCCGGCATCATTCGCCGGGCGGGAAGTCGACCAATTCGTTGTTCAGTGGGAGGCGGTGTTGCTTGTTCCCCTTGAGGGCAGGGGACAATTCGGCGCGTTTTCCCGCCGCAACCGCATCGATGTTGGTAACAGTGCCGCGGCTGGTGAAGCTGTCGATCACGTATGGCAGCCCGTTGGACGTTAGCGGCCCGATTCCGTCCATGACGTGGAAATGGAGGTGAGGGCCGTCGGAATTGCCGCTGTTGCCAGCAAGCCCGATCCATGCGCCTCGAGCAACCTTGTCGCCCAGCCTTACGCGCAGCGAGCCCGGTTGGAGATGAGCATAAAATGCGTATTGACCACGCACCCCGGAAATCTGGATGACGATGTAGTTGCCTCCCGCAGTCTGGGCCGTCGCTCCGGCGGGGAATTCGGGCGGAGTGGACTCGGGCACTCCGTCCTGGGTTGCAACGACGACCCCGTCCGTCGCTGAATAGACGTGGTGGCCAAAGGTCGGATATTGCTCGAGCTTGTCGACGGAACCGAAATACCTGCCCGCGGCATCCAGCTGAATCCAGTCGATCGCGAAACGCTCAGCGACGTGCACTGCTCCGTCGACCGGAAGCACTGCCGCGCGGTGCGCGTCGAATGCGTCGCAGCATCCGTTGCCTGCCAGCCAGCGACCTCCGCGCAACGGCGGTGAGACAACGACAGGCGGCTTAGAGTCTATCGTTGTTGGCGCCGTGATGCTGGTCGGTCCCGGAGGGGCAGGCCGTTGCCCCTTTCCCGGCGCAAGCGGAAGCGGATCCCAACGGAGCGTCAGGCGATGGACGAGCTGCTTGGGCAGTCGGTCAGCAGCCGGAAGCGCAACGTCGATTAGGACATAGCCCGATCGTCCTCCCTCCAAGCGCACGCCGGCAGAGCCGTTGGTCGTCGCGCTTTGCGGTCCGATGACATGCCACATCTCCTGGAGCTTTTGGCCATCCAGCCGGCGCATCATCCGATCATGATCGTCGGGGTCGAGGACATCCAATGCGGTCAGAGTGACTCCGGTCGACTGGAAGCTCGTCAGCATGACTTCGTAAGCCAGGTGGCGAAGACCATCTGAGCCCAGCAGCGGGCGGGGAGACGCAATGACTCGTCCCACGACCGGTGTAATAGCTGCGGGTGTCCCCTGCGGCTCCGATCTGAGCTTGTCGGGTGATTGCTGCCCCCATGTCGAAGTCGATTCGATGAGCAGGACGACTGCGAATAGTGAGTTCCGGTAGCGCATCAGTCGACCCCAGACGCAGGAGGAGCCATAGCGGCAAGCAATAACATCGAGGCGAGGCTGGACATCAGCAGCAACTGTCGCATCCGCCGCGAATGTCCGCAATGAGTCGAAAGGAGACATCGGGTTTGATTTGGAAAGCCAGCTCCTCGGACCACGCTTGTGAATGATAAGCCGTCAAGAAGAAGGCGTTTCCGGCGCCATCTCATCCTCGATGATCGCTGGGGGGACGATTCCGGAAGCGAGGATTGCCGCAAAGGCGTCCTTCACGACAAACGGATGACCCTCGACTTCGGCGCGGCGCGACTGAAGTGCGAGGAGATGATCGAGCTGCGCCTTGCCGACGATGTAGCTTGGCCCATAGCCGGGCTGGCGGAGGTAAAGCAGCTGTTCGAACCCTACCAGCCGGCTCGTGGCGTCAGACCACCCGCGGGGCGTCCACTGGGCGTGGAAGGAGCCTGCTTCCGCGAGGCCTATCTCATTGGCCTGGACGCGCAGCGACGCCAACCCACGTGCGGCTCGGTTGGCCAGCATCACCCACACAAGTTCGCGCCCATGCGGGACATCGTCGTACAGCCCCGCCTGCATGACAATCTCTTCCATCGCCGTGGCGAACCCCTCCGAACGGTCTGAGAAGATGTTGAATAGGGGCGGCTGGTCACGGATCGCACTTGGATGTGGCTCATGGCGGAGGCGAGCCAACTCTATCCAGTGGGTCTGATGACTGGCGAGGGGAAGCGGATCGAGTGCCGTGACGTGGGTGAAGAAGTTGCGCTCGGCCGGCGCGACATAGTTTCCCGTCTGGGCGGCAAGCGCGACGCGATAGTAAGGCCGGTCCGCGATAAAACCGGCGTCTACCAGCAGTGCATAGAGCTTGGCAGTTCGACCTTCAGCAAACCGGCGATACGCGGCGGGATCAGTGATCTCCACAATCGGCGGAAGGGCCCGGTTTCGCACTTCTTCGAGCCGGAGTGACGCTAGGGACCGATCAAGCTCGCGCTGAAGCAGGGTCGCCTGCTGATCAAACGTCCACGGGCTCAGCAGGACATGCTTGAGATACCAGTCATAATTCGCCTTTCCAACGCCGGACGGGCCTGTGCGGCGGGGAGCCTCGGATTTGACCCAGCGGGCGAACTCTTCGCTTGCAACGCGCGCTTCGTGAACGGCGGCGCGAAGCGCGGGCGTGGTGCCTTCCAGCGTTGCGCGTCGCTTTCCACCGAGGTCGTTCAGCATGAGCGTGCCCGCCTGGAGCGCCGCGAGCGTCTGAGCCTGTTCGAGAAAGGCGCGGTCGCCATAGGCCCAGAGGTCGTGTGCCTGGCTATTGGCGAGGTTCACCTTGGCATCAGCCAGTATGGCTGGAACGGCGCCGAGCATTTCCGACAAGCGGGCATCGTCGGCCGCTGAGAGCGGGTAGGTAAAGGCGAACAGGTCGATGTTCGGCTCGGCCGAGGGCCCCTCATGCGCGGGGACGTCGCTCATTTCCGCGAAGACCGTCTGATAGAAGCCCGGATCGCGCGACCAAGGGCGCAGAACTCTTAGGAAGAAATCGAGCCCGTTCATCTCCGCCTCGACCAGGGAGTAATCGCCGCGCTCCGTGGCACTCCAGCCGGTACGATCGATTTCACCTAGGCGCTCGCGAAAGGCGTTTAGGCGAGCCGCCTTCGCGGACATTGCGGCAGCCCCATAATCGGGCCGACCGCGGACGATCGTCGGATGGTTAAATGCCCGCCAGTCAGAGAAAAGCTTCTCCAGCTGGACGTGCCCGTTCGCCACGGTCGCGGGCGTCGCAGCGATTAAGGGAGCGGCCCACAGCGGCGCTGCGAGCGCAAAGAACGAGGCAACGGGAAACGCTAAGCGCAGCATGGCGATTCTCCTGAAGTCGTAGTCGCCGGGCAACTGCTAACCAGGCTATAGCATTGACCGCTGACAGCAAACGCGGCAGCAACAGCGCCTATGCGAGGATATTGGCCAATGTGGCTGACTGCCCACCTCGTTGGCGAATGTCCGCATTGGGTCGAAACCAGACACAATTTGATTATCGTTCGTCGTGAGTTTGCAGATTGGGCGCGCTGTGGGAGAGTGGCGCGGAGGGCTAAACATGATCCGTCGCATTCGCGCTCATGCCGCCAAGCAAGATTGGTTCGCAGTCGCAGTCGATCTCGCGATCGTCGTGCTTGGCGTCTTTCTCGGCATCCAGGCAAGCAATTGGAATCAGGATCGGCAGGATCGGGCTGAGGCCCATGAACTGCGCTTGCAGTTGATCAACAATCTCCGGGCCAATGAAGCCGATCTCGCGGCACGCTCAAACTATTATGCCCAGGTCCAGACTCACGCCATCAGCGCTCTCGAATCGATCCCCCGCTCAGGCCGCCAAAACGATGAGGCTTTCCTGATCGACGCTTACCAGGCGAGCCAGGTGTGGCTGCGACCGTTCGAACGGACTGCATTCGACCAGTTGCAAGGCAGCGGCGTCGCACGGAAGATCGGCGACGTGCCCATCCGCGCGGCCATCTCCGCATATTCCGTATCGGCCAACGGTTTCGAATCAACTGGCCTTGGAGTGACCAGCTTCCGCGAGAAACTTCGTCGGGCCATGGACGTGCAGACGCAAAATCTGATCCGGACCAAGTGCGGCGATCGCATGAAACCGTTGCCCGGCGGAGGGGAGTTTCCAACATTGCCGGCCACCTGCCATCTCGACATGAGCGCGCCGAGCGCGGAACGGGCCGCGTCCCGCGTGAAGGCCATTCCTGAACTTGATCAGGAGCTCACTCGGCTGATCGTAGACATCGACCAGAAGCAGGCCTTGTTCGCCCGCATGTTGCAGAATGCGACGGCGCTCAGAAGAACGCTCGGGGAACCCCAACGGGGCTGACCGCAAAGTCCGCAATAACGCGGCAACCCGAAACCCAACAATCCAGGAAGGACGAGAGCGAAATCCGCACGCATAGTCTGCTTGTGAATTTTGAGGCCAATGTCCGCAGCAGGCGCGGGCTTTTTTCTTGCGCGGACCTTTAGGCATCGCCGCCTTCGGATAGGATTTGATCGAGGCGAGCAATTCTGGCGCGAACGTTGGCAGCGCGATCAGGCGTCACGTCTCGCTTCGCCTCGCCCCGCTCCTGATGCGCAATACGACCGGACTCATATTCGTCCAACAACTTCTGCAGCCTCGTCCGCTCCGCCACTGCTTCCGCTCTGTCCATTTCCGCCTCCATGCGCTGCGTTAGGCATAACATGGTGAGCGGGTCACGGGATGTCCGCAATTCGCGATCTCTGCCCTGCAAATTGCTGTAATCACGCTTCTCGTTTGGGGATCCTTGATTCCGACCGATCAAATGACCGAGTTGTATTGGCGGGAGGCCGCAGAATCCTGGGCGTTGACTGCCGGTTCCTGGGTAGTGGCCGCATCGTTCAAACGTCGGCCATGGTGGGAAGTGATTCCTCCACTGCGAGCGCCGCGGCCCGACGTTCGAGTCGGTCGACCGCTGTGGCAGCGGGCGGAAAGCTGACGTTAGTGCTGGGTCTCAATCATCCGCATTGTCGTATTTCCTTACCTCCACGGAGCTTTCATCAAAATCGTCGAGCAAGCGTGCATTGATGCCCATCTTCCCGAAGTCTTCCCCAAGTGTCTGCCAGTGGGTGCCGCAGCCGCAGATTGGGCAATGGTGAATACCGATCATCCGGTCACCCCAAACATAGGCTGTCGTCTCGCCCGAAATCCGTACCTGGTCTGGCGGGAAATAGGCGACCCGCCATGCGAGGCGGCGACAGAGGGAGCAGTTACAGTTTGCAACCCACTCTGGTTTGCTTGGCAGCTCTATCCGCACGTTGCCGCAGTGACAGCTTCCGTGGACAGTCATAGGGACTTGTAATTGCGAGTTGGGATTGTCTGCAATGGGTTGAAAGCCGACATTTCCAAAGTTCAAAGAATGAAGTCGCCTCCCGTCAGGGTCACATGCCCTGAAAGCTGGATGGTCAAGTCCGATACACGGTCTCCGTCGACATCGAGATAGATGTTGGTTGTGTTGGTGGCTTTGTCCCAGCTGGTGGTGAGCTGATGAGCGGAAATGGTTGAAAGCACCTTAGAGACCAGTGAGTTGGCGAAGGAGGGCTGTTCACCTCGCTTTAGCTGGCAAATCCTAAGGCGCCCGCGGCTTCCTAGACCATGGCTTGGTCAGGAAAGGACTCGGTAGAGCACCGACCACCGACCCCGCCATACCGGTTGCAGTCCGGGAACGACCCTTTGGTCGTTATCGGGCGGATCGATCAACCAAACGAAATCGAACCCCTGTCTCGGCACCCTTGCAAGCGCATCATCGATGCTGCGGTGCTCTCTATCGGCACAGGCCGCAGGTCGAACCTCGTTGGATCTCGTCGACGTGAACTCTCCGGCACCGCGATATTTGACCTCCAGGAGATTGGCTCCGGTCATCTGCCACTCATCGTTGGAAAAGCCCTGATCGCGGACAATCACCATCGCGCCCAGAAAAGCGTCTCTTTGCAACGCCCAGGGCCTGCCGCAGTTCTCGCTGCTGAGTGAGGCGACGCGCGCGCCCGGCGGCACGAGCATCAGCGCTTGGAGCGTCGCCCGCTGCTCATTTGCGGCGATCGCGAGGCTCGCTGTCGTTGCCCCGATCCGGCCAGCATAAAACAGCAGTCCGAGCGCGGCGAGCACCTCTGCCGATCGTCGGTCGATCGCGCCTTTGAAACCAATTGCCAAGAGAGCCACGGCGAACAGGTACGGAACCAGGCGCATGTCAGCGTAATCCGAACCGAAGACCGTCCCCGGTACGAGGACGTAGGAAATCGCCAGTAGAATCGCCGAAAACGCGAGTTTGCGGGACAGGCTGAGCCGGCGATCGGCGAGAGCATAGGCAAAGGCGAGCGCAGCAACGACTAACGAAGCCAGGTCCAAGATTCGCCAACGGTCCCTCAGCGCCCAGGAGACGAAGTGCCATTTGCGATTCCAGTGAAACCAATGGGCAGTTTCGATCCCAGACGATTCACCGCGCCAGACCAGAATGATGATCAGAGGCAGCGCCAACACCGAGATATTAAGGGCGGCTTCACGCGCGGCTCGGAGCCACGACCTGCGGTCGTCGTGCAGCCGCACGGCATCAGCACAAAAGCAGAATAGGCCGAGCAAGGCCCAGCCGTAGGCGTGACAGAAGAAGACAATGAGGGAGATCGGTACGAACAGCGCCGCTCTCAAACGGGTCCGGCCGAGATGTCCGAGGCGCAGCCACAATGCGAAGGCGATGAACGCAAGCGCGACAGACAAGGCAAAGTTTACGAAACCCCAGAGGAATGGAGAGCCGTAGACAAAGGGGAGGGCGAATAGCGCCGTGGGCGGAACGCGGCCGTGCACCTCGCGCGTCACCCAAAGGAAGCCGACGACTGTGAGCGGCGGGATGAGCAGAACGATCAGTTTCACCGCCGGTTCGAGACCCAGAATTGGACCGAGCCCCATGACCAGCAGGTCGACGCCCATATTTCCGATCGGCGCCCAATGGATGGCGTAATATTCCTTAAGCCATGCCGAGTGATCGAGCTCGACTCGGAAGCGACCCATGTGGCCCAGTAGGTCCACTAACGGGGGAGTCGGAGGGTAGAGCAACGGGACGCAAGCGAGAAGCACGAGGGCAACAAGCGCCCAAGGCCTTTCCCACCAGAAGAGCTCATGGGGTGCAGCGCGCGTTTCCGGCTGCTGGCGAGCAGGCATGGCGAGCATTTACCGCCGCACTTGCGCCTCATCCAGTCCGTGTGGCCAGCTCATAAGCATCTCGGTGACGACGCTCCTCGAGAAGTAGTGGCGGCAAAATGTCAGCCTCGGGTGAAAACCGGACGCTACGGCGCTGCGGGCGTTGCTGCGTCCCCTCCAGCTTGATCGGCAGCCACGTTTATGCCCAACCTTTGCTTCGCCGAAGCGATCATTTCCTTGAACCGCGGATCGTTCCGCACGGGGTCCATATCTGGGTCTGCCTCGATATGGCGCATGAGAGTCGAGCTGTTGAGGCGCTCGAAGAAGGGACGAAGCGTATTCAGAGTCTCATCAACGTCGCCGAGCTGCCGCACGATGGTACAGGCCAGATTGTATCGCATGTTGAGGTTATCCGGGTCGAGCAGCAGCGCTCTGCGGATCCATTCGCGAGCTCGCTCTTCCTCCCCAAACATCGCCAACGAATAGGCACCGACAGCGAGAGCGGTACCGTTTGTAGGATCTTGCGCGACCGCCCGCTCGGCCCGCTCGAGCGCAGTTTGGGCGGCGCTGCGCATTTTGGTTTGGTTGCCAACCGAATCATAGCAGGTGATCAACATCATTGGATTGGACCAGTCGCTGTCCATCAATGATGCGGCCTTCTCGAAGAAGGGAATGGCTTCGCGAATCTCGCCGTGCCGAAACAGCATGCGGGCAACCTCGCGGTTAACCTCCCACGAGCTCGGATCGAGTTTGAGCGCCGTTCGGATCTGCTGCTGTGCCCGTGCGGCGCTACCGTCTTCCTCGAGGTATCTGGCCTTGATGCAATGCGCTTCGGGCAGCGCCGGGTTGATCTCGAGCGCCCGTTCCGCGGCAGGGAGCGCATTCTCGTCCTGACCATGGACGAAGCGAAGTTCCAGCTGCGCAAGTGCCATCAAGGCCCACGCTTGCGCATATTCCGGGTCTAGCAGGGTCGCCTCTCGGCATAGGCGGACGATCGCTTCGTCCCGTCGAACACTACCGAACGTGCCACTAATCCATTGTTGTCGGGCCATGAGGTACATGTTGTAGGCGTCAACGTTGGTGGTGCCTCGACTCTCGATCGCCTTCTTTTCCGCCGGCAGGAGCTTGAGCTTCAGGGCTTCAACGATCGCTTTTGAGATTTCATCCTGGATCTCGAAGATGTCGGTCAGGTCGCGGTCGAAACGGTCGGCCCAAAGATGTTTGCCAGTGGCACCATCGATCAACTGCGCATTGATCCGCAAGCGACTTCCGGCCTTGCGAACGCTGCCTTCCAAGACGTGGCTGACTCCAAGCGTCTTCGCCACGTCCTTCACGTCGACGTTTTGACCCTTGAAACTGAAAGCAGTGTTGCGCGCGACGACCTCCAACGCTGAGATCTTCGACAGGTCCGTCGTAATATCCTCGCTGATTCCGTCCCTGAAATATTCCTGCTCGGGCTCGCCGCTCATGTTTTGGAACGGCAAGACGCAAATGAACGCCTTGGCACTCAACTTGGCCGTTTCGGAGGCGCGCGGCTCTTCCTGGCGCGTACCCGAACTACAAGTGCGACTGATGGCATCGAGCAGTTCGTCGAGCGCCTCCGGGCGATTATGACCGATTTTTGGGCCCAGCTCGATCGTATGGAACTGGCGAAAGCCGAGTGGCGGCTTGGCCGAACCGATCGTAACTGGAACCAATCGCCCAGAATCGCGACCTTCAGCCGCCTCGTCCTGGACCCAAGCGGATTCCACGGATACGTCCGACCAAAGCACGACGACCGCTTCCGCGTCCTTTAGAGCCCGGTCGATTTCCGCGACGAAGCGCGACCCGCCATGGAGGTGGCGGTCCCACCATACGTCGTGCCCGGCTTGAGCGATTCCCTCCGCGAGCTGCCTAGCGGCGTCGAGGTCATCCCGAGCATAGCTGAGAAAAATCCGCGACAAGAACCCTCCGCCCTGGATTTTGTCACTTTGCGCTCATCGGTCACATGGTTCAAGCGCGGCGGTGTAAACGCGAATCTAACGGTGCTGCCGGCGACCGAGCCCCGGGTCGTGCCTCAAATTGTCCATTGATCGGGGGCGGAACGAACCGGGACGGGGGCGCCCAGCGAGGACCGCAGCTTGGAGTCGAGCTAGGCTCCATGGCGCCACAGTTGGCGCTTCGCTCGAAGGTGATTCCCACCGCAAGTAGTCATTATTTAACGCTTCCTCCACACGTCTTCCCATCCCAAATCTTTGAAGCATGGGCCCAAGCTTGCCTCGGAAAGCGCGATACCCGCTATCCCTTCGTTCCACTCCATCACCACGGGGTCTGCGTTGCGGTCGATGGCGATGTCCCAACCGATGAGCGTCGTAAACGGGCTTTGGTCATGAAGCTCTTCGCACATGGCAACGGCCCGCTGGAAACCTGGGATGCGTTTGCCGGAGAACGCGACTTTGCTGTCGGGGTGTATGGTGTGCGACATCCAGCTCGCGTCGGTCGCTCGCCCGCTCAATGATCCTTGATCATCAATTACTGGAACTCGGATTGCATCAGCAGTTAAAAAGGTCGCGCCGCCATGCCCCAAGCGCAAGATCGAAGCCCTGTTCGTGGCTGACTGCCCAGGCGGTTTGACAGTCGTTATCCGCAGCGTGGCAACACTGTCAGCAGTGAACTCATTGAAGAACGGATGCTGTTCAATCGCAGACTGCACGACGAAATTACCCTGGCTCGACAGTCGCCCGGGATCGAATTCGGCGCGAGTGACTCTTCGAACGCCTTTCCCTTGCGCTGCTCCATCGGTTTTGAAGAATGCCGCATCGGCATTGGCGAATAGGTGTTCCTTCAAGCTCGATGTTTCTAAGTGGCGGTGCTCGCGATCAAGCCAGAACCCATTGATGCAATAGGCAATATCGGGGATGCAGTCTGTTCCAAGTATCCTTCGAGCGATCGTCTTTGCGTCTATGTTGATGTATGTCGTCCAGGTCGGCACAAGAACGTTCATGAAGTAATTTTCCGGAATCCATCCTTCGATGAATCTTCCTCGATGGGCGCTATAGACTTCTAACCAGTAGGCAAATTTCGGAGATCCGAAAACATCGTTGCTGTACTCTTTGATGAGCTTCCGATCAGCCGAGCTCAAACTGCGTGCCGAGTCCTGAGTCACGATCGCCTTGTAAGCCGCCTGAGCCTTGGCGTTGACGCGGGCATGGAATCGACGCGTTTTCCGTGCTTCTATCTGCCCTCTGACAGCTCGTTCGAAAGACTTCGCGAACATTCCTTCGCTCCGTAAGAGCAGAGAGCTGGCTTGCCACCCCCTCAGGGCGCAGCGGAGACGCGAATTTACACCATAACTTTGCGCCGGCGAACCCGGCGATCCCGCGTACCAAAAGCCGACAGCGGCTTTGGGCCCTTTGCCCTTTGCCCGCCCTTTGGCCTAGCCTATCGTCGCGTGCGAGCTTGAGCGAGGGGGGAGGAACGAATTGTGGCCAAGCTCGTAATCGTGACGCACGAATTTGACGATTTCGTCCGCTGGCGTCTGAAGCCGTGGCCAAGAAGACAAGGGCGATACGAACTCTACAAAATCCTGAAACACTTCGAGAGGCTTGGGCATAGCTGGACGGTCGCAAAGGGGCCGATCGCGATCCCCGGTGACGCCGCCTTGCTGCATGTCGATAGTACGTTTGTCGACGAGAGCTACTTGTCGTTGAGCTCTCACTATCCCCGGGCCTTCAACTTCGGCACGGCAGACATTTCAAAAAGAACGGTCAGCTCGCACTGCCTAACATCTCAAGACGACTGGTCCGGACCCGTCGTCGTCAAATCGAACCTCAACCACCGCGGCCTGCTTGAAAAGAAACACAATCGGAGGGCACTACTCGCCGGCCGCCCGTTGCCGCACCCGACCTCAAACTGGATCGACGACTACCAATTGCTGGATCGGCTGGAAGACGTTCCGGACTATATTTGGACCGATCCGAACCTGGTGGTCGAGCGTTTCCTTCCCGAGATCGATAGAGATGGGAATTACGTCTACCGTACGTGGATGTTCATGGGACGGCGCGAGTATTGCAACAGATTCATCGCCCCAAGCTGGCAGGTGAAGGGCGAGACGATCATCGGGCATGAGTTTACGGACGTGCCCGATCAGCTGAGAGCTGAACGGAAACGGCTGAACTTCGACTATGGCAAGTTTGACTTCGTGATGCACGACGGAGTTCCCTTCCTCATGGATGCGAACCGAACGACGGGAATTGCCACTCAGTGCGATCACATCATGATGCGCGAGGCACGCAACCTTGCCGAAGGACTGCACGAGCTGGTCACGGGAAGTTCCACCTTTTGAGCAGAAGTTCCCATAAAACCTCATGTCCGGTTTCGATTCGAAGGCGGACAATCGCGCTAATGGCGCAACCATTCCTCGTAGGGCTGTTGGCCATCGAGATCCGGGAAGATCGCGAAGAGTAATCGCTCCTTTTCACGAACGAGGTCGTAGGTCTTGCGCGTATAGTAATTCTTGAAGCTCGCGCTGGGCCGACGCGTGTGATGCTCTTGCGGGCGCACCGGCGTTTTACCAAGCACGCCGTCAATGTACCGCCCCGGATAGCCCATGCGCGCGAGAAACTGATGGAGGTCGCTGTTGAGCGTCGAAGTCCGCAGAAACTCGACCGTGAACATGTCGTCGCGCCAGGCTCGCTCGGCCAGATAGGTGGCATCGATGCGCCGGTAAGCGACGCTCGGCTCCTTGAAGAAATAAAGCAGAAATTGGGTGGAATAGTAGCCGAAGCGATGGTCGCCGCCCGTATCGCCGATCATGTCGAAATCTAAAAAGAATCGGTTCGCAAGCTCAAGGAACTGCTCGAATGATAGATCAGGAAAGTTGGGAAAGGCGCGCCTAACCTCGTCAAGGTCCCGATAGCTGTCCTCGGGATGCACGACCCACCAGCCATAGTGGTAGAACGATACATAGAAATCGAAGGGGTCGCGGACAGCTGACACGATTTTCTTATCGCGGTGCTCGACG
Organism: Pseudomonadota bacterium; assembly: GCA_046733135.1. Lineage (GTDB taxonomy): Bacteria > Pseudomonadota > Alphaproteobacteria > Sphingomonadales > Sphingomonadaceae > Sphingomicrobium. Next base: position 8,733 of record JBKPON010000167.1, on the reverse strand, counting down.
GGAATGTCGTGGCACGTGTCGTGATAGTCGGCGGTATCGCGATAACGATAGTGGCGCGGTAACAGGCCCGCCTTGCGCAGCCGGCCGAAAGGAACTTCCGCCAGCTCGGCTTTGGCGACGCCATCGATTACCTGCCGCACAAATGTCCCGCCGGTTTTCGGCTGATGGACGAATACGAACTTGTCGGTGATCACCATCTACCGCTCACGATGCGAGACGACCCTGAGCGTCCTCGCATGCCCATAGGACGAAATACGTCAGGTTGTCTTACATAGCCCGAGCAAGCGGCCTGCTTACACCCGTTTGAGGAGCTGGTTCAACGCGGGATGGTGCACCTACGAGGAACCGCTCAGTCCAGATGATCAATAGTGTCGAGCAAGTTCATCATTTGCGGCTTCAAATCCCTTGATCCTTGGCGGCTCAAATGGTCGCCGTCGCGGTAGATCGGAACTCCGTCCTCCCGGAAGAGCGGACATACATGCGTTCCGCAGAGGTGAGAAAGAACCGGCACATAGAAGATGTTCGGGGATACCTTGGCGATCCGTTCAAAGATCGGCTCATAAGACGCCCGTTGGCGGTCCGCTTCCTCTCGAGAGATTCCGGTGGTGGGCTCGCGGGCGGTCACATGCAAGGCTCGAGCATGCTCACGGAGGCTGAGGCCATTTCCCGACGGTATGTCGTCGAGAAGGACGAAACGACGATCCGGAAACGTGGCGGCCAGACGGATAAGCGCCCGGCTGAAGGAGACCGGGTTGTAGGCGGCGCCGGATCCATCATATTTTTCGTCGACAAATATCCGCATTGGAGCGCGGTAGCTTTGACCTGTGACGTGCCTGCTCCAGAACCCGGAAAGAATGACCGAACGAAGTTCAGGGTGCCGCCTGAGGTATTGAACGAACGCCTCGACCTCATTGTCAGGCCGTCGGTGAGTTAACGAATATCTGCCCGGCAAGGGGACAAATGCGGGTGTCGTATATTGTACTCCCGCGAGAGAACGATCCCGGGCGGCTTCGAATAGCCCCTGACTGATCGAATCCGCATGACTGTCGCCGGCGAGAATGAAGGTAGGAGCCACGCCTTCGGCACCGCGAACGCAAAGACGATCGCTTGCAGCGCGCTCGATCGAGACATAGTGGCAACTTCGCTGTTCGGGCATCCAACGCTGTTGATCCAGCAGCGCATTGACCCGGTCCGACTGGCGTTGAGGCAACCCCCTCCACTCTCTTAGCCCCAAGCCCGTCGCTCCAGCGGCGACGGAAGCCAGGGCGGCAGCCAGGAACAGGGCTCGACGGGAACGCAAGAGCTGGCGTCTGCGAACGGGCGCTTCGACGAACCGCCAGGAGAGGATCGCCAGCCCCGTAAAGATCGCCACGCACTCTATCGTCTCAGTGAAGACCGGAGCACGGCCGTAATCGTAAGCCAGGATCACTGGCCAGTGCCACAGGTAGAGCGAATAGGAAATCTTGCCTACGAAGGTGAACGGCGCCGTCGAGAGCAGTCGCTCCACCAGGGAGCCGGATCGTCCATTCGTGCTCAAGATCGCGGCAGCGCCGAGTGTCGGGATCGCCGCCCGCCAACCGGGAAAGGGCGTGGCCTCTGAAAATGCAAACACCGCAAATGCGATCGCCGCAATCCCTGAGGCAGTCAGTCCCTCAGCAAGCCACCGGTACCGATGAACCGGAGGAGAGGCGATCGCCAGCGCTCCACCGATTCCCAGCTCCCATGCTCGCGAGGGCAGGAGATAGAAAGCGGCGGGCGTGTCGTGGCTCGTCATCCACAAGCAAAGGACAAATGAGATCGCGGACAAGACGAGGAGGAGCGGCACGTGCCAGCGCGAATCCACGAAGCGGACGAGTGCGATAAGTAAGAACGGAACAAGAATGTAAAACTGCTCTTCGATGGCGAGCGACCAGGTGTGGAGCAGCGGCTTCGTTGCTGCGGCCTCGTTGAAGTAGGCAGTCGTCTCGTAGAAATAGATGTTCGATCCGTAGATTGCGGCCGCGAAAAGGCTTCCTCCATAATCCTCAAGGTCGGAAGAGATCAGGTGAATTACCGACCATAGGGTGACCGCCAGCAACAATATGAACAGGGCCGGAAACAGCCGACGAATGCGGCGGTCGTAGAAGTCGGCGAAGGAGAATCTGCGCTCGACGACCAGGTCGTAGATGATCTTGGTTATGAGAAAGCCGGAGATCACATAAAAGACGTCAACTCCGACGAACCCGCCAGAGCAGCCCAGTCCTGAATGAAAAAGGACGACCGGAAGCACGGCGATGGCACGTAATCCGTCGACATCGGCGCGATACTTCACCCGCAATTGGTAGCCGATGTGCCTGTCACCGCAAGGGGCATGCCGCCGCGTTCGCTAGCTATCCGGTGCAGCGTCAGCTTTCGATCTATCCCGTAATCGATCTCGGGACTCCGCCGCCTGGCGGAAGCTGAATAGGACTTCCAGCGTAGGCGCCAGACTCTCCGAGGCGGCGCGGCTTATATGATCCCCGTCAGCGTACATCAGTAGTCCGTCCTGCCGGAATATCGGGCATATCCGCGATCCGCACAGCCGCCACAACACAGGCACATAGGCAACGTTGCTGTTTGCGGCGGCCAGGGACCTCAGGATCGGCTCGTAGGAAGCGCGCTGCGCGTCTGCCGTCGCTCGAGGCAGCCCCGGCGGCGGATTAGAGCCGGTTGTGTACAGCACGCGAGCAAATTCGCGCGGACTTAAAGCCTCGCCCGCCGGCACGTCGTCCAATACGATGAAGCGACGATCCGGAAAGGCCCGGACAAAGCGCTCGAGCGCATGACGGAAGGCGGTCGGATTGTACGCTGCGCCAGAGCCGTCGTAGCTTTCGTCAACATAGATCCGCAGCGGATAGCGATAGTTTCGGCCTGTCGCATAATGCGACCAAAAGGCCGTCATGACGATCGTGCGAAGGTTCGGATGACGTTTGAGGTAGTCCGCGAATGTCGGAGCCAGCGTGTCCTGCGGTTGGCCGTCCAGGGAAAACCTGCCCAGCAGCGGACCAAATCCAGGAGCAGTGAACTGCACGCCCGCCACGCCACGCTTTCGGGCTGCGGCGAACAGACCGTCGCTCAGTGCATCGGCATGACTGTCGCCGGCCAAAACAAAGCTTGGCGCGACGCCGGACGCGCCCCGGACACAAAGGCGATCAGTAGCTGCGCGCCGGGCGGTGACGCGGTGGCACTCAGGGCGGCTGGGCCTAATCTGCGACCGATCCAGCAACGTGACGAGCTTTGGCGAGTGCCGTTGAGGAAGGCCGTTGGAATAATAAACGAACAATCCGATGCCTACTGCGCCCGCAGAAGCAAGAGCTCCGGCGCCGAATAACGATCGTGCATCCGGCAGGACCCTCCGCTGCCGGAATGGACGCTCGACATAATGCCACGAGAGTACGGCCAAAACGAACGAAACCAGCACGCACAAGATCGAGGTCCGGACGCTGATCGGAGCCAGCGTTCCATAGGCGAACGCCAGGATCATCGGCCAGTGCCACAGATAAAGTGAGTATGAAATCTTGCCGATGAACGTGAACGGTCCGGTCGCGAGGATGCGATTGACGATGGAGTCTGAGCGGCCCGCACTCAGGACCGCGGCGGTGCCAAGGGTGGGAACCGCGACCCGCCAGCCGGGGAAGGGCGTGGCCTCTGAAAATAGAAAAATGGCGAACAGGATCGCGATCAGACCGCCAAATGCCAGCGCTTCTCTCAACCAGCGGTTGCCAGCCTCGAACGCGCCGATAGCGAGAAGCCCCCCGACGCCGAGCTCCCAGGCCCTAGCCGGGAGGAGATAGAATGCGGCTTCGGGATGATGTTGAGTGAGTCGGACACACAGCGCAAAGGATGCGATCGAGACGGCTGCGATGACGGGAACATGCCAGCGTCTGGACATGCCCCAAGCGAGTGCAAAGACCGCGAACGGAACAACGATGTAAAATTGCTCCTCCACCGCCAGCGACCAGGTGTGGAGCAGCGGCATGGTTCGCACACCTTCATGGAAGTAGCCGCGCGTTTCGAAGAAAAAATAGAAGTTGGAAACGTAGGAGGTGGCGGCAGCGAGGCTCGCACCGAAATCCCTAAGGTCGAGCGAGATAAGGTAGAGGACGGACCAGGCAGCAACCGCCAAGAGCATCACGAAGAGAGGCGGAAAGAGCCTGCGAACGCGCCGGTCGTAAAACTCGACGAAGGAAAATTTCCCTTCCGTCACGAGGGTGTAAATGATTTTCGTGATGAGGAAGCCGGAGATTACAAAAAAGACGTCGACACCGACATAGCCGCCCGGGAACCCCAAGCTGGAATGATAGAGAACCACCGGCACGACAGCGATTGCACGCAGCCCGTCGATGTCGGGCCGATAAGCTAGATGCGCCTGATTGCCCGGTGCGTCGGTAGTGCGCTCGCGCTTATGGCCCGTCGGAAGCGGACTCGACCTACAATTGGCGACCCGCGGTGCCTTCGTTCCGTCAGTCAACGCTAAACACGCGCACGCAATCCATGGCCGGCCCCAGTCCAAGCGCTTGCCGGCTATTGTGTATGATTTCTACGCCAAGCGCGCAAATCCGCGCAAAGTGCATCGTTTCCGCAATGGGTCGAAGGCGGACAACTGCAAGTCATGTGGATTGATCGTCAGCCTCAAAGCCCGCCGATCGAGCGATCAGTTTGATGCGCCACATTTGATAAGCGCACACGGCGACGAACTGAACGATCACAAACGCCGCCCCGGCGATGACCGCGGGCGCGACGCCAGCATCGCATCATGTCGCCAATCTGCGGCTTACTGAACAGTCTCCCACCTCTGCACTTGTCACTCGAAGACCCGCGTAGTACGAATAGTACTAGACGACAATGGAGTGACATACATGGGCCCCGATCCGCAGGCGCGTCGCACGGGCAATCGCTTTGGTTGGCTTCCTCCCCAAGTCCGCGCACTCGCCGACCGCGAGCGGGAGGTCGCGACGATCGTTTATCGCCGCGGCGCATCGACCGCGATCGATGTCGAGAACCGGCTATCGCCGCGGATCACCAACGCTGCCGTCCGATCCATGCTCGTCCGACTGATCAAGAAGGGCATCCTGGTGCGCGAGCGCGGCACTCGCGGGCGGGGCCAACAATGCATTTATTTGCCGGCGATCACGCTTGCCGACGTCAAGGAACGCGCGATACGCGAGCTCGCCGGTCGCTATTTCGAGGGGTCGTTGCTGACCTTGGCCCTGGAGACGCTCGATTTCATGGCCCCAAGCGATGGCGATCGGGAGCTGATGGCGTTGCTGGCCGCCCGCAAAGCTGGGTCGCGATCGCCCATCGACCTTGCCGCTTAGACGGCATGCTCCGAGGCAAGCGACGGTCGTTCTTCGTCGATCGAGCGAACGAGCGATCGCACTGCACTCCGATATTTCCGGCCTACCGGCAGCTCGGTATCTGAATCCAGCAGCACCTTCATTCCCGTGCGGGTCCAGCGCACCGCCTGCAGGCGATCCTGGTTGATGAGCGACGAGCGATGGATCTGTACGAAACCGTAATTGGCCAGCTGTTCGGCCATGGCGCGGATGGAGCTGCGTAGAAGAAACGAGCGGCCGCCGACATGGACTTTGACATATTCGCCGTCCGCCTCGACCCAATCGACGTCGGCCACAGCGAACCGCACGGCCTCCCCGCGATGCTGCAACCATAGTGACCTGTCTTGCGCTGTCGTTCGCGCATTCCTCAATTCCTCGAGCTGACCCGAAAGCTGATCGAGCCGACGTGCTGCCTCGCGATCATTGAGCGCTGTCCTGGCCCGCTCGATCGTTCGCTCGAGGCGGCTCAGACGGACGGGCTTGCAGAGGAAATCGAGCGCGCCGGTCTCGAACGCGTCGGAGGCGAATTGCGGGTAAGCGGTGACAAAGCAGAAGAGAGGCGCGGGCGCCTGGCGGTCCACCAATCTGGGGCCGAGGGCCTCGATCACATCGAACCCGTCCATCTTCGGCATTTCCACGTCGAGAAAGACGAGATGGGGCTGCATCCGTGAGATTTGCGTGAGGGCCTCGACACCCGTCTTGGCCGTCCCGAGGATTTCAATCGACGGGATTTGGGCAAGGAGGTCCGACAGGCGGTCCAGCGCGATCTGCTCATCATCGACAATCACGACGCGCAGCATGGTCATCAGGCTTTCTCGAACGGCAGGCGGATCATATTGAAGAAGCCCCCTCCCTCCTTCGGGCCCGACCGAATCTGCGCGCCCCTGCCATAATGAGCCTGCAGCCGCTCAGCCACGTTGGAAAGGCCGAGGTGCGCCCCGCTCGCCGCGTCGTGCTCCGCATTGCCGCCGCTGTCCTCCACCAGAATTTCGAGGCAACCGTTGGCAGCAGTGGCTGAAATGCGAAGGTCGACCGGCTCGGTGCTTCGCGCGACGGCATATTTGAGCGAATTCTCGATGAGGGGCTGGGTGATCAAACTTGGCACTAGCGCGCATTCGGCTTCGGGGGCGATGTCCACGTGAGCGCGGAGCCGCTCGGGAAAACGGACCTTTTCAATATCCAGGTACAGCCGCTGCAGATGCACTTCCTTCTCCAGAGGGATGGTCGACTGCGGATCAAGCGCGAGCGACGTACGGAGGAAATCGGCCAGGCTGACGGTCATCGCCTCGGCTTCCGCCACGCGATGACGAGTCATGAGTCCGGCGATCGAGTTCAGCGCATTGAATAGGAAGTGAGGATTGAGCTGATAGCGAAGCGCTCGGATTTGGGCCGACTGGGCGAGCGACTGCAGCACGTGGATCTGGGCCTCGCGGTCGCGGATATCGGCCGAATAGGAGAGGGCGAGGATGATTGCCGAAAGCGATACGAAGACCCAAAATCGGTCGAGGAACTGAATCGCGAAGGTCATCCACAGGGGCGATTCGCCGCCGTAATCGGGAAGGAAGGCAGCGAAGACGACGTGGTTGACCAGGGCATGGAGCGCAGCTCCTCCGATGGCCAAACCGAGGGCGGCAACGGCGCGGGTCGCCAGCCGCTGGTGCCGCAGGCGCTGCTGCGCCGCAACGATTCCGAATGAGATGAGCGCTCCGCCCGCGCAAATGATCGCTCGGGGCGCGATCATCAGATTGCGCATCGGCCACATCAACAGCCCGTAAGCCGTGAAGGATGCGAACAGCACCACCCAGAAAGCAAGGACGATCGCGACGGTGAGCCGCCGCCAGGCGATCAGATTCGGCTGGGACGGAATGCTTTCCAAACTGAGCAATGGTCCGGCGACGCCCATGTGGCGTTCACCGCCGTTCGGCGGCTGTTTATCGGGACTAGTGTCGCTCACCGAATTTCCAATGTCGTTCACGACTTCGCGAGTCCTTCGACGGTCGTTCAACCTTATTCTTCTGTCTTCCGAGCGGCAAACGGAGCGGCAATGCAAGCGAAATCTTCCGTTTCGGACTATCGTGAGGGCGGCAAACTCTCGTGGGTCGCCCGGCGGGCCGTCGCCGAGCCAAAGCGGCAGTCGCCGGAGCTCAAGGTTGTCGGCCATTCCCAACAGAAGGAGTTGAAGCCCGGTCTCTATTAGAGACGCGCTTCACGCGGCTGCAGGGCGCTCGAGCGCCGTTCAGCGCTTCAATAGTTCCCCTTTGACCTGCGCGCTGATAAGCACGCGCCCCAAGCTTTCCGCTAACTGGAAGGGGGGATTGAGGATTGCCGCGCCCGGCCTCACAGCTCACGGACGATGAGGGTACGTTTCTCGCGCTTTTGGTGCGGGTTCAACCTGCGACAGCGTATCAATTATCGAAAATTTATGCGGACTCCCCGGTCAGCAATTTTGGGACGAGCAAGGGCAAAATCTATCCCTTGATCCGGCGTTTGAAGGAGCGCGGTCTGATGCGGTCGCGACCCGTTCCCGGAGACGCCAGAGGAAGCGAGCGGCTCGAGGCGAGCCACCGTGGCCGAGAGGCCCTCCGGCGCTGGATCAAACAGATCAAGCCGGGCCATTTGCTTCTCGAGGATCCACTGCGGACCATGGTGCAGTCATTCGACATGCTGACAGCAGACGAGCGCGCCTCCTGGATCAAGCAGGCACGCGAAGCGCTGGAAGGCAAGCTTCAGGAGCTCGATGAATATGCGGCGGGCGTGTTCGTGCCATACAAAGAGGCGGTGCATGACAATGCGGTGAGTTCGGTGCGGACGCGGCTCGAATGGCTCGACCGGCTCGAAGCCTCGCTATTCGGTCGCCGGCCGAATTCTTCTCGCCGCGCAAGTCCGCGGCTGAATTCCAACTGACGAAACCGGCTCGGTCGCCAATAGGATAGACGAGACGGTGCCCTCTCCGGGCGCCGGCCGGATTGATTCGCGCATCATCACGCGGCCCCCAGGCAAGGTGCAGGCGAACTCGACAGCAACGAAATGACGCGCGCAACGCCGTGTCAGTCCGTCGGACGGTTGCAAGCCGAATGTAGCATTCCTGCCACAGTTAGTGCGTATCGAACGATCTCCCTGTCCTTGCAACTTGCACTGTATCGATATTGTATACAAAGGTACGAAACGTACCACGTGGCGACGCCTATTTGCGCGCCTATTGCAAGGGGGCCATTCATGCTCGATTTCCGCCAGCGTCTGCTCACGACCTCATTGCTGGTCGGCGTTGCCGCTCTTGCCACTCCGGCTTATGCGCAGGACGCCGCGCCGCCGCCCGCTCCGCCTCCGTCGGACGCTCCGCCGACCGACGTCCAGGCCAACCCTTCGGGTCCGGTCGAGG
>JBKPON010000166.1:0-6523 GCA_046733135.1 Pseudomonadota bacterium | reverse complement strand
AAACGCGCGATTTCCTCCACATCTCGTCGATCCCCGCCCGGTTTGTCCGACCGGTCGCGAAGTTCCATGCGGTTCTTCAACAGCCCGAACAGAAGCGCCAGGAACACAACGGCAAGAATGAACTCCCACAGATTCATCGCTAACTTCCCCTAGCGCGTCACTTCATGTCGGTCGGCGGTCCATTCGATTCAAGCAGCCGATTTAGCCGACATTGTCCTTGCGGCTGCGCGGGGCGCTCCGGCCGGTGACCTGCTTTTGCTCGCGCAACGCTTCGATCTGGGCAGCGGTCTGCGCACCGCTGTCCGTGACGATTTGTTCGAGGACACGAACGCGCTGCTCCAACTCAGCGTTGCTGACCGCATATTGAGCGGCCTTTTCCGCGGCGAGGCGCGCATCAACCTCCAACTGCTTCTCACGCAGGGAGAAGAAGCGCTTCGCAAGATAGAAGATCAGGCTGCCCAAGCCGGCGACGACGATGAGCAGCCCAAAAACGTCACCGGGTCCCATTATGCGCGGCCTCCCTTGTCGATGTGCAGGGCGTCGATCTCCAGCGCCAGCTTCGACGGCTGATCGGTGATGATCCGCTCGATCGTCTCCAGGCGGTCCTTGACCGACCCCAACTCGGCACGAAACTGAGCATTCTCCTGGGTGAGCAGCTTGATCCGTTCGGCCGATTCACGGTCGGTCTTTGGGTGGATGGGCTGGCCCCACGCGCCATCCAGCGGATAGCCGTGCTTGATCCTCATCCAGTTATTGAACAGCCAGCCCCCGACTGCGACCACGACGATGAGGGCGATGGCCGGAAAGATATTGCTGACAAAATTCAATGCTTCGGTGACTTCCGGACTCATCCGCAAATTCCCTTCGATTAGCGAAGCTGCTCGATCTCGCGCGCGAGGGAGCGGTTTTCGGTCGTCACGTAACTCTCGATGTCGGCGAGGCGGCGATCGATGTCTCTCAGCCGTGAACGAATGTCGCGCGCCGTGCGAGCAGGCGATGCACGCACACCCTGCCAGAACCGACGCTCCTCCTTATCGGCGAGATCAAACTGGCGGGGCTTCGTTGGGGTGACCATGGCAGCGATGAAGTAGAAGGGCAGGACCCCGCCGCCGCTCATGAAGACGGCTGCCAGAAAGCAGACCCGGACCAGATTTACGTCGAAACCGGTGTAATCCGCGATTCCCGCGCACACTCCGAACAGCTTGCCGTTACGTTTGTCGCGATAGAATCGCGTGCGGCTCGCCGGCTGCTCGGTGAGATACTGCCGTTCCGAGTAACCGCGGGGTTCGGGATAACGATCGTAGGCCATCTCACTCACCGTCCGCCAGCAAGCGCTGGTTTGAATCATGGACAGGCAGGCACTGCTGGCGCCAATTCGGATTCTCGGCCGTCATGATTCGCTCGATCGTGCACAGTCGGTCGTCCAGCCGGCGGGCCGCATCATGCAGCTCGTCGAGCAGCTTTTCGTCGCCGGAGGTCAGTGTTGCCGCCTGCTTCCATTTCGTGACGTAGTGAAAAATGAGCCACGGCAAGCCGATGAATAGGATCGGGACGACCGTGAGCGGAATAACGATGGCTTCCCAATCCATTTACTTCCCCTTTGCCTTCAGCGCAGCCTTCATGGCCTCTAGTTCCTTGTCGACCGATTCCGCACTCTTCAGCTCGGCGATTTCCTCCTCCAGACTCTTCGGCCCGGTCATGCCGAGCGCATCCGCCCGGCCTTCGGCAAAATCGGCCCGGCGCTCGAGGATTTCGAAGCGGCTGAACGCGTCCTCGGTGCGGTTGCCATTCAGCAGTTCGCGCGCCCGGGCCCGCGTCACCGCGCTTTCGAAGCGAGTCTGGATCGCATTCTGCCGAGCACGCGCCTCGCGGAGCTTCCCCTGCAGCTTGGCGATATCCGCTTCATAGCCCTTCAGCGTCTCCTCAATGACGTTGATCTCCTCGCGCAGGCCCCCGGCCATATCGGCCGCCTTCTGCCGCTCGGTCAGCGCCGCCTTGGCGAGGTCCTCCCGGTCCTTGCTTAAGGCGAGCTCGGCCTTTTCCGTCCAGCTCTTCTGCAGCTCGTCCAGGCGGGACATCGCCCGACGCATCTCCTTTCCATCCGCGATGCATCGTGCCGCGCTCGCACGAACCTCGACGAGGGTCTCCTCCATTTCGAGGATGACCATACGGATCATCTTGGCCGGATCTTCTGACCGGTCGAGAATCTCCGTGATATTGGCCGCGAAGATGTCCCGCGACCGCGAGAAAATTCCCATTCCAGCACTCCAAGTCGAATTAGGGGCCCTAAACTTGCCCATTCACATACAAGGATCGTGCCAGTTTTACGAAAATGGCTAATATCCAAAAATTGCTGATTTTTGAGACCGGAAAAGGCGCGAAACATCTTGCCAAAACGTGGGATTCGACACCAACAGTCGGTACGTGGAACGCGCTGAACAGTTCATCGGCCAGAGCCTTGCTTTCCTCGACGCGGTCGAGCGTGCAAGCCGCGCCGCGCCGCTCAACCGGCCGGTGCTCGTCATCGGCGAGCGCGGCACCGGTAAGGAGTTGATCGCGGAGCGTCTCCACCATTTGTCTTCCCGCTGGTCGGGGCCGCTGATCGTTATGAATTGTGCCGCTTTGCCGGAAAATTTGATCGAAGCCGAGCTATTCGGACACGAGGCGGGCAGTTTTACCGGAGCCGTCAAGACCCGCCACGGGCGCTTCGAGGAGGCCGACGGCGGCACGCTCTTCCTCGATGAGCTCGGAACTCTATCGATGCCCGCGCAAGATCGCCTTCTGCGAGCGGTCGAATATGGCGAAATAACGCGCATCGGTGCGTCCAAGCCCATCTCCGTGGACGTGCGCATCGTCGCCGCCACGAACGAGAACCTTCCCGTGCAAGTGGAAAAAGGGAAGTTCCGCGCTGACCTACTCGACCGCTTGTCGTTCGAAGTCATCACTCTGCCCCCACTCCGCGCCCGCGAAGGCGATGTGCCGATCCTCGCAGAGCATTTCGGCCGTCGCATGTCGGTCGAGCTCGATTGGCCCAATTGGCCGGGTTTCTCCGCTCGCGCCATGGCGGAGCTCGAGGCCTATCACTGGCCCGGCAATGTGCGCGAGCTCCGCAATGCGATCGAGCGGGCCGTATATCGGCACGAGGACCCCGAACGTGCGATCGACGAAATCATCTTCGATCCCTTCCATTCGCCTTGGGCGCCCACCCGCGCCGATGCTCCAGCTGCGGCGGCGGTGGTCACTAGCGGGGCCGAGGCCGAGGAGGAGCATTCGCCGGTGCACCTCGTAGCGCCCGTGGCCGCGACTCCGACCTCCACGAATGACTTCCGCGGTGCGGTCGCGTCCTATGAGCGACAACTGCTCGAGGACGCCCTTCGGCGCAACCGTTTCAACCAGCGGGCGACGGCCGCTGCGCTGGGGCTCAGTTACGATCAGCTGCGCCATGCGCTGAAGCGTCACAAGCTCCAGGATACGGCGGCCTAGACCGCCTGGCTGCCGCTCCGGCCTGAGCTGCGGGCGTTCAACGGCATTCGTAGGCCGCCGAAAGCATAGAGCGGCAGTTTTCGGCCGATTCGTCGAAACGGGGCTGAAACGGCGTGCCGAGAGGCGTATAAGACGAAGCGCTGGTGGAAGGAGGCTTGTATGAGGGGCCTGACTTTGGCTGCGGGCGCGATGATACTGATTGGCCCGCTTTCTATCGCTAACGCCGCCGTCTTCACGGTCGGCGGTCCGCTTTCGAAACTTTGCTATGAATCCGCTCTGTCTCAGGATGATCGCAGGTCTGCGGTCGAGGGCTGCACGCGCTCGCTACAGGAAGAGGGGCTGCTCGCCCGTGACCGCGCCGCAACTCTGGTCAATCGCGGAATCCTGCACATGGTCGCGGGGCACGCAAGGGACGCTGACGCCGATTTCAACGCCGCCCTGGCCTTAGACGCGGGTTTATCCGATGCCTACCTCAACAAAGGCTTCCTGAGGATCCGCCAAGGCAAGGGCCGGGAGGCTTTGCCGCTGCTTCAGCAAGGGATCGACCGCGGAGCACGCCGACAAGCGCTCGCCTATTTCGCGCGGGGTGTGGCTTACGAACAGATGGGCGAGTTCCGCTCTGCCTATCTGGACCTCAAGCGGGCCCAGAATATGGAGCCCGGCTGGTCGATGCCGAATGAATATCTCGCACGCTATCGCGTCGAGTCTCGATAAAGGCGCAACGGGCCGCACACCGGCGCGCCGTCCGCTCAATGGGCGTTGGTCATCGCAAGCAGCATCGGGACCGACAGCAAGACGTTGATCCGCGATGCTACCAGAGCCGTGCGCGCCGACGTTGCCTTCGTCGCGTCGTCCGCTTCAACGAGGCCGAGCACCTTCTGCTGATTGGGCCAGATGATTACCCAGACGTTGAAAGCCATGATCAACGCCAGCCACATGCCAATTCCGATGAGGCGCGCCGACGGCTGCAGCGTCAGCGCTTCGACCAGCTCACCGTATGACCAGGCAAGGAGCAGCCCCGTCAGGACGGTGAACGCGGCACCCCAGCGGAAGTAGAATAGCGCCGTCGGCGCGATAAATTTGGACACTGCCGGCTTCAGTTCGGCCGGGACCTTTGGCATGGTGGGGATCTGCACGAAGTTGAAATAATAGAGTAGGCCGATCCAGGTGATGCCAAAGAAGACGTGCAGCCACTGCAGCACGCCATTCAGCAAGTCGCCCGTTGGGTTCGGCGCGTAACCGGAGTTGGGAAAGATCGCGATCAGGATCGCGAGCGCGAGCCCGATAATCAAAACCAGGCCCAGATTGTCGAAAAGCTTGCCCATGTGCACCCCCTTTTGTCGCAATCGGTCGTTCAATGGACGTTCTTAGGGTTGATTTTCTCTCCACTGCAAGCATGTGCAGGGGTGGGCGAGCGGGACGAGTAAACCGGAACATGGCCGCGACGGCGGCATTGGTTCCGAATCACAAGGAGTTGCAGGATCATGCCCTTCCAGCTGCCCGAATTGCCCTTCGCTAGGGATGCGCTCGCACCGCACATGTCAGCCGAAACGCTCGACTATCATTACGGCAAGCATCACAAGGCCTACGTCACTAAGACCAATGAGCTGCTCGAACAGGAGAAGGACCTCAGCGGGGCGTCGCTGATCCAGGTCGTTCGCGAGGCGCGGCTCTCCAGCAATAGCAAACTTTTCAACAACAGCGCGCAGCTGTGGAATCACAGCTTCTTCTGGCAATGCCTGGCCCCCGGACAGGGGCAGAAGCCCACGGGCAAGCTGGCGCACCTCATCGACGATGCGTTCGGCAACACCGAAACCCTTCTGCAGAAGCTGCACGAGGAAGCGGTGAACCACTTTGCCAGCGGGTGGGCGTGGCTCGTGCTGGATCGCGGGAGCCTTCGGATCACCTCACTGCACGATGCCGACACGCCGATCGTGCACGATGGGATGGTCCCGCTCTTCACGCTCGATGTGTGGGAGCACGCTTATTACATCGACTATCGCAACGAGCGCCCGAAGTTCGCGACTGCCGTGCTTCAGAACATCGTCAACTGGGATTTCGTCGGCGAGAATCTCGACGGCCACGGCTTCGAGCGGGCAAACCAGGAAGGGGCCAAGTTGCCCGAGCTGACCGCCTAGGCTTCTGACGAGCGCTACTGCTTTAGTCGATAGCCGGTGCGGAACATCCAGGCGATGGTCGCCATGCAAATGGCGATGATCGCCGCGGTGACGAGGACGCTCGACCAGACCGGAACGTCGGCCACTGAATAGAAGCTCCAGCGAAAGCCGCTGATGACGTGCACGATCGGGTTGAATAGGGTGACCGTGCGCCAGGGCTCGGCGAGCGCATTTACCGAATAGAAGGCGCCGCCGAGAAAGGTGAGAGGCGTAATCACCATCATCGGAATGATCTGCAGCTGCTCGAAATTCTGCGCCCAAACTCCGATCGCGAAACCGAAGAGGCAAAAGCCGGTGGCGATGGCCACGAGGAACAGGACCATGGCGAGCGGATGATCGATGCGGACGTCGACGAACAAAAAGGCGGTCGCCAAGGTCACCAACGCCAAGATTACCGACTTGGTTACCGCAGCCCCGACATAAGCAAGCACCGCCTCGAAGCTTGAGATCGGAGCTGAGAGGAGCTCGTAGATCGTTCCTGTAAACTTCGGAAAATAAATACCAAAACTTGCATTGAAGATCGACTGCATGAACACTGCAAGAAGGGTCAGGCCGGGGACGATGAAGGCGCCGTAGCTCACGCCTTCCATCGCGGTCATGCGGCTGCCGAGCGCAGAACCGAACACCACGAAATAAAGCGCGGTGGTGATCACCGGCGTGATCAGGCTTTGCCACAAAGTGCGGCCCCAGCGCGCCATTTCGAAGCGGTAGATGGCGGCAATGCCGTGGGTGTTCATGCCGGTTCCCTCTTGCCGTGGACGAGCTCGACGAAAATGTCCTCAAGGCTGGATTGGTGGGTCGACAAATCCTTGTAGGCGATCCCCAGGTCGCTCAGACGACGCATCAGCGACGCTATTCCCGTG
>JBKPON010000165.1:0-1764 GCA_046733135.1 Pseudomonadota bacterium | reverse complement strand
TCGGATATCGAGCAGCGGGACCCGGCCTTGCTCGGTCCGGCGACGGAAGCTGCGGAAAAAGCCCTGCGGCAGTTCGAAGGTCCTGACGGCTTCGATGCACCGATGTCGGCACACCTCGTCACGGCGACCAAATAGCCGCTGCTGAGCTTATCGTTCGGGTGTAACCTTATCGAGAAATGCGAGCACCGGCCGCCAATTCGCTTCCGCTCCTTGCGGATTGCGCGACTGAATGAGCGTCGATGAGCCATGCACGCCATGGACAGGGACGAACCGAACGTTGCTCGCGTTGCTAGGCAGAGCCGCCATGATCGGATCGGCCTCGCTCGTCTCCTCCGCCGCATTGGTCGAAGCGATGAAGACAGGCACCTTCACCTTCGCGGCCGCGCCCTCGACCATATGTTTGTCATCGAAATATTCGCCCGGAGAAAATGACAATAGCGCGATGATGCCCCGCGGTTCGTTCGCGGCCAGCGGAAAGATCAAGGATGAGGAATAGCTGCTGCCCCAAAGGATGATCGGCAGATTCTGCTTCCGTGCCCAGTCGAGCGCCGCCTGCAGGTCGGGCCGCGTCTCTAGATAGTCCGCCTTTCTACCGAGGTCCGAGGCGGTTTCATTGGCACCGAACATGCCGTCGCCCGAGCGCTGGTCGATCGCGAGCGCGCTAAACCCAGCCTGGACCAGTCGTGGCGCGATGGTCGCATATTCATCCTTGCTCGACCCCGCCTGATGGAAGAGCAGGATCAGCGCCTTCGGGCGCTGCGCTTTGTACCAAGAGCCATGGACGGTGACTCCATCCGAGGTTTTGAGGGTCAGCGGTTCGGCCGCGGCCTTCACGTCCGCCGCATTCGCGGCTTTTTCCGACATATCGTTATCGTTGGGCTTCGCGTTGCAAGCGGCAGCCGTCAATGACGCTGCAAGTGGAAGGAAGATCAGCAACCTCATTGATCGCTCCCTGTCGCGAAACCTAGATCAGTCCTGCCAGCGGACTGCTCGGGTCGGCGTAACGGCGCTTCTGCATGCGGCCGGCGAGATAAGCCAGGCGGCCGGCTTCGACGGCCGCTTTCATTGCTCGCGCCATCAATACCGGATCCTTGGCCTCGGCGATCGCTGTGTTCATCAGCACCCCGTCACAGCCGAGCTCCATCGCCTCCGCCGCATCGCTCGCCGTACCAACGCCCGCATCAACCAGCACCGGCACGCCGGCGCCTTCGACGATCAGCCGAATAGTCACTCGGTTCTGAATGCCGAGACCCGATCCGATCGGCGCACCCAGCGGCATGATCGCTACGGCGCCGGCCTCCTCGAGTTGCTTCGCGGCGATTGGGTCGTCCACGCAATAGACCATGGGCTGGAAGCCTTCTTCCACCAGCACTTCGGTGGCGCGGAGCGTTTCGCGCATGTTTGGGTACAGGGTCTTCGCCTCGCCCAGCACCTCAAGCTTCACCAAGCTCCACCCGCCAGCCTCGCGCGCGAGCCGCAGCGTGCGAATCGCGTCCTCCGCGGTGAAGCAGCCGGCCGTATTGGGGAGGAAGGTGACCTTATTCGGGTCGATGTAGTCCGTGAGCATCGGCTGAGTGGGATCGGAGATGTTCACTCGGCGCACGGCCACCGTGACGATCTCGGCGCCCGAGGCTGCGACCGCCGCCGCATTTTCCTCGAGGCTCTTATATTTGCCGGTGCCGACGATCAGCCGCGAAGCGAAGGTCCGCCCGGCGACTGTCCAGGTGTCCGATTGCATTGACTGGGGAGCGTTCATCAACCCCC
>JBKPON010000164.1:0-8924 GCA_046733135.1 Pseudomonadota bacterium | reverse complement strand
GTGGATGTCCTGCGTCTCGCCGCCGCGCAGGCGGACCTGGTAGACGACGCTCGGCGCGGTGGTGATGAGGTCGAGATCATATTCGCGGATGAGGCGCTCCTGGATGATCTCGAGGTGGAGGAGGCCCAAGAAGCCGCAGCGGAAGCCGAAGCCGAGCGCGGCCGACGTCTCCATCTCGAAGCTGAAGCTCGCGTCGTTGAGGCGGAGTTTGTAGAGGCTGTCGCGGAGCTTCTCGAAGTCGTTGGCGTCGACCGGGAAGAGGCCGCAGAAGACGACCGGTTGCACGAGCTTGAAGCCGGGGAGCGGCTCGGCCGCGGGGCGCCTGGCGTCGGTGATCGTATCGCCGACGCGGGTCTCGGCGACTTCCTTGATCTGCGCGGTGATGAAGCCGATCTCGCCGGGGCCAAGCTCTTCCAGCTGCTCGATCTTGGGGCGGAAGCAGCCGACCCGGTCGACGAGGTGGGTGGTGCCGGCGGCCATGAACTTCACCTGCTGGCCCTTGCGCAGGCTGCCGTCGATCACCCGGACGAGGATGACGACGCCGAGATAAGGGTCGTACCAGCTGTCGACGAGCATCGCCTTGGTCGGCGCCGCCGGGTCGCCCTTGGGGGGCGGGATCTGGTCGACGATGGCCTGGAGCACCTCCTCGATCCCGATGCCGGTCTTGGCGCTGGCGAGGACGGCGCCCGAAGCGTCGAGGCCGATGATCTCCTCAATCTCCTGCCGAACGCCCTCCGGGTCCGCGGCGGGAAGGTCGATCTTGTTGATGACGGGGACGATCTCGTGGTCGTGCTCGATCGACTGATAGACGTTGGCGAGAGTCTGCGCTTCGACCCCCTGCGCCGCGTCGACGACGAGAAGCGCGCCCTCGCAGGCGGCGAGGCTGCGCGACACTTCATAGGCGAAGTCGACGTGGCCGGGCGTGTCCATGAGGTTGAGCTCATAGCTCTGGCCGTCCTTGGCCTTCCATTGGAGCCGCACCGTCTGCGCCTTGATGGTGATCCCGCGCTCGCGCTCGATGTCCATATTGTCGAGCACCTGCGCCTGCATCTCGCGCTCGGTGAGGCCGCCGGTCGCCTGGATCAGTCGGTCGGCAAGCGTCGACTTGCCGTGATCGATGTGGGCGATGATCGAGAAATTTCGGATGCGGGAAATGTCAGCCGACAATTTTGGGACACTTTGATGGAGGATTGAAATTGGGCGGGCGCGTAGCAGGGGATTGAAGCGAGCGCGAGGGTCGGAGATAGTGCGCGCTCAATCGGGGGGAAATCGATGAATAAGTTCAGCGTTTTGGCGGCGAGCGTTTGCGCGGCCTGCCTGGGTGCGATCGCCGATGCGGCAGCGCCCGCGAAGGCCCCGCCGCCGATCGCCTCCTACTGGATGGACGTCACCACGCAGAGCGGGCTCGGTGCGGGGATGACGCCCGGCGGCCGACCGAGCATGAGCGACGTCATGAGCATGATGTCCGGCGGCGGCTCGTCGGTCGGACACACCATAAGCCTGAGGCTCGCATCACGCACGAAGCCGGCCGATACCCCGCAGGCGGATCACTGGATTCCGGCCGGGCTGCAGATGGGGCCAAGCCTGCCCCTCGTCACTCCGGTGCACGAGCCGGAGCAACCGGCGATGCCAGGAATGCCCACCAATTGGCAGCAGCCCAAGGGGCGGATGCTGATCTACTGGGGCTGCGGGGAACATGTAAGCGTCGGCCAGCCGACAGTGATCGACTTTTCGAAGATGACGCCGGGCAAGGTGCCACCGGGAATGGCGGCGATGGCGAGCATGGCCCATGTCGTGACGGGTCCGAATAGCGCGCCGGGCTTCGGGCGCTGGCCCAACGACCGCGACAACCGACCGGTCCCCGCTACGGGCTCGCTGATCGGCGCGCACAAGGTGCAGGCCAATTATTCCCCGCCGATCAATTTCAGCCTTGGCGCCGGTCAGGATTTCATGCCGGCTCTTGGCCTGCGCGAAGCGGGGGCGCTGCCATCGGGCGCGTCGCGGCTGATGTGGCAACCGGCGCCCCAAGCGACCGGCTATGCACTCGCCATGTTCGGCAGCAACCCGAACGGCGACGTGATCATGTGGAGCTCGGCGAAAAGCGCGTCGATGGTGACCCTCGACTATCTTCCGCCGGCCGAAGTGAAACGGCTGGTCGGCTCCGGCGCCGTGCTCCCGCCGAGCACGAATGAATGCGTTCTTCCGACCGAAGTCGCGGCCGCCTCGCCGACGGGCATGTTGATGATGATCGGCTACGGACCGGAAGCGAGCTTCGCCGAGGCACCCAAGGCGCCGAAATGGGTGACCAAGGTGCGCTACAAGACCACCGCCTCGCTGATGCGCGGCATGAGCGGGATGATGGGCGCTTCCGGCGAGGGTAACTCTGCACCTGGACAAACCCCGCAGCCGCAACAGCCGAAAAGGAAACGCTTCGGCCTCGGCGATCTCCTCGGCGGAGCGATCCCGCGATAGGTCCGCCGTCGAACACGAAGATAAGTGAGAGGCGGCGAACATAGATCCCAGCTACACTTTGTCCGGCCTGCTCGTGGGCCTGCTGGTCGGCTTCACCGGAGTCGGCGGCGGCTCCCTAATGGCCCCGATCATGATCCTTATCCTCGGGGTTGCTCCGGTTACGGCCGTGGGTACGGATTTGTGGTTTGCAGCGATTACCAAGCTGGTCGGCGGCTCGATTCACCACGCCCGCGGCAACGCCGACCTGCGCATTGTGAAGTGGCTGTGC
This sequence comes from Pseudomonadota bacterium, assembly GCA_046733135.1. Taxonomy (GTDB): domain Bacteria; phylum Pseudomonadota; class Alphaproteobacteria; order Sphingomonadales; family Sphingomonadaceae; genus Sphingomicrobium. The sequence goes on along the minus strand of JBKPON010000164.1, from coordinate 6,184 downwards.
CTGGGCAGCATCCCGCTCACGATTGTGACATTGCTTATTCTGAGCCTGTCTCATCACGACCAGGTCAAGCAGGGTTTCGTCACCGAAGCGCTTGGCGCGGTGATCGTCCTGACCGCCATCGCGACGCTCTGCCGAAAGGCGCTGCACAGCTATGGCGACCGCCTCCGCCGCAATCGCAGAGTTCCCTTCAAGAAATTCCAGATCCCACTGACAGTTCTCGCGGGAGCGCTGCTCGGCGTTCTCGTCACCCTGACCTCCGTCGGGGCGGGTGCTTTGTGCGCGACGATCCTCATCTTCCTCTATCCGCTGCGGCTGAATATGCGGAAGGTCGTAGGAACGGACATCCTGCATGCGATCCCGCTGACGTTCGTTGCCGGCTGCGGTCATTTGTGGCTTGGCAATGTCGACGGAAACCTGCTCGTCTCACTCCTCAGCGGTTCGATCCCGGGCATCGTCATCGGGTCGAATCTCGTCCACAAAGTGAACGAGCGAGTCATTCAAATCGCCCTTGCCTGCGTGCTGATCGTCGTCGGCGTTAGGCTGCTTTTCCTTTGAGTGGGCTATGATCGCATCGCCTGCATTCGAACGGCGCGGCGCCGGTCGAGCGATCCGGCGACGATAGCCAGACGCCCAAGGTCTTCTTTCGACCCATATCGAACATTGGCCGGAGATCCGAAAACGGAACTTAGATCGTCGGGCAGAAAGGCGGCGGTGCCTTGTCGCTACAGACATCGGGCTTCGTATGTGTGGCTTTCCAATACCCCAGGAGACGGAGCTTATTCGCGACAGCTGGAAAGGCCGGATCGTTCAGAACCCCACGCATGCTTCGCCGCCAGAACAGCCATGGTCGCTCGCTCGCAACCCGCAACGCCTCGTGGTTCGCGCCCAGGGACGCCAACACCGTTACGACCGCATCACTCTGCTTGTCCTCGGGCAACGCGAGCAGCGCGCGGATTGCCCTAATCTTTGCTTGGGGGTCGCGCGACGCCAGGGCCTGGTATCCTGACAATAGGGCCGCGCGTGTTTCTTTGGGCAATTGGAATTGGGAGTTCCGCAGAGCATTCACTGCGGCGGTATAGTCGCCGGTTTCGGTGCCCCTCGTTACTGCAAGCCACTGTTCAAAGTTCGGAGTTGTACTGAGATCCACAGCCGCGGCGAAGTACGGTTTAGCCTCATCGATGCGGTCCATCGCGATCAGCGCATCCGCCAGGGCTACCTGGGAGTCGGGCCACAGGGCGAGCATATCGGTGGCCGCACGTTGTTCTTCGACCGCCTCACGGAGGCGTCCCACATTCCTCAACATCAGGCCGTAGCCGTAGTGCTGGCATCCGCAATCGAGCGGCTTGGCCGCAATCGCCTTTTTGTACAGCGTCTCCTGGCCGGCCCAATCGTACGGATCGATCAAGTACGTCTTGCGATCCAACGCCTCGCTGTTGCCCGGATCCAGGGCCAGCGCCCTTTCCGCGGCCTGAAGCCCTGCCGCGCGCAACTGTTCGGCGCGCTGGCTGTCCTGTTCTGCAAAGGCAGCCTGCATGAAACCGGTTTGGACCGCAGACCACCCCCAGGAGAAATCGGGAACAGCAGCGACGACCCTTTGCGCGGGAAGGAGAGTCTTGCTTCCCCCATAGGACCAAGACTCCTGACAATATTGCATGTAGTCCTTAAAGACCGCGTCCGGCAGCGGCTTGTGATAGGTCGAGGCCCCGGACAAGCCGCAGCGAATGACAATGCCGGCATCGACCGCGATTTTGTGAGGAATTTTTGAGACCTGATCGGCGGCGTAGTCGATGCTATCGGACCAGAGGATCGCGCCAGAACGCTCGTTCGTAAAGCGGGTAATTACGCGAATGGAGTCACCAACCCGGTGGATCGTCCCGCCGAGCGTATAAGCAGGTGAGGAACCGGTCGGAGGAGCCGGGGCGGTCGAAACGCCGATGACGCCATCCGCGTTGAATGCGGCCGCAATCTCTGCGTCCACGCTATCACGAATGCTTGCAGGCAGCTCTGCGGACAGGAGCTGGAACCCGGCCAAGCGTACCGTCATGCTGTGCGTTGCGGCAGCGGGCGGTCGAAGCCACCATGCCCCGGCAGCGAGCAACAGCAGGAGCAAGCCGGCGGCGGCCGCAGTCGCCACTGGACGCCGCGCGGAGAAAGCCCTCCGGCGGCGGGTGGGTGCTCCAGCCGTTGTGCCGCCCGGCTCGGCGCCTGAAATATGTTCGATGCGGCTAACAAGCGAATCAATCGATCTGTCCCAGCCTTCAAACGCGTCGATCCACTGGCGTGTCGAAAGCTCGTAGGCGAAGGCATCGCTCGGCTCGACGTCCTCAATCCTGAGCGCGATGACTGGCACGTGGTATCGGCTGGCCAGCGACAGCTCCTTTTTGATTTCGTCACTCTTGTTGGCTGCCTCCGAGAATACGAGGACCATCGCCTGGGTATTCCGGATCGAATCGACGATTGCTTCCTGGTAATTCTCGCCCGGAGCGACATCGCGGCTGGATATCCAGCAGGCGGTGCCCCGACCCTCGATAGCCTTGCAGACCGACAGCGCCTGCTTCCGATCGGCAGTCGCGTGGCTGATGAACACCGGTCGCGAGACACGGCGATCGTCGCTTGTAACAGGCCCCGATTCGTTCACGGCTTGCCCCTGCCGGAGAGCCAAAATCTACGGAAATTTGGAGTCGATGAGAAGCTCAATCGAAGTGCGGCTTTATGTCCGCTTTCCACCCATTGCGGACATTAGCGGCTTAAGTCTGCTTTCGAAGGTGGGTCACTGCCCGTTCGGTCCATGAGCGCATTGCTTGCCAAGTCCCGCCAAGGGGCAGATGCAGTTGGAGCGTGTGGCGTCCCATCATGTTCTTACACGGGGGCAACCAATGCCGATAACCGCTTTCAACAGCGTTTCAGACGGTCTCGATCCTAGCCGGAGGAAGCGCGACCATTTCATCATCAATACAAGCGTCGATGATGATGGATCGTGGGTTCCCTACGCGGACGGAGTTTGGATTCAGCCTTGCTGCTTCGATGTAACGTCAGGAGGTTTCAGCGTCCTCCTGAAGGGGCTGCCCGGTGCTCAGCTTGGCGTTCACTATCATGTAGGCACTGTACGCGGTTACACGTTGCGGGGTCGCTGGCGGTACCTTGAGCATGACTGGGTCGCAGGCCCAGGCGCATTCATTTATGAGCCAGCAGGCGAGGCGCACACGCTCGTAATCGCCGACGATTCACCTGAACCGGCGTTGATCTTCTTCGTCGTCGAAGGCGGCCTCATCTACCTCGACAAAGCGGAAGGCGGCGGATTTGCGGCCTATGAAGACGGCTTTTCGCTGCTCGAGCTGACGCGCAACCATTATCAGCAAAGCGGTCTCGATGTCCGCCAACTGGATCTTCTCATTCGTTAGTCCCCAACACCCTAGCGTCAGCTAACGACCCATTGCACGAACGCGAATGATCGTCTTCCCCGAACGTCGCTCGGTCGAATTAAGGGCAGCGACGGCATCGTGGAGGGTCGAGATGGTGCCGATGTTCGTCCGCAGTCGTCCATCCCGCACCCGCTGGACGATCTCACTCAGTTGAGCACGATCGGACTCGACAACGAAGTCGATCGCCCGACCCTCGACTGGCCGCGCCACGCTCGGCCCCACAATGGACACAAGCGTTCCCCCGGCTCGAATCAGTTGTGCGGATCGCTTCCCGATGTCGCCGCCGATGACATCGAACACCAGATCGACGCTGCCAACGTCTTCCAAGGCGTCCTTCTCGAGGTCGACGAACTCCTGCGCGCCGAAGTCGAGTGCCTTCTGACGGTCGGGCGCGCGGCCGGTGCCAATGACATAAGCGCCCGCCGCTCGTGCCAGTTGCGTCACCATCGACCCGACCGCGCCCGCCGCGCCATGCGCTATTATGGTCTGACCGGCCCGAAGGCGGCCGTGATCAAACAGTCCCTGCCATGCGGTCAGACCCGAGATCGGTAGGCTAGCGCCAACTGTAAAGTCGACGTCGCTCGGCAACGGCGCGAGGTTGCGCGCCTCGACGGCCGCGTACTCGGCCAGGGTGCCGTCGCGAGCCCAGTCCGTGAGGCCGAACACCCGCTGTCCCACCGACAGTCCTGTCGTGCCATAGCCGAGGGCGGTGACTATTCCGGCCAGCTCGTGCCCGGGAATCGACGGTGTCCGATCACGGCCGAGACTATCGGTCCAGGTCGACGGCCACGCCAACTCAGTCCCGACGAATCCCGAGGCATGAACCCGAACGACGACGTCGTTTATCGCTGCCTGTGGCTCGGGCCGCTCGGCCAGCTTCATCCCGGCGATTCCGGCAGCCTGGTCAGTTACCACTATCGCCTTCATCGTCCATCTAGCCCTAGATATTGCTTCGCGTACATACGATCATCCCCGCCAGCGCTACGCGCGGGCCGCGTCATTCTCGCGTAAATGCAAGTAATTGCTGTCGAAGTCGCCAGCTTCTGCCAGCTTGCGCCAATCCCCGATGTGAATGGCTCGCGGGGTAGACCTCTCGATCAAACCTTCCGCTTCCAGCACTCTGATTGTTCTGTTTACGTGAACCGGCGTTAGCCCGGTGGCGTCGGCGAGCTGCTCCTGGGTCATGGGTAGCTCGTAGTTGTTATCATGGCCCAAGCCTGCGAGCTTCAGCCGAAGCGAGAACTCACAGAGCAAATGGGCTATGCGCGTCCGCGCGTTCCTACGGCCGACGTTCGTAATCCATTCGCGGAAGATCGAGCCATCCACCAGCGTATCGATCCACATTGCATGACCGATTTTCGGCCGCTCCAATGTGAGCTGAATAATTGCTTCACGGGGGATCATCGCTACTTTGCCAGACGTGAGCATCTGCACGCTGTGATCGGCCACCTTCAACAGCGAGTTCTGAAGATCGACGACCTCTCCTTTCATATGGATGGCCACGATTTGGCGCATCCCGGTGGCGGTCAATTTGGAGCGAATGGAATAGCCGGAAAGCATCACGCAAGACTGGGTGGCAAGCTCGCGTTCGCGTACGACGAAATGACTGCGCTCCATGGCTTTCACGGTAAACGGCAGGGCCAGCAGGGCCTTGCGATCCTCACCATCGAGTTTCACGCGATAAGCAAGTTTGTTGGCAAGAGGCTCTAGGGTCGAGCCATCCCTCGGCACTTTCATTCCGCAGCTCCCTGATAGATGGGCGGGAGCACGAAGGAGTCTCTCAGCCGCCGAAGCCCCTGAACGGATCAGCGATGAACCCTATTAACATCGTTCTCAGTTAATTCGCTGATTTAAGTTGGATTTTGGCTCTTAACCGGAACGCTCGCTGCTGCATCTTCCGTCGGCATCATTCATTTCGAACTTTCCCCATCGGGCTCATGCCCAAAGCTCACCACGGCATCCGGGATACCCAGCTCGCTTCGAACCAGCCGGATCCGCACGGCATAGTCGCGTGCGAACTGACTATGAGCGCGTCGCTCCTCGACACCGGGAGCCACGTTGAGTCGCATTAGAGAATGCTCATGGGCATCTATCAGCGAATTGAAATCCACAGACCGGCTCCTTCTGCTGTAAGCGGGAGCTCCATGGGTCTCTCAGCCGCTGACGCCTACGGCGAGCGAATGTCAGCGATTTGACGGATATGGGGATTGGGTACTCGCATTACGAGGCAAAGAGCCGAAACCGCCGGCAACGTCATCCGCGCCGCGGTGTAAGATCGAAGCAGGACAGGGCCGCACCTTCACTAAGAAACATCAGTCGCGGCTGCAGCGCGTCGGGAACGACGTCGCCCAGTGCCAGGCCAAAACTGTCCGGATAACCGCGATGGTTGAAACCCACCCAAGACCAGCCGAGGGGTTTGCCGATGACGTCGGCCAATGGAGCCACCGCATGCCAGTCATTCGGTTTGGGTGTCGCTTCGTGAGCGACCAGGATTTCGTCGGTGTCGGCATTCACCTTTAGGACGACTGCACGGTCCCCAATCACAAAGGCGAGTGCATCCCAGGCCAGGGAGCCATCGGCCAACGCCCGCTCATTCCGACCGAGCACTGCCGAAATGGAACCGTGAGCGACCGCCTCCCAATCAAACTGCAAGACCGACATTGCCGGCGGCCTACCGCGATCCGCGTCCGCTTTCCACCCAAGCGTCGCCAGGCGCCTCCGCGGTACGTAAATTACTGCTTGTGTTCCGTGCACGTCTGCAG
>JBKPON010000163.1:0-28773 GCA_046733135.1 Pseudomonadota bacterium | reverse complement strand
GACTTGCGCCGCCAGTCGGCGGGCTCGCTCGTCTCCAGCCCTGCGAGCAGGGCGCGGATCGTGTTCTCGGCGCTCATTCCTCTTTCCCCCAATCAATCGGCTCCAATCCTCGCTCCACCCGTATTTCGTTGAGCACGCGTCGAGCTTCGGCCTTCTTATCGGGCCCGTAGCCCCACTCCCCGAACGACCAGCCGCTCTCGGCGGTGAGGAGCATGTCGGGCTGGCGCTGGTTGGTCCGGGTCCAGGGCTCGAACGGCTGCGGCTCCAACTTCGCGGCTTTGTCCCAGTCCACCGGCAGCTCGGTCAGGATCTCGAACGCCGCGCGCTTGCCGGGGCAGCTGCTGATCTCCCCCAGGTAGAGCCGCCGTGCGCGCACCAGCTTGGCGCGAATGCTGTCGATCGCTTCCTCGCCGCGCCGGGCGTAGCTATCCTCGTCCTCCCACTCGCCGAACTCGTTCAGCACCTGGCCGGGGAGCGGGCCGTCCGCGTTCGAAGTGCGATCCTTGAAGCGATGGTCGAGCGACGGCGGGACGGTGCTACCGCTGATCGGCACCCTCGGGGCGCGCTGCGCCTGGCGGCTCGTCGCAAGCGCAACTGCGCCATGCCAGGATTCGCGAAAGCTCGCTCCGAACGGCGACTTGTAGAGCTTCGTCACGCCGGTGCGATGCATGCCCATTTCGTCGCACGCGCCGTTGGGCGATCCGTGGACCGCGAGCCGGGCAATGAACTCACGCTGCTTGTCGGGCGTCCAGCCGCCCGCGACCTCGATCTTCCGCGGCACCGGATCGAAGTCGAGCAAAGCAGCGATCTCGGGATCGGCGGTGAGGTCGGCGACCGTCTGCTCGCTTTCCACTTGCGGGAGAGGGTCGTGGTGAGGGGGAGTGCCGCTTCCGGGCGCGGCCGGCCCTTCAAGGTTGTCCATCGACGAGCCTGGAGCAAATGAAATCCAAATAGGAAAGCGTTTTTCGTCACCCCGGACTCGATCCGGGGTCTGCCTGTCTTTCCCCGCGGCTTCAGACAAAGGCGGATCCCGGCTCAGGGCCGGGATGACCTTGAGCCACACCATAAGCCCCGTGACTCTCCACCAAAAGCGCGCAAGATAGGGCCATGCCTCGAAACGGGGGGAAAAGCGGGGGCGTGACGATGCCCGACGGGCCTGAGCCGGACGACGAGCTGCTGCTCGATCACCCAGTGGCGAAGCGGCCCCAGTCGTCGTTCGAGATGCTGGTGACGGCGCTCGGTGGTGGAGTGCTCGACTTTCCGGCGATGCTGGCGATCGCCGACATCCTGCCGGTGATGACCGCTTATATCGACCGCGGTTTCGTCTATCGCTTCGTCAATCGGCCCTTCGCCGAATGGTTCGACCGGCCGCGCAAGGACGTGCTCGGGCGCCACATGCGCGAGCTCATCGGCGAGGAGACGTTCGAAGGGCGCGTGCCGATGCTGGAGGCGGCGCTCGCTGGCGAACGGCAGTTCTTCGCCGCCGAGTTCGAGCATCCGCGGCGCGGGACGGTGGCGCTGCAGATCGATTATGTGCCGTGGGCCGACGGTTCGGGCGAGGTGCGGGGGATCATCGTCGTCGCCACCGACGTCACCGAGGAGCGCGCCTATCAGCGGGCGCTGCGGGAGAGCGAGGAGCGGTTCCGGCGGATCGCCGATTCGGCGCCGGTGATGATGTGGGTGACCAGGGCCGACCGGCAGCGGGATTTCGTGAACGAGGCCTATGCCGAATTCGCCTGCGGGCCGGGCTGCAGCCATGAGGAGGCGCGGCTGCTCGATTGGCGCAAGCGCATCCATCCCAAGGACCGCGAGCGGGTCGTCGCGGAAAGCATCGCCGGCGAGGAACGCAAGGAGCGCTTCACGCTCGAGGCGCGCTACAAGCGGCATGACGGCGAGTGGCGCTGGCTGCGCAGTGTGTCGCAGCCGCGCGTCGGACCGGACGGCGAGCTCCTCGGGTTCATCGGGGCGGCGACCGACATCACCGTGGCGAAGGAGGCGGAGCTCGAGCTCAAGGCACAGGTGAAGGAGCAGACGGCGCAGCTTGCCGCTTCCGAGGCGCAGTTCCGGGCGGTGTTCGAGGCGGCGCTGGAGGTCATGGTCCTGCTCGAGCCGGACGGAACGGTCATCGCGGTCAACAACCGGCGGGAGATTTGGCGGCACCCCAATCCGGAGGATGCGATCGGGCAGAAGCTATGGGACGCGCCGACGCTCAGCTCCTATCCGCAGCATATTCCGGTGATGAAGAAGGGCATCGCCGCCGCGGCCAGGGGCAAGGTGTTCACCTCCGAGATCCGGCTGGAGCGCGAGGGCGTGCCCACCGCCTACCTCGACGTGTCGGTGCAGCCGGTGCGGGGGCCTGAGGGCGAGATCATCTATCTGCTGTTCGAAGCGCGCGACATCACCGAGCTGAAGGCGGCGCAGGAGCAGCTCCGGCAGAGCCAGAAGATGGAGGCGCTGGGGCAGCTGACGGGCGGCATCGCGCACGACTTCAACAATTTGCTGACGGTGGTGGTCGGCGGTCTCGACATCATCGCCAAACGCGCCCCCGACGAAAAACTCAAACAATATGCCGAGAATGCCCTTGCCGCTGCTGAGCGTGGGGCGCGGCTGACGGGGCAGCTGCTTGCCTTCAGCCGAGTACAGCGGCTCGAAGCGCGACCGACGCATGTTGCGCCGCTGATTCAGAACATGCGGCCGCTCTTGAGGAACGTGCTCGGACCGGGGATCGAGAAGAAGTTCGACCTCGACGAGGAGCTGGTCCCGATCATGGCCGATCCGACGCAGCTCGAGGTCGCGGTGCTCAACCTCGCGATCAACGCGCGCGACGCGATGCCGGAAGGCGGGACGCTGAGCTTCGCCACGCGAATCGCCCGCGTCAGCCAAGACGCCGAGCTGGACAACGGGCGCTACGTCGAGCTCACCATCAGCGACACCGGGACGGGGATGAGCGAAGACGTCGCCGCTCGAGCATTCGAGCCCTTCTTCACCACCAAGGAGGTGGGAAAAGGGACGGGCCTTGGTCTCTCCATGGTTTACGGCATGGCCCGTCAGTCGGGCGGCACGGCACGGATCGAGAGCACGCCGGGCGCGGGTACGGCGGTGAAAATCTACTTCCGAGCAGCGGAAACGGAGGCGTCGGAAACCGCGGGCGCGGACAGCGAAACGACCGGAACGAAAGGCCGGCGCAAGCGAGCTTCCATCCTCGTCATCGACGATGATCCAGACGTCCGTGGGTTCATCGTCACAACGCTCGAGGAGCAGGGTTATCGTGTCCGGGAAGCGAGCGACGGCGCACAGGGCCTCGCCGAAATTGATCGCGAACGCCCGGACCTCGTGGTGCTAGATTTCATCATGCCCGGGCTTTCGGGCGCCGACGTCGCCAGCCGTATCCTCGAAGCCCGGTCCGACCAGGCCATTCTCTTCGTCTCCGGTTACAGCGAAACCGAGGCGGTGAAGCGCGTCGCGCCGAACGCGCCCCTGCTGGCCAAGCCATTCCGCTCGGACGCGCTCGACAAGGCGGTACGAGCGGCGCTCGCGCCCGCGAGTTGATGGACTAAGCCGTCAGACCGTCGATCGAAATCGGTTCGGCGAACTCAGCGCCGAGCTTGTCTCCGGCCGTCCACTTCACGACCGCGTTGGCGCGGTCTCGGCCCGGGAGCATTAGCCAGATGCGCGAGCCGACCTCAAAGCGCCCGTCCGAGGCGGCCATGAAGCCGCTCCGCGAGATGTTCAGCACACGCGCCTCCACTCCATTCTCGCCGAGTTCCCGGACTTTGGCGTCCAACTCGACGGGAATGCGCGAGAAGCGACGCCGCTCGCTATGATCTTCGGCAATGCGCGCCTTGATCATTGAAAAGTCTTTCCTCATCCAACACTTACTCGACCGGGGTCACGAAGGACAGACCGATCCTGCCGTCCCTCACCCACCTCACGTGAGCCGACACGAGCCCCTGGTCAAGGAGATGTACAAGGAGGCGTTCGCCAATATTCGGCGTGTGTGGGAAAAGCGCCATAGCGCCGGATTTGGACACATTGACGAGGCGCACGACATGCTTGCGTCCACGAAACTCGAGCATCGCCGTGCTCGATGTGGTGGGACGGCGTATCTCTCCCCGCTCGTTGATCGTGCGGCGAGAACTGCGCGGGATCATCCCGCCATCAAGGGCGAAACCGGACGGCACTGATATTCTCATCCCCACTCGGCGCCGTGACATTAGCCAGCTGCCCTTAAGGATTGGTTTGCGATAAGGGTCGGGTGAGTTGTTCGCGTCGCTGCGGTCCAAGCATCACTGGAATGCTCCGCCGAACGCGTGTATGGATTGCGTGGGAATGGGGTATCCCTTTAAAATGAACGGGTTGAGGTCGCCGATGAAGTCGCGCGTAAGCTTCCTTCTGCTGGTCACGGCGGGCGTCGTGCTGGCATCCAATCCTGCCATCGCGCAAGCGAAGCAGGCCGATCCGGCACGGCCCGTGAGCCAGCCGACTGCCAAGCCGCCGGTGATAGCTCCCGCGAAACCTACCGCGGGCGCGCAATCCGCTGCACCGGTGGGCGGCTCTGCCCAGTCGCAGCCCGAAATTGCGCAGCCTGCTCCGCCGCCGCTGCCGCCCGCCGTCTGGGACGCAATCAGTGCCGAGGACCTGCTGCATTACATTCAACAGATCGCCCAGGAAGGCCTGAACCCGGCGGACTATGATCCCGACGGCCTCGCCGCTGCGCTGCGCTCGCGCAACCCCGCCGTCTTCTCCAAGGAAGCGACGGACCGCTTCAACCGCGTATCCTCAGACCTTGCCCTCGGTCACGTGAAGAAGCCGGGGCGCATCGCCTGGTTCGTTGTCGACGATGATTTGGACGCGGCCAAACAGGACGGCCTGCTGCGGAGCGCGCTCGCGACCCACCAGATCGCCGATGCGCTAAACAGCCTGCTGCCGACGCACCCCCAATATGCAGCGCTGAAAAACGCGCTGGCGATGACCCCAGAGACCGACACTCTAAAGCTCAACCGGGTTCGACTGAACATGGACCGCTGGCGCTGGCTACCGCGCGACCTCGGCGAGAAATATATCATCGTCAACGTGCCAGGTTTCCACGCGACTCTGGTGGAGAACGGCGTCAATCGCTGGAAGCACAAGGCGATCGCGGGGGCCACGAAAACTCCGACGCCGCAGCTCTCGGCCATGGCGGTCGGAGTGATGCTCAATCCCTGGTGGGAAGTTCCTCCCAGCATTACCGGGGAAGTCGCCGGCAAGAAGGGCTTTGTGCCGCTCAAGGGAGGGGACGGGAAGGTGCAGCGCTGGCGGCAGCCGCCGGGCCCGACCAACGCGCTCGGCCAGCTCAAGTTCGTGATGTATAATCCGCATAACATCTATCTTCACGACACCAACGCGCGCAGCCGCTTCAGCAGTCGGATGCGGGCGCTCAGCCACGGTTGTATCCGGACGGAAAATATCCTCGACCTCGCCACCGAGCTTCTTGCCGACGACGGCGGCGAGTGGACGTCCGACAAGATCCAAAACACGCTCGAGAGCAAGAAGACGGTCCAGGCAAACTTCGTGAAGCCGGTCCCGGTCTACATCGTTTATTTCAGCTCCGCCGCGCTCAATGATGGGCGGATCGTCGATTACCAGGACCTCTACGGCCGCGACGCCAAAGCGCTAGCCGCCCTGCAAATGAAGGACGGTGGAGCGAGCCTCGCGCCGCTCAAGAAGACGCCGGACACGATCGCGGGCCAGCCGGCGAAAGCCAAGCCGAAGCCGGCGGACCAGGTCGCAACGCGATAGAATAGGGACTGCCGGAGTCCGATTCGAGCCATTGAGGATTCTTTTGGTAGCGACGGGGTATCCGGTGGGCTCAGCACCTGCCGACCTTGCTCGTTGGGGCGAAGCAGCGACCTCGTTGCACGCCGCGCTGGAGCAGGTGTTCGATGCTCCGCATCCAAGGATGAGATCACGCTGAGCCACCGGATCGAGCTGCAAGCCGAGGATTGCGACATGCACGTCGCCACCTTCGGCGAAACCGCGAAAATCAACCCTCAGTCCCGGCAGCCTAACCGATCATTGCCGCCAGTCGACGACCGATAGATCGAGCGGCAGGACGTCCTCGAGCTTTTGCGGCGGGACTCGCGGAGTCAGCGAAACGGGCGATCCAGTCGCCTCCGCTTTGTCGAAATCCTCGGTGCCGGCCTCGTCGACCGCCGTGATGGTGAAGTTGTCGAAAACGTAGGGGAGACCGTTCGAGGTCAGGGGCTGTGCGCCATCCATGACATGCAGGTGCATATGCGGCGCCTGGCTGTTGCCAGTGTTCCCCACCTCACCGAGCTGGTCACCGCGCCGCACCTTGTCACCGAGTTTAACCCTCACGCTGCCCGGGCGCATATGGGCGTAGTTGACGAACAAACCGGATCCGATTTCGAGAACGACGAAATTGCCGTCCGCCTCATCGAGCGGCAGATTTGCCGGCAACGCGCCGGGTATTTGGTCTTTTAGATCGTTCCGCGTTCCCACTACCGTGCCGTCGGCGACAGCAAGGATCGGTTTGCCGTAGATGTGGTAATTCGCCGGAACCTTGGCGTCGCCCACGAACAACTTGTTCTGGCCGTCGATCTGTTCCCAATCGATGGCGAAGCGCTGCGAAAGATCGAATTTGCCGTCGAGCGACAGCAACGCACGGACGTGACGGATGGAATCGCAGCAGCCGTCAGCGGCGACATAGCCCTTGCCGCGCAACGGCGGCCCGAGCACGACTGGCGCCGTGGCGACGACGGGGGCTCCGCCGATCGTCATTGTCATGTCACCGTTCATGACCGCGAAGTGAGCGGTGATCTCGTGGATAATGCGAGGAGGAACGGCTGCGCCGTCGGCCAATGCGAGATGCAGGAAAACTACCGCGAACTGATATGCAGCGAGCTCCCGCGTTTCGTGGCCGCGGCTCGCGCCTGGAGTGACACGTTTCGCGAGTTCTTCAGGACCCAGCTCCGCAAGCGTCATATGATTGTCAGGGTCGATGACCTTGAGCTTGTCGACCCGAACACCGCCTCCGGTGATGTTGGTCAGCGCAAGCTCATAGACGATATGACGCTTGCCATCCGAACCTGGAACCACATGTGGCGGAGCGATGACCTCCGCGATCAACGGGGTCAATTTAGGATTGTCGCTGGCCGCTCGCGAGCCTGACGGAAATGCCAACGACAGCAGAAGTGCTAGAATCGATAATCGCCAGATCTGCAGCCGCATCGCGAACGCCCCCCTTCGCAGACTCACTGTTGTCGCATGAGGCTACGACAAGGCCGCTCGGGAGCCAAGGCCAAGAGTTTCGCTCTTCGGGCATTGATTCGATCACTTTGACTTGGCGGTCGATCCGTGGCTTGATGGAGCGAGAAGGACAGCGATGAAACCCTACATCATTGGCGGGATCGTCATCTGGGTCATTTCCGGCATCGCCGGTGCAATATTGCTCGGACAGCAGCGCATTGAAGTCCGAACGATCGCCGGCGGCCCGATCACGTTCTGGAAAGGTCTGAACAAGCCTGTCGACAAATAAGGCGCACGAAAAGTGAGCGCGGGGTGCTGGCCGCGTCTCGCTTCACGTTGATTTAATCGCGATCCAACTCGGCGATGTCCTCGACCATCTGCTCAGGAAGGCCTGCGTCGGGGTCGACCTGTTTGGCCTCCCCTGCAGCGACTTCGCGATCGCGCTGATCGAAGAAGGCAGCGCGTTTGAGCCGTTTCTTCAGCGAAAGTGAAGGATTGTCGGGGGTCGGGCCGAGCATGGCACGGTCGACATGGCTCTCTTTGGAGCCGCTTGGTGGGTCTGTGGTCATAGTGAAGAGACAACGTTCGAGCGGCGCGTCGGTGCCAAGGTGGACAACTCGAGGCGATGTCGCCTCTCCAAAGCGTACGTTGCGAGCGAGCGACCAACATGCGACGTTGAAGGCATGCTCTACCTTATCGTCAAGGCCGCGATCTCCGGCGTAATCGTGGCAATCGTGTCAGAGGTCGCGAAGCGCTTTCCAGGCTTCGGCGCGCTGATCGCCTCCCTCCCGCTTGTTTCGGTGCTCGGGATGGTCTGGCTGTGGCACGACAAACCGGACGTTCCGAACATGGCGGCTCACGTCGAGGCCACTTTCTGGTTTGTGCTGCCTTCCCTACCGATGTTCCTACTCATGCCTTTGCTGTTGCGGGGCGGGGTAAGCTTCTGGATGTCGCTGGCGTTCGGCTGCGCTCTGACCGTCGTCCTTTATCTCGTAATGACCTGGCTTGGTCCGCGTATTGGATTGCGGCTGTAGCGTTTCAGCGGGGCTGCAATTGGCTGCCCACCGCGATCACCAGTCCTATGAGAATTCCGAGCACGAGAAGTTGAAAGAAGCGCCGCGAGGTCATGCGCGCATATCCTATGCTGGGATTAGTGCGGTGGACAACGTCTGCTTGGCACCCCGCCTCGAGGCCGCCCGCTGTGGACAATCCTGGCTGCTAAACCGAACGTCGGGACAGCGCGGCGGATCCCAGACTCTCGATCTTCCGTTCGAGCTGATCCGCTGCTTCGCCGTAAGCCGCCGAAAGGGGAAGCCAACCCACGGTTTGTGACCGATAGCGGTAGCTCTCCGCAAGTTCGCGAAGCCTCACGATCTCATCGCGCATGAAGAACCCCCCTTTTGGCATGTGACGGGAATTTGCATGCCGAAGCCGCAACAAAGGCGCCTAAACTTAGTTCCCGTTCTTAATCTATGTGAATGTAATCTTTAGCGCGCACGATTGGTGCCCTGTTCGATGACGTGAGGCCATCCAGGCTGTTACGGGTGGCTGACACGCGTCCGCGCAGCCGCTAGGATTCGCCAGCGCTCGATTAAGGGGCGATTGTCATTTGAATGGACGTCGCTCCCGAGCCTCGAGCAGCGTGCACGTCCTTTAACGGCGAGCGGGCTTATGGACGACGCGCTGCTTCAACTCACGCGGCTCTTCTCCCTGCTGCTCGGACTGGGCATCGCCGCGATCCTGAGCGGGCTCGCGCTGGCCTGGCGAATCAAGTGGGGCGTTCAGGCCACGCAAGTTAAGATCAGTATTGGGCCACTCATTCCGCTCCTCGGTCTCTTGGTCATCTTCGATCAGACCAGTTTTGTCGTCACCTCGGCCGAGCTGCTGGAACATATGAGCTTCAATTATGGATCACTCCTCGCAGTGCTGTTCGTGATCGGCGGCTACTATGCGGTCTCGACTTTCGTGTTCCCCGAAAAGCCGACGGAATGGCCGAACTACGACGCTTATTATTTGAGGGTCAGTCCTCTGGTGGTGTCGGGCATGATCGCCATCAACTTAGTCACCCTCATCTACGAAGCTCTCGTCGCCCGGTCGGGTGTGAAGCTCACCTCCGTCGGTGGCGCGGGCGGTAGCGGGATGGGTTTCGGCGATCCTGTCGAGTTGGTTGCGGAGCTGGCCTTTTTCCCGTTGCTGGCCGCGCTCCTGGTCGTTCGTTCACGCCGCGCGGCCCTCACTTTGCTTATCGCGTGCAACCTGTTGATGCTGTTCGATGCCGTCTATCCGCTACTGACGGGACAAGTACAGGCGAGCGAGCTCAAAGGCGATTTCGACGATCTCTCCCGCTTGTTCGCGTTGCTTATCGGACTGGCGATCAGCGTCCTTGTGGGTGGACTAGCCCGATGTTGGCGACTGGCGTGGCATGTGACGCGCCGCCGGGGCCATCCACGGATCGGCTGGCTTGTGCCGCTTCTCGGGATCCTGCTGATCCTCAATCAGGCGCATTTCTTCCTGAGCGCTTTCGAGCTCAACCGACACGTGTCCTTCAGCTATTTCAGCCTCCTCGCGGTGCTTGCGCTGATCGGCGGCTATTACGTGATTTCGACGTTCGTCTTTCCCGACGATGCCGGCGAATGGCCGGACTTCGACGCCTATTACATGAAGGTGGAGCGGCTGGTGATCGGCGGAATGGTGATTATCAATCTGATCGTCGGGCTCTGCATGTTCGGCCTTGTTCTGAGCGGGGTGCCGCTTGCTGGGGCGGGGAACCACGAAGTTGAGTCCGGATTCCTCCAAGTGGCGCCTCAGCTGGTGTTCAGCGCGATCATCGTGGCGCTCTTTTTTGTCACGTCCAAGCGCGCAAATGCGATCATGCTTTCCGCCGCGATTCTGGTGATGTTCGGGCGGGCGGCGCTGTCGCTTATCCAGTAATCCGCCCATCGCCCGGGCTCAGCTGGACCCGTTCGTTGGAGGCGACCGCTCGAGCAGGTGCAAGACATATGCTCCGGCGCCATATCCAACCATGGGCAGCGCGCCCGTAGGATCACCGATCTTGCCGGGGAAAAGCTCGCAGGGAAGCGCCACATACATTTCGGGGATGATGTTGTGGTCGGCCGCGGCCTTTGTCACAATTCGGTTCAACATCGCGTCTGCCTCGGCCGTCCTACCCAGCCGCCGGTAAAGCTCAGCGAGGCTCAGGTCGACGAACAAGAACTCCTGCCGCTCATACCAATATTCGAAGATCGCGGGGTCGGTGTACGTGCTTCGAACACGCCGATAGCCGCCTGAAGCTACCTTCAGCAACTCGATCCTTGCTACCGTGTCGCGGATCACGTTTTGATTCCGAACCACACCAAAATTGATGATTGGGATGAGCGCTCCATCGATGTCGTTCTTCACCCCCTCTTCGAGAGTGCCACGCAGTTTCCCGTCACGAATGAAGGCCGCGTCGAAACCCCTCTCCAATCGCGCCAACTGATCGAGCGTCTGCTTGCGCGCAACGTCGTCGCCCGCAAGCTGCGCCACGGCCGCAAATTCGCGCAGGCCAACGATCGCCATGGCGGTCGAGAACGCGAAGTGCTTCTTGTCCTTCTGCCGCTCCTCCCAGATCGATGTATCGGCGGCAACGATCAGTCCATCGGCGTATTTTTCCGTATTGGCCATCAGCGGTTTCACGATGAAATCGCGGGCAACCTCATAGATTGGCCCACGATGCGTGGCGGCCTTCAGCAATGCTGGTTCGTCGTACTTGCGAAGATATTCGCCCAGCACCCAGAGCGCCTCGCCCCAACTGTCGAATTCGACATTGGTGCTCCCCTCATTGGTGAAGAACGGCTCTTCGGCGCCTTCGCCGAAATAACGCACGAGCGAGATCTGATAGTCCGCGTCGTTCACTTCGCGCCGCATTTTGCCAGTGGGCCGAGCATTGAAGTACGCCAGAAGCGCCGATCTCGCCTCGGCGCGATGACCCATCCGCGCCAGCGCCACGGCGGCCCACGCCATGTCGCGGACCCAGGGCGTGAACCAGGCGCCATCAGGCAGGCTGGCGACGATCAAGCCGTTGCCATGCCGATCCGCGCGGTTTGGTTCGCGGCTTTGCGCGATGCGCAGCATCGTTTCACTTTGCCGCCACAAGTGGCGCTCTTCCTCGCTCTTGAAGCGCACGGTCGGCCTTGCTCGCCATTTCTCAAACTCGGCGATTTCCCGCGCTGGCAGGTCCCGAACGGGAAGGCCGGCGCGCCACTGGACGAATTCGCGGATGGCCGGCCTGGCATCGCTCTCCTTCTCAAGAGCGATCAATGCCCATGCCGAACTCGCCGCCAAGGGTTGATCCGCGGAAGCCATCGCATGTCGCGCTGCGCCAAAGGGGATCAGCAGCAGCGGCTCATCGACCCCCTCGAACCGCAATAGCCTGCCAGCGGTTCCGGACGCTCTTACGACTCTTTGCGAAACGAAGGGCCGGTTCCATTCGACTCGCCAGGCGGCCGAGCCGTGTGACGCCGCTTCCCAGCTTACGATTAGCGCCGGGCGTTCAAGTCCAAAAGGCATGAAGAAATAGCCGACGCCGTCGGCCCGGCGAAGTCGGATGACATGCGAATCATCGACATATTCCGCGGCGCCTGCCAGCCCGGGCGCGCCCCAGCTAAGCGTCTTGATGAAGTTCGCCGTCTCGATCCCTTCGCTGAGTGGATTGGCTGGATCGGGTCGGGCGTAACTGTAGGGATGAGGGTAGAATTTCGTCGTAGTTCCGCTCTCGGGAGCAACGACCGCGAACCCCAATCCATTCCCCGTGACTAGATGGGACGCAGTCGCCGGTGTGCATAGTGCCAGGCCCCCGCCAACAGCCCCGAGGAAGCGGATCGTAATCTTGATGATCGGGCCGAGCATCGGGAAGCTTTATGCACTCGAGCGCGGAAGTCTCAACGGCCGAAGAATTAAAAAGGGCCGCTCAAGGCGGCCCCTTTCGAACAGATGAAGTCGCAGTTATGCCAGCTTTTCGGCGTAGATCATCCGCCCACCGGCGATGCGCCGCATCACCTCGTACTGGCTTTTGCGCGACATGGCGAAGCAGCCTTCCGACCGACCGAGTTTGCCATGGATCGGGATCATGTCGTCTTCGGCGTACCAAGCGTTGTGAATGACGATCGCGCGCGGCTCGGCGTTGTAATTGCTCCAGTCGAGCCCGCGGACCTTCATCGAAAGCCCGTACTTGCCGTCGTAATAGTCTCCGCTGAGATAGGCGCCGTTCGAGCTCGCGTAGGAGCCGAAATCGTTCGAGAAGCGCTCGACAAAGCCGGAATGGTCGGGGTCCGAGCCGCGGCCGTGGGCAACGCGGTGCGCCTCGACATTGCCGCTCAGCAGGTCGACCACATAGAAGCGCTCCTCACCGGAGGGCCTCGAAAAGTCGACCACGGCCATCGTATCGCGCGGCCACACCTTGTGCGTGTCCAGCGCCGCCTTCGCCTTGGCGAAGAGCTGCGGGTCGATGCCGCCCGGCGCGGCCGGAGTCAGCACCTGCGCAGGAGCGGCAGGCTGCAAATTGGGCAACAGTGGCGGCTGTGCCGGCGCGAGAAACGTTGGCAACGTGTTTGAGCTCGCCGAGGAAGAGAGCAATGCGCCCGCCGCGCCCATAGCGCCAAGACGTAGCATTTCTCTCCGATTCAATGACATTTGTACCCTCCCGGCGAAGCGCGTTGTTTATCATTCAAAGGGTTAATGGCCGATAACCCATTCGGTCTTGTTTCTCATTCCACCGTCTTCGCGCCTCCGTTCACCGCAGCGATCACCGTTTTGAAACGGGTTGTACGCTGTGGCGGTGGCTGCTAAGGCGCCGCGCGCCGCAGAGGAATGCCTCTGGCGGCCGCCAGCTGTTGCCGATGAAATGGGGCAAAACCCCTCGTTCCATCATATGTGGGGCGTAAGCCACTGATTTTAAAGGAGCTTGACGGGTATTTATGCAGATCATCGTTCGCGACAATAATGTCGAGCAGGCGCTGCGCGCACTGAAAAAGAAGCTCCAGCGCGAGGGCGTCTACCGCGAGATGAAGCTGCGCCGTCACTACGAGAAGCCGTCGGAAAAGCGCGCTCGCGAGCGGGCCGCCGCGATCCGCCGCGCCCGCAAGCTCGAGCGCAAGCGCGCTGAGCGCGAAGGCTCCCGCTAAGCCTGACGAACAGTCCGATGTCCGTCGCTGAAGCTGCCCATCGACCCGCCCGTACCGGCCGGATGGTGAAGTTATGGCTGGCGTTCATCCTGGTCATTGCCGCCGGCGTCGGGCTCGCCTGGCTGGGCGCCGGAGCATTAAGGCCCCAAGTGAGCTCGAGCGGACTCGAGTTCCGGACGATCAAGGCCGGGTCGGGACAGCCCATCGGCTCCGATGACGCGGCACTCCTCGATTATGTCGGCCAGCTCGACGACGGGACGGTATTCGACAGCAGCGATGCCCATGGCGGTGCTCAGCCCTTCACCATGACCATGGTCTTCCCTGGCTTCGCCGAAGCGATGACGAAGATGCAGGAAGGCGGACGCTATCGGTTCAAGATGCCGCAGCGCCTCGCGTTTGGGAACAGTCCGCCGCCGCCGGGCTTCCCGGCCAACAGCGCGCTGACGTTCGAAGTGCAGGTGCGCAAGATCGTTCGCGGCGGGGCGGCGATGATGCAGGCCCAGCCGCAACAATAAGAATCAGCCGGCGACGACCTCCGGCACTTCCCCCTCCAATTCCTCTTGGCGTCGGCTGAGGTCGACCAGCACGACCTTGAGCGTAGCGAGGATGGGATCGGCGAACAGCACGCCGAGGATTCCGAACAAGGCGCCCATCAGCAGCTGCATGGCAAGCACGATCGCCGGCGCAAGGTCGACCGTCCGCCGGGCGATGTACGGGACGACCAGATAGCCGTCGATATTCTGCACGAAGAAATAGACGAAGATCGCATAGACGCCCTGGTGAGGGCCGGCGCTGAAACCAACCGCAACCATCAGGATGCCCGAGGTGATGGCGCCGATGTTCGGGATGAAGGCCAAAACTCCGGTGACGAGCCCAAGGAGCGCGGCCATCGGCACGCCGCCGACCGTCAGCATGAGCCAGGTGAACACGCCTTCGAACAGCATCCCGACGAGGCGGCCGAACAAGAGACGGCGCAGCGTGAAGCCGACATGCTCGGCGATCCGGTAGAAGCTGGAGCGGTGCCGTAGCGGCAACATCCAGGCGATTCCGCGGTCGTAAATGCGCGGCTCGGCCGCAAGGAAGATACCGATGACGATCATCGCGATCACGCTCGTGACCGCGCCGATCGCACTCCCGACGGCGCTCGTCAGTCGGCCGACCGAGCCGAGCAGCTGTGAGCCGAGGTTCTGCGGCGGCCCTTTCGGCACGAGTCCGAGCGAGGCCGCAAACTCCAACAGCTTGTCGAATTGCTCGGTCACGACGATCCGCAGCGCCTCGAACTGGGCGGCGATCGTTGTTCCCGCGAACCAGAAGACCCAGCCGATGAACCCGAAAGCCAGGACGATCGTCAGCAGCAATCGCCAACCGCGCGGGATCGGCAAGATGCGCTCGAGCAACCTCACTCCACCGTCGAGGAGGACGGCGAAGATCGCCCCGCCGATGATCAGCAGCAGTGGTTGTGCGAGAACGATGACGCCGACGATCGCCAGGGCCATGCCGAACCAGACCGCCGCTTTCGCCATTTCGCGGCGAACGAGGGGATCGCGGAATTCCGCGGGCCCCGGCCGCTCGATGTGCGGCTCGGTCGTCGGCGGACCCGGCGCGATCAGCTGCTCTCGAGCGGCTTTTCGGCGGGGCCGCACAGCCATCAGCTGCTCCTGAGCGAGGTCCCGGCGCGGCCGTGGCGGAACGCCTCGAGCCAGCTCAGCGGGTTCCACCATTGCGTCGTGCCGTCGAGCGAGAAGGTGATGAACTCGGCCCGCCCGCCGATATTCTCCCACGGCACGGGACCACCAAGACCGCCCTGCGACTCGGGCACTCGGCTATCCGCGGAATCATCACGATTATCGCCCATTAGCCAGAGGTGGCCCGACGGAATCCGGATCGGCCCGAAGTCGTCCTCGGTCGACCGGCCGAGCTCGACGGTCTCGTAGGTGCGGCCGTTGGGCATCGTCTCGCGCATGATTGGGACGCGGCAATAGGTCCTGCCGTCCGACCCGCGAACGCGGAAATCATAGAGCGCCGGATCATGCTCGGACCCGCAGGGCGAATTGGCGTCGACCGGAATCATCTTCGGCGGCAGCGCCTGGCGCTTCACCGGCTGGCCGTTGATGATCAGCGTGCCGTCGACCATTCGAAGAGTGTCGCCGGGCAGGCCGATGACGCGCTTGATATAGTCGGTGCGCGTTCCAGGCGGAGTGACGATCACGATGTCGCCGCGCTTCGGCAGGTGACCGAACAGGCGCCCTTGCAAGTGCGGGAAGACATGGAAACTGGGCGAAACCCAGGACCAGCCATAGGGATATTTGGTGACCACCAGGCGGTCACCCGTCAGCAGCCCCGGCATCATCGATTCGGACGGAATGTAGAAGGGCTTGGCGACGAAGCTATGAAAGGCCAGAACGGCGAGCAGGACCCAGAACAGGCCCTTGATCTCGCGCCACACGGCGGACCCCTTCTCTTCCTTGGTTTCGGCCGGCGGCGCAGCCGGAGAGTCGGCGCTAGCCTCGGGAACAGTATCGCTCAACAATCAGGGCTCCAACTTGCGGGCGGACAGGATCACAAACGCCTGCGCCCAGGGATGTTCGTCGGTCAAAGTCAAATATATGTCGATGGCGTGGCCCTCCGGCGCAAGGGCGTCAAGCCGCGCTTTCGCACCGCCGGTAAGGCTTAGCGTCGGGGCGCCGGATGGAAGATTAACGACGCCGATGTCCTTCATGAAGACGCCGTGCCTGAAGCCGGTGCCGACCGCCTTGGAGAACGCCTCCTTCGCGGCGAAGCGCTTCGCGAGCGTGCCGGCGCGAGTGTAGGGGCGCGATGCGGCCTTGGCCTTCTCGGCATGGGTGAAGACGCGGTCGAGGAACTTGTCCCCGAAGCGCTCAAGCGAGCGCTCGATCCGCTCGATGTTGCACAGGTCCGACCCGATGCCAACGATCAATGCCGTCCCTCCCTGCCGGCGAGGCCGATGGGGAGGGGAACCATGCGCAGCATGATGGGGCATGGTCCCCTTCCGCGTCGCTGCGCGATAGGCAGGAACTTCATCTCGCCTGATCCATCAACGCGCGCATCCGGCGGACGCTCGCGTCCAGGCCGGTAAAGATCGCCTCGCCGACGAGGAAATGGCCGATATTCAGCTCGCCGAGCTGGGGTATGGCGGCGACCGGCAGGACGTTGTCGAAAGTCAGGCCGTGGCCGGCGTGCGGCTCGATGCCGTTCTTCACCGCAAGCGCCGCGCAATCGGCGATGCGCTTGAGTTCGCTAGCTCGCTCCTGACCTTCAAGGTGCGCATAGCGCCCGGTGTGGAACTCGACGACTGGAGCGCGCAAGCGGATCGCCGCGGCGACCTGTTCTTCCGACGGCTCGATGAACAGGCTTACGCGGATGTTCGCCGCGCCCAGTTTGTCGACATAATAAGCGAGCTGATTGTGCTGCCCCGCCGCATCGAGTCCTCCCTCGGTTGTGCGCTCCTCGCGCTTCTCGGGGACGATGCACGCCGCGTTCGGCTTGTGGCGCAGCGCGATCTCCAGCATTTCCTCGGTCGCCGCCATCTCCAGGTTCAGCGGCAAGGCGATTTCGGCCATCAGCCGATCGATGTCCTCGTCGGTGATATGGCGACGGTCTTCGCGAAGATGCGCGGTGATCCCGTCGGCGCCCGCTTCGGCGGCGATGTGGGCGGCGCGAACGGGATCGGGATGATCGCCGCCGCGCGCGTTCCTGATGGTCGCGACATGGTCGATATTGACGCCGAGGCGGAGTCGGGTGGTCACGCGGCGGCGCGGCTACCCGGTTTGCTGGGCGGAATTGCGGCAAGTTCCGGCGGCAAGGCGTCGGCCGCATAGGCCGGGACGTCGATACGGATCAGCGGATAGAAAGGAACGCCAAGGTCGGCCGTTCCGCCGGATCGATCGACGAGCGCGGCTTCGGCGATCACCTCGCCGCCCGCCGCCCCAACCGCCTCGATGGCCTCACGCGATGACAGGCCCGTTGTCACCACATCCTCCACCATTAGCACGGACGTGCCCGGATCGAGGCGGAAGCCCCGGCGGAGTTCGAACGTGCCCTGCGGCCGTTCGAGAAACATAGCGGGCCTGCCCAGGGCCCGACCCATCTCGTGGCCGATGATCACGCCGCCCATTGCGGGCGACACCACCACCTGGATCCGGTCGCGGACTTCGGCGGGCAGTTTCGCCGCCAGCGCTTGGGCCAGGCGCTCCGCCCGTGCCGGGTCCATCAGCACGCGCGCGCATTGCAGATAGCGCGGGCTCCTCAGCCCCGACGACAGAATGAAATGACCTTCGAGCAATGCATCGGCGGCCCGGAACTCGGCAAGGATCTCGTCGTCGGTCAACACTACGGGAACGGCCATTAGTCCGCGGAGCAGAGGGCTTCAACACCCCCGATACCAACTTGGAAGAGGCGCTTGAGGCTCCGAAAAGCCGCGCCTATAGAAGCGCGCAAATCCGGTACGCGCACCCGCGCTTCCAGTCCCAAAGCATGTCAGGGGTGAAGATGAGATTGATTGGATGGGCGATCGCCTTGGCCGCTGCCGGGCTTGCACCTGCCGCGACGGCGCAAACGCCAGCGAACGCGCCCACCCAGAATGTTGTCGCTGCACCTCCGGCGAACGCTACGCCAGCCGCGGCCGCGCCGGCGGAAGCAGCGCCCGTGCCCGGCACGGTCGGCCACATGATTCCCACCCATGGAATCGGCGAGCCGGACGGTCGCAAAGGCATTCAAATGCAGGTGACGCCGATCGGCGAGGAAGCCGCCTACTTCCACAACGACTGGCTGTTGCCGCTCTGCGCCGTGATCAGCATCTTCGTGCTCGCGCTGCTGCTATATGCAATGGTTCGGTATCGTCGCGGCGCCCACCCGACGCCGTCGCGCAATTCGCATAACACGACGATCGAAGTCATCTGGACGCTGGTTCCGGTCCTGATCCTGGTCGCGATCGCAATTCCTTCGATCCGCCTGCTTCGCCACCAATACACGCCGCCGCCCGCGGACCTGACGGTCAAGGTGACGGGCCACCAATGGTACTGGTCTTACGAGCTGCCCGACTACGGCGTCTCATTCGACAGTTACATGCTGAAGGAAGCGAACGATCCCACGCGCCAGCCCAACCAGCGCGCCCGTACGAACGCCGATGGTCCGCCGCTACTGGCGGTCGATAACCGGCTGGTAATCCCCCAAGGCAAGGTGGTGAAGTTCATCATCACCGCGGACGACGTGATCCACAGCTTCGCTGTGCCCGCCTTCTGGATCAAACAGGACGCTAACCCCGGTCAGTTGCACGAGACCTGGGCTAAGGTCGATCGGGCGGGTGTCTATTTCGGCCAATGCTCGGAGCTCTGCGGTGCCCGCCACGGCTTCATGCCCATCGGGGTCGAGGTCGTTCCGCAGGCGAAGTTCGCTGAGTGGGTCGCCGAAAAGGGCGGCACTCTGCCGGGAGCCAAGCCGGCGGCGCCCGACAGCACGGCGATCTCACCTACTTCGGGTCCGCCGCTCCCGGGCGCGGCCGCTCCGGAGCCCAGCGCGGCACCCGGCAGGGAAACCGCAGTCCAACAGCCTACGACGAACCAAGCCGCCACAGCGCAGAATTAAGTAGCGAGCACAGCATCCCATGAGCACTACCGCCGACACACTCCATCTCCGGCCGCACGAAGTGCATGAGGCGGGGCACCACGAGGATCACAAGCCGGGGTTCTTCACCCGCTGGTTCATGTCGACGAATCACAAGGACATCGGCACCCTCTACCTGATCTTCGCCATCGTCGCGGGCGTGATCGGCGGTGCGATCTCCGGAATCATGCGCTGGGAACTGATGGAGCCCGGCATCCAAGTGTTGAACCGCGCCTGGCCGATCGGTGCCGGAACCGCGAACTTCGATGAATGGGCGCACCACTGGAACGTGCTGATCACCGCCCATGGCCTGATCATGGTCTTCTTCATGGTCATGCCGGCGATGATCGGGGGCTTCGGCAATTGGTTCGTCCCGCTGATGATCGGAGCGCCCGACATGGCGTTCCCGCGGATGAACAACATCAGCTTCTGGCTGCTAATCCCGGCGTTCACGCTCTTGCTCGGATCGAGCTTTGTTTCCGGTGGAACCGGGCTGGGAGCCGGTACGGGCTGGACAATCTACGCTCCGCTCTCGACCTCCGGCTCGTCGGGCCCGGCGGTCGATATGGCGATCTTCTCGCTCCACCTCGCGGGCGCGAGTTCGATCCTCGGCGCGATCAATTTCATCACGACGATCTTCAACATGCGCGCGCCGGGCATGACCCTGCACAAAATGCCGTTGTTCGTCTGGTCGATTCTCGTCACCGCCTTCCTGCTACTGCTCGCGCTGCCGGTGCTTGCCGGAGCGATCACCATGCTCCTCACCGACCGAAACTTCGGGACGACCTTCTTCGACGCTTCGGGCGGCGGCAATGTCGTGCTCTTCCAGCACCTCTTCTGGTTCTTCGGCCATCCCGAGGTCTACATCATGATTCTGCCCGGCTTCGGGATGGTCAGCCAGATCGTCGCGACCTTCAGCCGCAAGCCGGTGTTCGGCTATCTCGGAATGGCTTACGCGATGGTGTCCATCGGCGTGATCGGCTTCGTCGTCTGGGCGCACCACATGTTCACGACGGGCATGAGCGTCGATGAAAAGATGTACTTCACCGCCGCGACGATGATCATCGCGGTCCCGACCGGCGTGAAGATCTTCAGCTGGATCGCAACGATGTGGGGCGGCTCGATCACTTTCGAGACTCCGATGCTGTGGGCGATCGGCTTCATCTTCCTCTTCACCGTCGGTGGAGTGACCGGTGTCGTCCTCGCGAACGGCGGCGTCGATAATTACATGCACGACACCTATTACGTGGTCGCGCACTTCCACTATGTGCTGAGCCTCGGCGCGGTCTTCGCGATCTTCGGCGGCTTCTATTACTGGTTTCCGAAGATGAGCGGGCGCATGTACAACGAGTTCCTCGGCAAGGTGCACTTCTTCCTGATGTTCGTCGGGGTGAACGTGGTTTTTTTCCCGATGCACTTCCTTGGGCTCGACGGAATGCCGCGCCGAATCCCTGACTACACGCCCGCCTTCGCCGGGTGGAACTACGTCGCGACCGTCGGCTACATGATCACCGTCGCCGGCGTCGCCGTGTTCTTCATCAATCTCTTTTGGTCACTTGCCGCTGGAAAGAAAGCGCCCGACAATCCATGGGGTGAGGGTGCGACGACGCTCGAATGGACGCTGCCGAGCCCGCCGCCGTTCCACCAATTCTCGACGTTGCCGAGGATCGATTAGGACGGCCGGCTAGCGCTTACTTTGGGGCTACGCGCGCGACCTTCGTGATTTTGACGGTCGGCTCGAGCATCTGGCCTTTCATCGGGCCTTCGCCGGCCGTTGGCGACACCGGCGCGGCGAGGATGGCCTTCACGACCTCCATGCCTTCGGTGACATGACCGAAGGCGGCGAAGCCTGCTTGGTCGGCTGTCGTGTCGAATGAGGGAATGTCGCTGGTCAGGATGAAAAAGTCGGCGCGCGCCGTTCCGGGACCGACGTTGGCCATGGAAATGGCGCCGGCGACATTCTTGAGGCCAGTCTGGGTCGTCGGCTCGTGGGCGATCGGAGGATAGAGTTTGCGAGAGTCGCTACGGATGCCGCCCTGGATCAGCCCGCCTGTCTCACCGACCTTCATGGCCCGATAAAAGACTTCGCCGTCGAAGCGATGCGCATCGACGTAGCGCAGGAAATTCGCGGTGGTGACAGGTGCATGGGCGCGGTCGAGCGCGACGACGATCCGGCCGAGACTTGTGTCGATCGCGACGGGCACGAGGTCTTCCTTCGTCGCGGTCGGTTGACCAGGGGCGGGAGCGGTCAGCGTCGCGGCCAGCGCGAAAGCAAAGACGATCTTGATCATGGTATGGCCGATACCAGCGCGAGCCTGAACTGTCGCTAGACGCCTTTGCCACTTTTCCTCTCATGAGCGAGCCCTTATAGGCGCGCCCGTGCCCACCATTGAGATGACTGATCCAGCCGCGCTGCCGGCCGACTGGCGCGATTTCCTCGCGCTCACCAAGCCGCGTGTCATGAGCCTGGTCGTCTTCTCGGGCCTGTGCGGGATGCTAGTCGCGCCCGAACTTCCACCGTTCGTCCTCGGCTTCACGGCAATCCTCTGCATTGCGCTTGGCGCGGGCGCGTGCGGAGCGCTCAACCAATGGTACGAGGCGGACCTCGACGCGAAGATGCGGCGAACCGCCAACCGGCCGCTCCCCGCCGGGCGCATGGACCGGCAGTCGGCGCTCCATTTCGGCGTTGGCCTCGGCGGATTTTCGGTCGCGCTGATGGGGTTGGCCACGAATTGGCTGGCGGCCGCGCTGCTTGCAGGGTCGATCCTGTTCTATGTGCTGATTTATACCGCCTGGCTGAAGCCGCGAACGGCGCAGAACATCGTCATCGGGGGAGCGGCGGGCGCGTTCCCGCCGCTGATCGGATGGGTCGCGGCGACAGGACATTTCGCGCCGCTCCCGCTGCTGTTGTTCGCGATCATCTTCCTTTGGACCCCGCCCCACTTTTGGGCCCTGTCGCTGTTCGTTCGTTCCGATTATGCGGCCGCCGGAATCCCGATGCTGCCGGTTGTCGCGGGAATCGAGAGAACCCGTCGTCAAATTTTCATCTACAGCGTGCCAATGGCGATTGCGGCTGTTGCGCCGTGGCCCTTGAAGCTCGCCGGGCCGATCTACGGCGGGTGCGCGGCCGTCCTCAGCTTCGTGTTCCTGGTGCTTGCCGGCCGAGTGCTGGTCAACGGTGCGCGGACGCCCGACCAGATGGAGCCGGAGAAGCATTTGTTCGGCTATTCAGTCTTCTATCTGTTCGCCTTGTTCGCCGTGCTGGTCGCCGACAGATGGCTCGCCTGGTGAGGCAGGAGGATGAGGTCGTCCGCAAGCGCCAGCGCGAGCGAGCAAGAATCATGGCCTGGCTGCTCGGCGGCTTCGTCGTGCTCCTTTTCTTCATCACCGTTGCGAAGACGGGAATGAACTGGTGAGCGCTGGTCCACAGAGGAGCAACAGGAAAACAGCTGCGATCATGAGTGTAATCGTCGCGGCAATGGTCGGTCTCGCCTTCGCTTCCGCGCCTCTTTACCGGGCCTTTTGTGAAGCGACGGGCTTTGGTGGAACTCCGCTTCGGGCCGAGAAAGCGCCAGGAGCGATTCCTGGTCAGGTGCGGATACGCTTCGATGCCAACACGCACCCGGGGCTGCCCTGGCGGTTCGAGCCCGAGCAAACCACAGTCGCGGTCGCTCCGGGAGCGCAAACGAAGATCTTTTATCGGGCGCAGAACCTCAGTGCGCGCGCATGGACCGGGCAGGCCGCCTACAACGTATCACCCGACCAGATCGGCAAATATTTCAAGAAGATCCAGTGCTTCTGCTTCACCGAGCAGACGCTGAAAGCCGGTGAGAAGGTCGACATGCCGGTGGTCTTCTTCGTCGATCCCGCAATCAAACAAGACCCCGACACAAAGGACATCGATGAGATCACCCTGAGCTACACATTTTACCCGGTGGAAACCGGCGCCTCAGGCGGCTAGAGCCCATCCAGAGCGAAACGAGGGAAGCTGCAGTACATGGCCGCGACGAAGCATCACGATTATCATCTGGTCGACCCCGATCCTTGGCCGATCATCGGCGCGGCATGCGGCGGAATGCTGTTCGGCGGTCTCGTCATGTGGTGGCACGACAACCCCTATGGCAAGTTCGTGTTCGCGCTGGGCGTGATCGGCGTGCTGACCGTGATGTACAATTGGTGGTCGAACACGATCCGCGAGGCGCACGAAGGCTATCAGACGCCCGTCGTCCAACTGCACCTCAGGTATGGGATGATCTTGTTCATCGCCTCCGAGGTGATGTTCTTCCTGGCATGGTTCTGGGCCTTCTTCGATTCCTCGCTGTTCCCCTCGGCGGTCACGGCGGTCGGCGGTCAGTGGCCACCTAAGGGCATCGAGGTTTTGAACCCCTGGGGCTTCCCCCTGCTCAACACCCTGATCCTGCTGTGCTCAGGCACGACCGTCACTTATGCCCACCACTCGCTGATCCACGGCGACCGCGGCGGGCTTAAGCTCGGACTCGCGATGACCGTCGGCCTTGGCCTCTTGTTCACCAGCATCCAGGCTTATGAGTACGCCCACGCGCCGTTCGCGTTCAAAGGCAACATCTACGGCGCGACCTTCTTCATGGCGACCGGCTTCCACGGCTTCCACGTCATCGTCGGTACGATCTTCCTCACTGTCTGCCTCGTCCGCGCGTTCAAGGGTGACTTTACGCCGAGGCAGCATTTCGGCTTCGAGGCGGCTGCCTGGTACTGGCATTTCGTTGACGTCGTTTGGCTGTTCCTGTTCACGTCGATCTATGTCTGGGGCGGCTGGGGCGCGCCGGTCCACGGCTGACTGGATCGTGACCGAGCCGTCGCCGATCGCGTCGGCGCTTCGCGGAGACTGCCCCCGCTGCGGCGCGCACACCTTGTTCGACGGGTGGGTGCGCTTCGCCCACAAGTGCCGGCAATGCGGACTCGACTTTGACGGCTTCAACATTGGTGATGGGCCGGCGGCGTTCCTGATCCTGATCGTCGGCGCGATCACGGTCGTGGGCGCTCTGGTGCTCGATGCCGTCGCCGAACCGCGCTGGTGGGTGCATCTGATCTGGGTTCCCGTCGCCACAGCTCTGACGATTGGCGGCTTGAGGGGCGCCAAAGGCTGGCTGCTAGCGCAGGAATATAAGCATCGCGCGCGTGAGGGTCGGATCGTCGAATGACCGCCCGCCCGCCCTTGGTTGCTTCCGTTTTCGTCGTTGTCGCCGTCGCGGTGATGATCGGCCTCGGCGCATGGCAGCTGAAGCGCGCCGGATGGAAAGAACGGCTGCTCGCGGGCTACGCGCAGGCGGAGGCAATGGCGCCGATCACCTGGCCTACCGAGCCGCTGCGCGATGACCAGCTGCCCCTATTTCGTCACGCGACGGGCGTGTGCTTGCGCCCTGTCGGCAAGCGCGCAATCGCCGGCGAGAATGCGGCGGGTGAAACCGGCTATGTGCAGATCATCGATTGCGCGACGGGCGCGGAAGGACCGGGGATGAGCGTCCAGCTCGGTTGGTCGAAGGATCCCAATGCGAAGGTGAACTGGACCGGCGGGCCGGTCAGCGGGATTATCGTCCCTGATCGGCAGTCGCGTATGCGACTTGTCGCCGCAACCGCTCCGCAGGGCCTGCAGCCGAGCAAGGCGCCAGAGGTCAGCTCGATCAGCGCCGTCACCCCGGCAGGCCATCGCGGCTATGCGGCGACCTGGTTCAGTCTGGCTGCAATCGCGCTGATTATCTATGGCCTCGCGCTCCGAAAGCGGCTGCGGGAAGGAGCAAGGGCGAAATGATGGCGCTGACGACCTTGGCGAACGGGCTTCGCGTTGCGAGCCGGCCGATGCGCAGCGTGGAGACGGTAGCGGTTGGGCTCTACGCCCCCACCGGTTCGCGCTACGAGACTGCGCAGCTCAACGGTGTCGCGCACCTTTTCGAACATATGGTCTTCAAGGGCGCGGGCGGTCGCTCGGCGCGCGAGATCAGCGAGATGGTCGAGGACGTCGGCGGGGATCTCAATGCCTCAACGGACCGGGAGCTGACCGCTTTCTACGCGACTCTGCTTGCGCCGGACCTCCCGCTCGGCGTCCACCTCCTCGCCGACCTGATCCGGCGGCCCCATTTCGAGGCGCGAAACCTCGAGCTCGAAAAGAAGGTCGTCCTCCAGGAGCTAGCCGAGGCAAAGGATACGGCGTCCGACATCGTCTTCGACCATTTGCAGGAAGCGGCTTTTCCCGACCAACCGATCGGCCGGCCGGTGCTCGGTACGGATCAAACCATTCGATCGATCTCGGTCGACGACCTGAATGACTGGCGGTCGACGCATTATGGATCGTCCGAGCTCGTGCTCGTCGCAGCTGGCAAGCTTGATCATCAACAGCTGGTCGATCTTGCAGAGGCCGCTTTCGGCGACATGAAGTCCTCGGCGCGAACCGCTCCCGAACCGGGCCGATTCGTCGGCGGCCGCCGCTTTGAAAGCCGCAAAGGCGGGGACCAGGCGCATATTGTCGTCGCCATGCCGGCACCCGCGTGGGGTGCCGCCGACGCCTATGCATCGCAATTATTCGCCGACGTGGTCGGTGCGGGCTCCTCCTCGCGTCTGTTCCAGCAGCTTCGGGAGGAGCAAGGGCTTGCTTATTCGGTCGGAGCCGGGGCGCAGAATTTCGCCGGATGCGGCCTGTTCTGGACCTATGTCGCAGCCGACCGGTCGGACGCTGGGCTGGCGCATGGCGAGATCGAACGGGTGCTCGCCGAAGCTGTCGTAGATTTAGGGCAGCGCGACCTCGAGCGGGCCCGCGCCATGGCCAAGGCCAGCATGCTGATGAGCCTAGAAAGCTGCTGGGGTCAGGCTAGCTACCTCGCCACGCGACTGCTCCGCGAGGGCGCCCTGATCGAGCCGTCAGCGATCGTGGGCCGGCTCGAAGCGGTGACGCTCGACGACGTGCGGCAAGTGGGTGCACGCATGCTCGCGGGACCCCGTGCGGTGGCCGCTGTCGGCGCGAAGCTCGCGCTGGCGGCGTGAACGAGCTTCGGACGCTTGTCGCCGAACCCTGGGACGATTGGGGGCTGATCGATTGCGGCGGCGGACAAAAGTTCGAGCGTTATGGCGCGGTCACCGTCGTCCGTCCCGAGCCGCAGGCTATGTGGGCGCCCGCCCGCCAGGAATGGGACCCGGACGCGACTTTTGTTCCCGGCTCCGACGAAGAGGGCGGCGGACGCTGGGTGCAGCACCGGCCGGTGCCGAAGGTGTGGGAGTTGTCGCGCGGCGCGGTTCGCTTTCAGGCTTCCCTCACTCCGTTTCGGCACCTCGGTTTCTTTCCCGACATGGCGCCGCAATGGGACTGGATGCGCGAACGGGCTGCAGACGCTGAGATACTCAACCTCTTCGGCTACACGGGGGTCGGCACGCTTCTGCTGAGCGACGCGGGTGCGCGGCTGGTTCACGTCGACGCTTCGAAGAAGTCGGTCGAGCAGGGTAAGGAGAATGCCCGGCTGTCGAGGCTCGCTGACACGCCCATCCGCTGGCTGGTCGACGATGCGAGCAAGTTCGCCGCGCGCGAGGTACGAAGGGCGCGTCGCTATGATGGGATCCTGCTTGATCCGCCCAAGTTCGGGCGAGGACCGACGGGGGAGGTCTGGCGGCTCGAGGAGAATCTCGCTCCGCTTCTCAGCGACTGCCGTCGGCTCCTCGACGAGAATAGCCGCTTCCTCGTCCTTACCGTCTATGCGGTGCGCATGTCGGCGCTGGCGATCGGTGAATTGATCAATCAGACGCTTGGTGGTCTCGGCGGCACGGTGGAGACGGGCGAAATGGCCGTGCGGGAAGAGGCGCGGGGGCTGTTACTCCCCACCGCCATTTTTGCGCGCTGGTCGAGGGCGCCCTAGGTTCTGGCAGCGCGGATCGCGGCCGCGGCCACGAATGGCGATCCCGCGGTCAGCAGAAGCGAGATCGCCGCTTCGAGCGTGATCGCCTGGTTCCCGACACCCGCGCAATAGGCCGCGGCGAAGATCAGCAAGGGAACCGCCAGGGGAAGTAGGAGCAGACCGGCGATCGATCCTGCTCGAGGAAGGCCTGCGGTCAGTGAGGATACGCCCACAGTGAGCGCGGCCAGCCCGGGAGTCCCGATCGAGAGCGACAGCAGCAGCCGCGCCAGCGCTTGCCCATCGATGTCGAGCAGCGCCGCGGCGGGAAACGCAGCGAGAAACAGCAGCGGTCCAAAAGTCAACCAATGGGCCGCGATTTTCGCTACGGCGACTGTTTCTTCCGCGATCCCGTGCAGAGCAAGCTGGTCGAGGACTCCATCGGCGCGATCCGGCTCGACCAGGCGATCGACCGGCAGCAACGCTGCAGTCAGCGCGGCGATCCACAACGCGCCCGGTCCAATTCGTGCGAGGATTTGTGGGTCTGGGCCGATGGCGAATGGGACGAGAGTTGCGACGAGCAGGAAGAAGGCGATTGGCAGCCAGGCCGCGCCGTAGAATCCGCGCCGTACGTCGCGCAAGATCAAGGCGCCGATCACCCGCCGAGTTCCAGCATGCGCCATTCGCCGGGTAGTGCTTGGTGAGAGGCGGCGACGACCGCTCCACCGGTATCGAGATGCCGCCGAATGACGCCCGCCAGGCGTTCGGCGCCATCGCGGTCGAGACCATTCAACGGTTCGTCGAGTAGCCACAGCGGCGATTGCGATGCGGCGACCCGAGCGAGTGTTGCCCGTTTCGCCTGGCCCGCGGAAAGCAATTTGACTGGGACGTCGGAGAGATGCCCGATCCCGAGCGACTCCATGGCCGCATCGATCGGCCTCTCCCAAAAGGCGAGCGCGACTCCGAGCGGCAGCTCCCGATCGAGGGCGAGAGCTTCGTCGGCAAGCGCGAGTTTCGATCGCTTCACCCGCCCCCGTTCCGCGCTGAGCAAGCCGGCCGCAAGGCGAATCAGGCTCGACTTCCCGCTGCCGTTCGGGCCGGCGATTTGCAACGCGTCACACGGATTCAGCGCAAGGTCGAGGACTTCGAACAGCAGGCGACCGCCGCGGCGCAGCGTTACGCTGTCGAAGCGCAGCAGCGCGGTCACTCGGCGCTGTCCTCCAGTGCGTGCATGTCGTCGTCGGAAAATCCGAAATGGTGGCCGATTTCGTGGATCACGATATGCGCGACGATCTGCTCGAGGCTGAAGGGCGTAGAGCGCCATTCGGCGAAAATTGGGCGGGTGTAGAGGCTGATGCGTTCGGGGAGCGTGCCCGACTGCTCGACGCTGCGGTGATTGAGCGAGACCCCTTCGTATAGGCCGCTGAGCTGCATTGGATGGTCGAGTCCGAGGTGCCTCGCCGTCTCGACATCGGTCACCGGTTCGATCCGCAGGACGACATCCCCGAGACTTTCGGCGAAGGGCGAGGGCAGGCGCCGAAGCGTGCGCCGGGCGATGGCGTCGATATCCTCTTCGGACGGCATTCGGCGGGAGAGGCGCTCGGCGGGGGTCACGGCGGGAGCACTAGGGGAACAGGAGCGCAGGGAGCAACCTTGCCCCTCCGCTCGCGTGACCGTAGAGGAGCCTTCCTTTCCCAGGAATGCGGAGCGGTGGCCGAGTGGTCGAAGGCGCTCGCCTGGAAAGTGAGTATACGGTGAAGAGCCGTATCGAGGGTTCGAATCCCTCCCGCTCCGCCACCATCGTTTCTCACAGCTTCGCAGAACAAATCAGGCACGTGAAGGGAAGCTGGCATCTGTTCTCCACATGTTTCTCTCCACCTCGCTTGACT
>JBKPON010000162.1:0-13941 GCA_046733135.1 Pseudomonadota bacterium | reverse complement strand
ATGATCTTCACTGTCTGGGGCTGGACCCGGGGCCGCTTCACGCCCGGCGACGTCGTGCTGGTCAATTCCCTGCTGATGCAGCTGTTTCGGCCACTCGACATGCTTGGCTGGGTATATCGGTCGATCCGCCAGGGCCTGATCGATATGGAGGCAATGTGGGACTTGCTCGACACGCCGACCGAGGTCGTCGACAGACCGAACGCGAAACCCCTTCACGTCGGCCGGGGACACGTGCGCTTCGCCAATGTCCACTTCGGCTACGAGCCCGATCGGCAAATCTTGCGCGGCCTGGACCTCGACATCCCGGCGGGGACCAGCTGCGCGATCGTCGGCCCGTCGGGCGCGGGCAAGTCGACCATCGCCAGGCTGCTATACCGCTTCTACGATCCGCTCTCCGGTCGGATCCTCATCGATGATCAGGACATCACCGACGTCACGCAAAATAGCCTGCGTGCCGCGATCGGGATCGTTCCGCAGGACACAGTGCTGTTCAACGACACGATCGGCTACAACATCGGCTACGGCAAAGCCCATCCTTCGCGGCCCGAGATCGACGCGGCAGCGAGAGGTGCCGCGATCAACCATTTCATCGATGCGCTTCCCGAACGGTATGAATCGATGGTCGGCGAGCGCGGTCTCAAGCTCTCTGGCGGCGAGAAACAGCGGGTAGCGATCGCGCGCACCTTGCTGAAGAACCCGCCCATTCTGGTGCTCGACGAAGCAACTAGCGCGCTCGATAGCCGGACCGAGCAGGCGATCCAGGAGACACTCGACCAAGTCGCCGAAAGCCGCACGACGATCATGATCGCCCATCGCCTCTCGACCATCGTCAATGCCGACCAGATCGCGGTGCTCGATGAAGGCCGCGTCGTGGAACGGGGAACCCATGAGGAATTGCTCGATCGCGGCGGTCTTTATGCCGACCTGTGGTACCGTCAGGCGGCGGAGCAACTGGCGGAAGAAACTGCGCAGGCGGCCGAATGATGTGGAAGTTCGTTTTGTTCACCTGGGCCACCGGCGCGGCAGCTCCAACGCTTGGCTCCGCTGGAGTCTCACGAGTTCATGACCGACCCGCACGCAATCCTCAAACAAACCTTCGGCTTCGATCACTTTCGCGGCGTACAGGAGCAGGTGATCGCTCGTGTAATGACCGGCCGGCACGCGCTGGCGGTGATGCCGACCGGCGCCGGCAAGTCGCTCTGCTATCAGCTCCCGGCGCTGGCGCGAGACGGCACGGCGCTGGTCATCTCGCCGCTGATTGCGCTGATGCACGACCAGATTCGAAGCCTGGAGGCTTTCGGCATTCGCGCGGCGTCGCTCACTTCCGCCGACAATGACCGCGAGCACACGATCCAGCGCTTCAAGAACGGCGAGCTCGACCTCCTCTATGTCGCTCCGGAGCGAGCGACGCTCGACGGGTTCCGCAAGGTCGCCGACCGTGTGAATTTGGCGTTGATCGCCATCGATGAGGCGCATTGCGTCAGCGAATGGGGCCACGACTTCCGGCCAGACTATCGCAAGCTCAAGATGCTCCTCGACAACCATGCGGAGGTGCCGCGGCTGGCGCTGACCGCGACCGCGGACCAACGGACGCGCGCCGACATCCTTACCCAGCTCGGTATTCCAGAGGATGGATTGGTGGTTGCGGGCTTCGACCGGCCGAACATCCGCTACCACGTTCGGCACCGCGAACAGACGGGGATGCAGTTGCGCAGGCTGCTGGCGATGCAGCCCGGACCGGCGATCGTCTATGCCCCAAGCCGCGACAAAGCAGAGAAGATCGCCGAGGCGCTGGGGCGGGACGGGCGGCCTTCACTGCCCTATCACGCCGGCCTGGAACCGCGGGTCCGCGCCCGCAACCAGGCGGCCTTCGTCGATTCCGAAGAGATGGTGATCTCCGCGACGATTGCCTTCGGCATGGGGATCGACAAGCCCGACGTGCGGCTGGTCGCCCATGCCGCCATCCCCAAGAGCATCGAAGCTTATTATCAGGAGACGGGCCGCGCCGGGCGAGACGGTGAGCCGGCCGAAGCGTGGCTGTTCTGGGCAGCGCAAGATTTCGCTCGCGCCCGCCTGCGCATCGAGCAAGAGGTGGAAGCCGCTCGCCGCCCCGCCGAGCGCGAGCGGCTGAACGCACTGGCCGCATTCGTCGAGGCGCCAGGCTGCCGCCGCGCCATCCTGCTCCGTCACTTCGGCGAGGAGCCGCCGGACATGTGCGGGAATTGCGACAATTGCCTCGATCCGCCGGCGACGCTCGATGCGACGCAGGTCGCTCGCAAGCTGCTGTCCGCCGCCTTCCGCACCGAGATGCGCTTCGGGGTCGGTCACCTCGCCGACGTGCTTGCGGGGAAAGATACGGAGAAGGTGCGCAGCTTCGGACATCATCGGTTGTCGGTGTTCGGCATTGCGTCGGACGACGAGCTCGCTTTAGTCCGGCCGGTGTCCCGCGCGCTGATCGCCCGCGATGCCCTCCGATCGGATGCCTATGGAGGCTTGAGCTTCGGCCCAGGCGCGCGCCCGATCCTGAAGGGCGAGGAAGAGCTGACGATCGCGATTCCTCCACCAAGTCGCAGGCGCCGGCGCGAACGCGAAACCGATCCGCTGTTTGAGCGGCTTCGCTCAGCCCGGCGTGAGCTTGCCGCGACAGCCGGAGTTCCACCCTACGTCATTTTCCATGATTCGACTCTGCGGGAGATCGCCGCGACCAATCCGCAGACGCTGGGCGAATTATCGCGAGTGCAAGGTGTTGGCGCGACGAAGCTCGCCCGTTACGGCGAAGCAATGCTAAGGGCGCTCCGCCAAGCCGATTGACGTTCAGCGCCGGGTCATGCCGCCTGGCGTTGAGCTAACTGCGAAGTCTTTGATTTTTAGGGAAATATCGATGATCCGCACATTGTTACTCGCCACTGCGGCGCTATCTGTTGCAGTACCTTTGTCAGCCGCCCCGGCGAAGAAAACGGCCGCTTCGCCGGCCGCCCTTCCCGCGTCCAATCCCTTCGCCAAGCCGAGCACGCTACCGCTCGAGGCGCCTGACTTTTCGAAGATCAAGGACAGCGACTATCTTCCCGCCCTCCTTGCCGGAATGGCGCAGCAAAAGCGCGAGGTCGTTGCGATCGCCAACGATCCGTCGCCGCCGACCTTCAACAACACGCTCGTCGCGCTCGAGCGTTCGGGTGCATTGCTCGAACGGGCCAATCTCGCCTTTTCGGCGGTCAATGGGGCGAACACCAACGACACGCTGCAGGCGACCGATACGAAGACCGCACCGCTGCTCGCCGCGCACTCCGACTTCATCTTCCTGAATCCGAAGCTGTTTCAGCGCGTCAAAACTCTTCACGATCACCCAGGTGAGTTGAACCTCAACCCCGAGCAGGCGAAGCTGCTGGACGTTTATTACAAGCAGTTCGTCCATGCCGGTGCCGAGCTGCCGCCGGCCAAACAGGCCGAACTCAAAGCGATCAACAAGCAGCTCAGCACATTGCAAACGGCGTTCGGTCAGAAGCTGCTCGCCGCCGCCAAGGCGGGCGCGCTCCACGTCGAGGACGCGTCCGCCCTCGCCGGCCTGTCGAAGGAGGACCTTGCGGCGGCACAGGAAGCCGCCAAGGACCGCAAGGTCGCGGGATATGTCGTACCGCTGCAGAATACGACGCAGCAGCCTTCGCTCGACTCGCTGAGCGGGCACGACACGCGCCAGAAGCTCTTCGAGGCGAGCCTTAATCGTGCCGAGCACGGCGACGCCAACGACACGCGGGCCACTGTCAGCGAGCTGGCCCAGCTTCGCGCCAGGAAGGCGGCGCTGTTCGGCGCGGCGAATTTTGCCGATTATAACCTCTACGACCAGATGGCGAAGGACCGGGCGACCGCGGTCGGTTTCCTCGATCGGCTCGCACCCGCGGTCTCCGCCAAGCAAAGGCAGGAGTGGGCCGACATCAAGGCGCTCGCCGCCGCCCAGGGCGCCAATTTCCAACCGACCGCCGCCGACTGGAACTTCTATGCCGAACAGATCCGCAAGCAGCGTTACGCGCTCAACAACGACGATTTGAAGCCCTATTTCGAGTTCAACAAGGTACTGACCGACGGCGTCTTCTACGCCGCCAACCAGCTTTACGGACTGACGTTCAAGGAACGGAAGGACATCCCGACCTGGAACCCGGACATGCGCGTGTTCGAGGTCAGCGACCAGGACGGCAAGGAGCTCGCGATCTTCATGATCGATCCTTGGAAGCGCGACAACAAGTCGGGCGGCGCATGGATGTCGAACCTCGTCAACCAGTCCGAACTGCGCGGGACGAAACCGGTCGTCTTCAACGTCGAGAACTTCACCAAGCCGGCGCCGGGCCAGCCGGCGCTGATCAGCTGGGACGACGTGACGACGATGTTCCACGAGTTCGGCCACGCGCTGCACGGCATGTTTGCCGCGCAGACCTATCCGACGCTGTCGGGGACGAGCGTGGCGCGCGACTTCGTCGAGTTCCCCTCTCAGTTCAACGAGAATTGGGCGCTCGATCCCAAAGTCCTTCCACACTATGCGGTTCACTATCAGACGGGCCAGCCGATCCCCCAGGATCTCGTCGACAAGATCAAGCGCTCGCGCACCTTCAACCAGGGCTATGAGGTCGGGGAGGCGTTGGAGGCCGCCCGTCTGGATCTCGATTGGCATTCGCTTGCCGCCGACGCGCCCCGCCAGGACGTCGACAAGTTCGAGGCGGATGCGCTCGCAAAGGGCGGTTTTGACACCGCCGACGTGCCGCCACGCTACCGCTCGAGCTATTTCCTCCACATCTGGAGCAATGGCTATTCCGCGAGCTATTATGCTTATGCCTGGACGCGCATGCTCGGACAGGACGCCTTCAACTGGTTCGAGACGCACGGCGGACTGACGCGCGAAAACGGGCAGCGCTTTCGCAACATGATATTGTCCCGCGGCAACACGCTCGATTTGGCGGAGATGTACCGTTCGTGGGCGGGCCACGACCCGAGCATCGAGCCTTATCTCGACTATTATGGTCTGACTGGCGGCACGGCGGCTCCAGCACCTGCCTCCGCTCCCGTCCCAGCTCCGGCGGCTGCCACTCCGGCGCCTGCCACTCCGGCGCCTGCCACTCCGGCACCGACCGAGCGAGGAAAGTAGGCTTATGATCCGCCAGCTCGACGACAAGACCCTGGTGAGCGGCCAGATCGCTCCCCACGAAGTCGCCGGGCTGGTGGAGCAGGGCATCACGATGCTGGTCAACAACCGGCCCGACTTCGAGGAACCCGGCCAACCGTTGGCGGGCGAGATCGAGGCGGCCGCCGCGGCCGCGGGGATCGCCTATCACTTCGTCCCCATCATCCGTGGAATAGGACCGGCCGACGTCGAGGCGATGCAGGAAGCGATGCGCGAAGCCGCTGACGGCAAGCTCCTTGCCTTTTGCCGCTCCGGCACGCGTTCCGCGCTCACGCTTGCGCTGGCTCAGCGTGGCGAAGGTGTGCCACGCGATCAGATCGAGCGGCGCATTAGTGATGCCGGCTTCGACATCGGGCCCATCGCCCACCTGCTCTAGCGCTCGTATTCGCCCAGCAACTTTCGTGCCTCGGAGAGGTCTTCGTCGAGGACCATGACCCGGGCGCCGACCAAAGCGCCCTCCGAATAGCTCGCATTGTGCGCGTCGAACACGACGGCGCGGAGGCCGTGACTTTCGAGAAATGTACGGAAAAGTTCTGCCTGATACGCCCAATTGAACCGCGCCGCTTCGACCAAGCCGCTCACCAGGGGAACACGTCGCCGGCCGCGACTTCAGCGGGCCGCGGCGCCCGCCCGAGCATCGCATTACGGTGCGGAAAGCGACCGAAGCGGTCGATGATATCGTGGTGTTTTTTCGCGTAGCCGAGCTGCTTCTCGTCGCCGAGCTTGGTGAACAGGAATACCGCTTGATTCTGGTCGGCGAGATTCTCGCTATGTTGGAATGGCATGTAGAGGAATTGCCGCTCACGGGGCTCGAGCTCTTCGTCGAATCCTCTGCTCACCGCTTCCCTTGCGATTGCCAACGCCAGTTGATCGGTCGCGAATTGATCGGCGTGCCCGCGGAACATGTTGCGCGGGAACTGGTCGAACAGGATCTCACCGGCAAGCGCAGTTAGCGGGTCGGTGAGGAAGCTCTCGGCAGGAAGCTGCCTTTTCTCCGCCCAAAGCTTGAGGAAAAGCTCTCTGATCCGATGGTCGATATCGGCTCCGCCCTTCCACCATTGGTCGTCACTAAGGCTGAACCAGAATTTCAGGACATCCGCACGCCAGTCGGCGTTCACGCCGCCGTGCCGCCTACGGTGAGGCCGTCGATCAATAACGTGGGCTGACCGACGCCAGCGGGGATCGATTGCCCGCCTTTGCCGCAGACGCCCACGCCCTCATCGAGCGCGAGATCATTGCCGATGCCCTTGACCCGAGTCAGCACGGTCGGCCCATCGCCAATCAGTGTCGCGCCCTTGATCGGCTCGGCAATCTTGCCGCCGCGGATGCGATAGGCTTCGGTGCAAGAGAAAACGAACTTGCCGCTCGTGATGTCGACCTGGCCCCCGCCGAAGCTCTTGGCGTAAATGCCGTCCGGCACCCGCTCGATCAGCTCGCCGGGCTCATCCTTGCCGGCAAGCATGAACGTGTTGGTCATCCGCGGCATCGGCGCGTGTGCGAAGCTCTCGCGCCGGCCGTTGCCGGTCGGTTCCATGCCCATGAGGCGTGCATTGAGGCGGTCCTGAAGATAGCCTTTGAGGATTCCATCCTCGATCAGACATGTGCTGCGCGTGGGCGTGCCTTCGTCATCGATCGTGAGCGACCCGCGCCGCTCGAAAATCGCCCCGTCATCGATCACCGTCACTCCGGGCGCGGCGACACGTTCACCGATGCGGCCCGAAAAAGCGGAAGTTCCCTTGCGGTTGAAGTCGCCCTCGAGGCCGTGGCCGACCGCTTCATGCAGAAGCACACCCGGCCAGCCCGGGCCGAGCACCACCGGCATTTCACCCGCCGGCGCGGCGACCGATTCGAGATTTGTCAGTGCCTGCGCCAGCGCGATGTCGATCGCGCGGCTCCATTCCGCCTCGTCGAACAGCTTGCCGTAGAGATAGCGCCCGCCGAGCCCATGATAGCCCGTCTCACGGCGTCCATTCTGTTCGGCGACGATCTGCACACCGAGCCGCACGAGCGGACGGACATCGTGAGCAACGAACCCGTCCGCGCGGACGATGTCGATGACCGACCAGCTGGCCGAGAGCGCGACGCTGACCTGCACCACGCGCGGATCACGGGCGCGCGCCGCGGCGTCGATCCGCTCGCAAAGCGCGACCTTTTCGGCGAAGGGCACGAGGCTCAGCGGATCCTCGGCCCCGTACATTGCCTGGTTGGTGCGTTGAGGCGCCTGCGCCGGTTCGGCGGTTCGCGGGTCGAGCAATTTCAGCATTGACGCGGCGCGTTCGATCGCCGCCTCGCTAATCTCGTTCGCGTGGGCGAAGGCGGAGGTTTCTCCGGTCACGCCGCGCAGTCCGAAGCCGGAGCTCGTATGATAATCGGCGGTCTTCAGCCGCCCGTCGTCGAATCCGAACGCTTCGCTCGCGCTATATTGAAGGAAGAGTTCTCCGTCGTCGCATGGCGACAGATGCCGGACCGCAAGTCCCCGCGCGGTGTCGGGATCGAGGGTGCGATAGAGAAAGCGGCGGGGATCGGCGGCGCTCATGCCGACTGCTGGTCTGCCGGTCCCCCCTCGAGAACGAAGCGCCGGTCGCAATAGCCGCACTCGACGTATCCCAACTCTGGATCCATTCTGAGATAGATGAGTGGGTGACCGAGATCAGGCGAAACTTCGCCCGAGCCGTCGCAGGCCACCCGGTAGGTGGACACCCGGATCACTTCTGGGGGTGGAGTGATTGCCATGGCCGCCACTTAGGGGCAGCGCACGCCGCTCACAAGGTCACTGGTAGCTGGCGGTGACGGTGAAGGTCGCGTTGTAGTCGCCGTCCGGCTGGTTCACGTCCACCAGGATGATCCCTCCGACGCCAACGAAGAACGCGCGGGTGACTGGGTCGACCGTGCGCAGTGGCGAACCGTCCTGAGTTAATGCGAGCACTTGGATCTTGTCGCCGTTCGAATTGACGAGGTAGGTCGGTGCCGTCAGCGTGACGAGGACCTGCTGGCTCGCCGAGCCGGCACCGCCAAAGATGGCGCGGTGGCCAACGTCGGTCGGACTTCCGATCAGCCCTCCGGCCAGGGTCCTTGCTCCGCTCGACGCATTGATCGCGACGATGCCCGACGTCCCTGACGAAATGACCGTCCCGAACTCGAGGTCGGCAATCTTGGTCAGTGTTAGTGGCACCAGGATCAGTGCATGATTGCCGGCGTCGGCCACGGCCGGAACCGGCGCAGCCGTCGCGGGCATCGCGGCCACAGCCATCGCCGCGGCGATGAGATACTTACGGACGCTCACTCGGTACACCCCTGCACTTGATCAGGAACCGAGTATCGCCGAGCCGATCTCACTACCCGTTGAAGAGGCCCGGTTGGTGTAGAATTTACCTTAACATGCAAGCATTTGCGTGCGTCAATCATGTTCTGCGCTGGGGAAGCGCACACGGTTAATCGAGAAGTGACCCTGTCCTTTAGTGCTGATCGTGGATCTCCCTTGCACGCTTGTCGCTGAATGACGCGCCTCCTATGCGCGCCAGGACCATGGACGAGCCCGCAATCCGCATCGAATCGCTGTCGAAGACATATGAAGGCGGCAAGCAAGCCCTGCGGGAGGTGAGCTTCGACGTGCCGCGAGGGCACATCTTCGGGCTCCTTGGGCCGAACGGGGCGGGGAAATCGACCCTGATCAACATCCTCGCCGGGCTGGTCGTGAAGAGCAGTGGAAAGGTTTCGATCTGGGGCTTCGACATCGACGAGCACCCGCGCAACGCCAAGCGCTCGATCGGCGTCGTGCCTCAGGAAATTATCTTCGATCCCTTCTTCACTCCGCGTGAGACGCTCGAGATCCAAGCGGGGCTCTACGGCGTGCCACCGTCGGAACGGAAAACCGACGAGCTGCTCGCTGCGATGCATCTGACCGACAAGGCAAATGCTTACTCGCGAACGCTGTCCGGCGGAATGAAGCGTCGGCTGCTAGTCGCCAAGGCGATGGTCCATTCGCCGCCGATCCTGGTGCTCGACGAGCCGACGGCGGGCGTGGACGTCGAGCTGCGCCGTCAGCTTTGGAACTATGTGCGCGGGCTCCACGCCCAAGGCGTCACGATCGTGCTCACAACGCACTATCTCGAGGAGGCCGAGGAATTGTGCGACAGGATCGCGATCATCCACCACGGCAGGGTGATCGCCAACGAACCGACGCGTGAGCTGGTCGCCAAGGCGCAGGAGAAGGCGGTGGTCGTCACGTTCGACCAGGACATTGCCGAAGTGCCCACCAACAGCTGTTTCGAGAACATTAGGCTAATCGACGAACGCACGCTCGAAATCGCCTTCCGCAAGGACAAAGTGAATGCGGGCCAGGTGTTGAGCGCGCTGACAGCCGACGGCCTGTCGATCGTCGACGTGTCGACTCGCGACCCCGATCTCGAGGACGTGTTCCTCAGCCTTGTGTCGGCCGACCAGGACGCCGCATGAGCATCGATACCGACGTGCTGATCGTCGGCTCCGGCGCTGCGGGACTGACCGCGGCGCTAAATCTCGCGGAGACCCAC
The DNA here is from genome assembly GCA_046733135.1 of Pseudomonadota bacterium. Taxonomy (GTDB): domain Bacteria; phylum Pseudomonadota; class Alphaproteobacteria; order Sphingomonadales; family Sphingomonadaceae; genus Sphingomicrobium. The sequence continues at coordinate 4,242 of JBKPON010000162.1, read as the reverse complement.
AAGGTGGCGGTCATCGCCAAGGGCGCTCTCGGTGAGGGTGCGACAGGCCGAGCGCAGGGGGGCATCGCCGCCGTGCTCGAAGAAGGGGACAGCTTCGACGCGCATGTCAACGATACCATGATCGCCGGCGCGGGACTCAACGATATCAAGGTTGTCGAGCATGTGGTTGAAGGAGCGCCGCGCGCGATCCAGCATTTGATCGATCTCGGCGTGCCGTTCGCGAGCGAGAATGGGGTTCTGCATTTGACCCGCGAGGGCGGGCACAGCCATCGCCGAATCGTCCATGTCGCCGATGCGACCGGTTTTGCAGTCCAGCAAGCGCTCGAAACCGCGGCGGCGAGGCACCCGAACGTCACGCTCGTTCCCGAGATGGTCGCGATTGACCTTATCACCGGCCGGCACGCCCTAGATTTCTCGACCAGCGGGGCGGTGCACGGGCTGTACGCCTACAGCCGCAAGTCGAAGCGGGTGGAAACGCTAACAGGCCGGGCGACGATCCTCGCCAGCGGCGGGGCGGGCCGCGCCTATCTCTATTCGACCGCGCCGCGGGGAGCGACAGGTGACGGCATCGCAATGGCCTGGCGAGCGGGCTGCCGGGTCTCCAACATGGAGTTCATGCAGTTTCACCCGACCTGCCTTTACAGCCTTGAGGTCAAGAATTTCCTCATCACCGAAGCCGTGCGGGGGGAGGGCGGTCAGCTGAAGCTGCCGCCGGGCGTCAAGGGCGGCGGGACACGCTTCATGTCGCGCTTCGACGAGCGCGGCGAGCTCGCCCCGCGCGACATCGTTGCCCGGGCGATCGACCATGAGATCAAGCGGCTGGGGCTCGATTACGTCCACCTCGACATCTCGCATCGCGACGAGGAGTTCGTGCGTAGCCATTTCCCCAACATCTACGAGAAGCTGCTGGGGCTCGGGATCGATATCACCAAGGAACCCATCCCGGTGGTTCCGGCACAGCATTATACGTGTGGGGGTGTGGTGGTGGATATCAACGGCCGCACGGACGCCCCAGGCCTATACGCCGCCGGCGAGGTCACCCAATCGGGCCTGCACGGTGCAAACCGACTTGCCTCGAACAGCCTTCTGGAGTGCCTCGTGTTCGGCGAGGCCGCAGCGAAGGACGTCGTCGCGAATTTCGGCGAGCTGCCCGATGTGCCTGAAATCCGCGGCTGGGACGAAAGCCGGGTCACCGACAGCGACGAGGAAGTGGTAATCGCTCAAACCTGGGGCGAGATCCGCCGCTTCATGTGGAACTATGTCGGCATCGTTCGAACCACGAAGCGGCTCGAGCGCGCCAAACACCGCATCGATATGTTGCGTCAGGAGGTGCGCGATTATTATGCGCATTTCCGAGTAACGCCTGATTTGATCGAGCTCAGGAACCTCGTCGAGGTCGCGGACCTGATCATCCGCTCCGCCCTCAGCCGCCACGAGAGCCGGGGGCTCCACTACACGCTCGATTATCCCGATATGCTCCCGGATGCGCGCGACACGGTCCTGGTGCCTTAGGACCCCAAGGCAGACTTCCGAAATAACCAGGCCGACAGCAGCCACGGAGCGGCGAACGCCATGCTGATGCAGGCTCCGCGAGGATCGATGGACAAACCGACGGCGGCCGCCGCAATTTGGGTTACGACGGTCGCCACCATCGCACGCACCATCCCTGATGGCTCGAAGCGAGCTACGATGGAGCCCGTAAGTGCCACCGCTAGAACGCCGCCGAAAAGCAGGTTCACAGGATTGCCCTCGTCGCCGATCATTCCCACTGCAAGGTTCACCCAGACGATTAGGAACGCCGTTCCAACGGCGACCCCGGCGGCGGTTCGGTAGGCGCCGTTGCTGCTGACCCTCGCCGCGAGCTCACAAATCGAGCAAGCAGCCGCGAGCATGATGCCGATGGTAACGAAATCTCTCGCATCCCAATCCACTTCGCTGGTTAACCGCATGGCGACGGCCGGCAGCAGCAGGAGGAATGCCGCGCTACCCCACATTGCGATCCGCCAACCGCGCCAACGCTCCCCGGCGACCATTTGTGTGATGTCGACCAAAGCTTGCCTCCAACGATGAATGCGGCTTTCAATGTAGCCGGGCAGCCGATGAGCGGCATGAGAGCGTCGTGAGGTTTTGCTGAAGAATGACCGTCGGCCCCTTCCGTTTCGACCGCTTCTGCCTTGATCCGGCCGACCGTCAGCTGAGGCGCGACGGCCAGCCCGTAGAGCTCAGTGCGCGCTACCTCGACGCGCTTACACTGATGGTGCGCGAGGCCGGAAAGCTTGTTACCAAGGATCGCTTTCTCGAGGAGGTCTGGCGCGGCGTTCCAGTCACTGACGAAGCGCTGACGCAATGTATCAGGACGCTCCGTCGGCAGCTCGGCGATGACGCCGCTGCGCCACGCTTCATCGAGACCGTACCTAAACATGGCTATCGCTTCATCGCGACGGTTGAAGCCGCACGGCAGGCGAACACGGCCTTCGTGCGACGGAGTTGGCAGAGGGTTCTGCGGTTAGGGATCGCCGGAACGTTCGGAGGAGGCCTCGCCGGGCTCCTCGGCGGGTTATTCTACGGCTTCGTCGCGGCGGCGCAGCCGCTCCAGCCCGGCATGGGCGCCGTATCGGTCCTCCTCGTCATATTGTGCCTGACCGTGCTGGTCGCGCTGATCGGCGGTGCGGGCGTGGCCTTCGGTATTGCTGCGGCGGGATTTGGCCCGGGCCGGTCGGCTCGATGGAGCACCGCCGGCGGAGCCTTAGGTGGGTTGCTCGTTGGGGCAGTCGTAAAGCTGCTCGGGCTCGACGCGTTCAACCTCCTCCTGGGTCAAACGCCGGGCGACATCACTGGCCCATTCGAAGGCGTGCTGCTCGGTGGGGCGGTGGGTCTGGGTGCGTGGCTCGGAAGCCGCGGATCGCGGTCGCTGAGGCGGAGCATTCTGCCTGCCTCGCTCTTCGGCGCCGGTGCCGGGATCCTCATTCCCTTGCTCGGCGGACGGCTGATGGGCGGCAGCCTGGACCTCCTCGCTCGACACTTTGCGAGTTCCCGCCTCCACCTTGATCGAATCGGCGGTTTGCTCGGCGAGAGCGGCTTTGGCCCGATCAGCCAAGCCGTGACTGGCGGGCTGGAAGGCGGCTTGTTCGGCGCCTGTGTGGTGGGGGCGATGCTCTTGACGCTGCGGTCACGAACCTAGCGGGACCAGGCGCAAATCGGAGACAGGCGCGACCCGCGTTCGCTATTTCAGTAGCGCATAGCCCATGGTGTGGCATTGGCCGAGGCCGCACTGCACAATCACCGAGCCGAAATTGATGAGCGCGATGGCGATCACATAGAGACTGAGCAGCATTGCGAGCCGGCCCACCATCGACGTTCGCTCCGGCGGCTTGGAGCCGTCCTCCGTGCCGATCACGCATAGCTTGATCGCGAAAGCCGCAATCAATGCAGTGGCGATGAGGATCGACCAGACCGGCATGTGGAGGCCCAGGACTGCGCTCCCGACATATTCGTGGCCCGGTCGCGGATAAATATCCAGCAAGGTCTGCCGCACGGCGACGATCAACAAGAAGACTGAGAACAGAAGGCTGTAGCCGAGATTGCGATCGGAAAAGCCGTTGCGGAAGTTTTGCGTGAGGCCGAAGCAAACGCCGAGCATGGCCGCTCGCTGAAGAAGGCAGAGCGGACAGGGCAATTCGCCACGGCCATATTGCATAACCATTGCGGCGCTGAGGATAGCGGCGATCACCCCCATCATGCCGAGCATGAAGACCTCGTTGAGAAAAAAACGCAGGGTCTCCAGCCGGCCGCGATTGATCGTGTCCATGGCTCAGGTCCGAATCCAGGGCATCCGGAAGCCGTATTCGGGACTGTAGATTTCCCACAGGAACAAATGCACCGCCAAGATGAGCGCTATCGTGACGAAAATGATCGCGAGCGGCCGCTTGCCAAACCAGCCGGTGACGAGCGCGGCCGACAGTGTCGCGAAAATAACTGCCATCATGGCAACCCCCCAAACGCTCTGAGCCCGCCTCTGTCTGTAGCGCAGCTTCGCTTCCCGTGCGAGGCGTCGCATTGGGTCGCAAGCGGCGGTTTGACTTCTTACATGGCCTTACGCCGGGATTGACTTCCTTCCAGCCGTCACCCTGCTAAACCCGCCCCTCCATGTCCGATACCGAAACGACCGAAGCACCGACGACCGAGGCTCCAAACGCCGGAACGGCAAAGCACCTCTATCTCGTCGACGGATCGAGCTATATC
>JBKPON010000161.1:0-2960 GCA_046733135.1 Pseudomonadota bacterium | reverse complement strand
GACGGCCGTGCTACGCCGGTTGAAGCCTTTCGATGTCCATCTCCATTATTACGACCGCCATCCGCTGCCCGAGGATGTCGAGCGCGAGCTTGGGGTCACCCGGCACGCGTCGGCCGCCGAGATGGTCCCCTACTGCGACTTCGTGACCATTAACTGTCCGCTCCACCCGCAGACGGAAAATCTCTTCGACGAAGCGATGATCGGGCGGATGAAGCGGGGCGCTTACCTGGTGAACACCGCGCGCGGGAAGATCGTCGATCGGGACGCCGTCGTTCGGGCGCTGGAGAGCGGGCAGCTTGCGGGCTATGCCGGTGACGTCTGGTTCCCGCAGCCCGCGCCGGCCGATCATCCCTGGCGGCACATGCCGCATCACGGAATGACTCCGCACATTTCCGGCACATCGTTGTCCGCTCAGGCGCGCTATGCGGCCGGGACGAGGGAAATCCTCGAGTGCTTCCTGGAGGGGCGGCCAATCCGCGAGGAGTATCTGATCGTCCAGGGCGGCCATCTGGCGGGGGCTGGCGCCCACTCCTACAGCGAGGGCGACACCACGGACGGATCGGAAGATGCGGCTCGGTTCCGCTCCAAGGATGAGCTGAACGAGCCGGCGATCATGGTCGCGCCGCTGCCCGACTAAGCCGGTCCTGAATTGCCTGGCCGAGGCCGTGCGCTGGCACGGGCGCCACGGCAATGCGCGATTTGGGCGAAGCTTCGGCTTGATGCAGCAAATCAAAGAGCCTGGCTGCGGCTTCGACGAGATCGCCGGAGGCGCTGAGCGTCGCATCCCCCGCGACTGGCCCAAAGCCGATCAGAAACTCATCGGGTTGAGCCTGGCTGACCTTGAGCCGAAGCGGCTTGGACGGGGCGTAGTGCCTCGCGAGCTGGCCAGGCGCCTCGATCCGCGGACCCGGCGTGAACTCGGCATCGATGGGGATCGGACCGGGCCGAAGGAGCCGCGGAGGGCCGCCGGTGACCGCGACGATCGTGGACTCGAGACCGCGCTCGGTCGCTCCTCCATCGATGATCAATGGAATCTTTCCGCCGAGGCTGTTGAGCACGTGCTCGGCACGCGTCGGGCTGATCGACCCGCTGGCGTTCGCTGAGGGCGCAGCGAGTGGCCTTTCCGCCAGGCGGAGGAGCGCCTGCATGGCCGGATGCGCCGGCACGCGGAGGCCGACCGTCGGAAGCCCCGCCGTGACGATCGAGGCGATGCCAGCCCCTTCGCCGATCGGGACCACCAACGTCAGTGGTCCCGGCCAGTACGCTTGAGCGAGCTCACGAGCTTGATCGTCGAACTGACCAATTCGTTCAGCTGTCGCCAATTCACTTATGTGCACAATCAAAGGGTTGAACGACGGCCTTCCCTTGGCTTTGTAGATGCGCGCGACGGCTTCCGAATTGGTCGCATCGGCCGCTAGGCCGTAAACAGTCTCGGTCGGCACGGCGACCGTCTCGCCGGCGAGGACAAGTCGCGCCGCTTCGGCGATCGCGTCATCATTGAAAGGGAGGATCCGTGTTTTCGTCATGCTGAACGTGTTTCAGCATCCTTGGTGAAGGGGAGACGGAGCCCTTCACGAAAAAAAGCCCTGAAACAAGTTGGCGCGGTTTGGCCTTAAACGCTTTCGCGCGCCAGCAGGGTTGCGGGATCAATGCCGAGCCGACTCATTCGAGCGCGGACTTCCGGCCATTCTTCCTTGAGGAAGCGGGTGCGCTCGGATTCGCTGAGCCGCGCGCGCGCGCCGGGCGCGACGAACATGCCGACGCCGCGTTTCACGATGATCAGGCCTTCGTCCTGGAAACCCTGATAAGCCTTGGCGACCGTTAGCGGATTGGCCTGTTCCTCCGCGGCGAGCGCACGCACCGACGGTAGCGGATCGCCATCGGCATATTTTCCGGCCAAGATCGCATCGGCGATCGTCTCCCTGAGCCGGACGTAAACGGGCTTATCGTGCTGCTTTCCAAGCGTCATGCTGTCATAATACAGCGGATCGCTTGGATTTCAACCGAAAACTAATTCCGCGGAGGCCGCCATGGCTTCCAAATGCTTGATAATGATGGTCGTTCGCGTTCCTCCACGCCCCGCTCAGTCCGGCCAATGAAAATGAAGCCGGCGATCCGCTCGCCCGGACCGCAGAACGCTTGTCGCACCTTCTCGGAATAGGAGCGCCATCCGGTGACCCACCCGGCCACATAGCCGAGTGCATGAGCCGCCAGCACCAGGTTCATCCCGGCTGCTCCGCATGACAGTTGCTGTTCCCACACGGGAATCTTGTGGCCCTCGATCGGGGCGGACACGAGCACCACCAGCGCGCCGGCATAATGGGCGAACTCATGTTCCTTCTGCAGCTTGGCGCTGGGAGGGTCTGGCTCCTCCTCTACCAGTGCTTGCCGAAGCAGGGCGTCGAGCGCGTCGCGCTGATCCTCGGCGACGGTGATGAACCGCCAGGGCGTAAGCTTGCCGTGATCGGGCGTTCGGGCAGCGATCGTCAGGATTCGTTGCAGCTCCTCCGGCGTGGGGCCAGGGCCGACCAACTCGCGCGGCTTTCCGGACCGGCGGGTCTCGAGCAGCGAGAGGATCGATGTAGGGTCATTGATCATCGAACCGGCGGATAGCGACGCGGCCATTCGGTAACAATCCGCTTCACAAGAGGAAATTGGCCGTTACGGTCCCCAGCGGCTGCGTCCCTCGGGGCGCCAGGGGAGAACATCGATGGTCGACACGCCCGCGGTCGAGGAACTCGGCGCGCCCGATACTAGCCACGTCAATCCTGCTGATAAGCGAAGCTGGTTCGGCCATCCGCGCGAGCTCGCCCGGCTGTTCACGACCGAGATGTGGGAGCGGTTTGGCTATTACGGCATGCGAGCGCTGTTGACGCTCTACCTGACCAAGCACTTTCTCTTTTCGGACCAGCAGGCGACCGGCCTCTACGGCGGTTACACAGCCTTGGTTTACCTGACCC
>JBKPON010000160.1:0-3431 GCA_046733135.1 Pseudomonadota bacterium | reverse complement strand
CATGCCGTTAAGCACCTCGAGCTCAGCGCGCAGCCGCCGCACTTCACGGGCCGCGACGGCCACCGGCTCGATCGCCGCATAATCCTTGGACAGTCGTACGAACTCTTCCGGCGCAAGATCGGCGCGAGCCATCGCCTCGGCAAGCTCGTGCTTCCTCGCCTCGATTGAGGCGATCCGCTCCGACGAAATCTGGATCACCGACCGAGCGCGTCCATTAGGAGATGGAGCGAAACGGAGCGCTGTTCGCCGCTCGCGAGATCCTTGAGCTGCACTTCGCTGCGGTCGAGCTCGTCGTCTCCGATGATCAGTGCGTACGAAGCTCCAGCATCATTGGCGCGGCTCAGCCTCTTTTTCATGTTACCGCGATACGCCATGTCGGCTGCGACACCCTCACGTCTCAATCCTGCGATGATGCCTTGAGCTTCCGCATCGGCGCGAACTCCAAGCGGTACGACAACGACCGACGGCTTTTCGCGTGCCGGCGCGCCAATCATCATTCCCAAGCGCTCGATCCCTGCAGCCCAGCCGACCGCCGGTGTGTGGGGACCGCCAAGCGATTCGATGAGCCCGTCGTAACGGCCACCTGCAATGAGAGCACCCTGTGATCCAAGACGATCGGTCACGAACTCGAAGGCCGTGTGGCGATAATAGTCGAGGCCTCGCACCAATCGCGGGTTGCGCTTCCACGGAACGCCCGCCGCATCGATTCCCGCGATAACCGCGGCGAAGAATTCCGAAGCTTCGGGGGACAGATGTTCGTCAACGCTCGGCGCATTCGCACAGATCGCCTTATCCCGTGCGTCCTTGCTATCGAGGATCCGCAAGGGATTGCGGGCGAGACGCGAAACGCTGTCTTCCGACAAGTCCGCTTTGTGGTCCCCGAAATAGTCGATGAGCGCTGCGCGCCACGCATCGCGCGTGGCCGGATCGCCCAGCGTGTTGAGCTCTAGCGTCGCACCTTCAGCGATGCCAAGTTCCTGGAGGAGCTGATAGCCGAGGCTCAGAATCTCGACATCGGCCTGCGGCTCGGCTGCGCCGATGATCTCGGCATCGAGCTGGTGGAATTCGCGGAAGCGGCCCTTCTGCGGCCGCTCATAGCGGAAGGCTGATCCGTGCGCCGCGACCTTCAGCGGCGCATATTGCTGCCAGCCCTCACTCAAATAAGCGCGGCAAATTCCCGCCGTGAACTCCGGTCGAAGCGTGATCGATTCACCACCGCGGTCTTCGAAACTATACATCTCCTTCGACACGACGTCCGTCGTTTCGCCGATTGTCCGCGCGAACACTTGCGTGTGCTCGATCGTCGGAATTTCGACCCGTTTGAAGCCGTACAGACGGCGCACCCGGTCGAACGCCGCGACCACCGTGGCGAGACGGTCGGCGTCTTCTCCGAGCAGGCTTTGCGTGCCCCGAACGGGCTGAGCTGGCGTCATTACGGCGCGCTAAAGCACATTTGGGGCGGCTTGCGAAACCCGTTCAGGGCTGAGGCTTCGGTGGAGGTGCATCCTCCATTGCTCCGGAAGGTGGGGGCGGCTGCTCCGTACCTGCTGGTCGAGGTGGCAGCGGCCCCGCGCCTGGCGGAGCTGGGGGCGCGAACCGGTCTTCACCCCTCCGGAATTCGCGGCGATAGACACCTGCGGGCAGGAAGAGTTTGCGGAAGCTGATCATAATCGTCCGGCCGAGCGGATCGAGCAGATCAGGCTGGAAATTGAGCGGCGTGCTCCCAGCTGAATCGCGGACCTTCGGCTTGCTATCGAACAGGTTCGTGGCCTCAAACCGCAAGGAGCTCCCGCGCAGGAACGGATGCTTCTCGACCAGTTCGAATTGATCGCCGAGGTTCGCGAAGAGACGCAGGTCGAACGTCGCCAGCGGCGAAAAGTGTAACTCGCCGTCGGTGAGCGTATTGACGTCGGTGCCGCTGCGCCAATTGGCACCGAGGCGCGCGCCCCAGCCATTGTTGTACCAACCGGCCTGCGCCTGCACGACATGCCTCGGTTGGCCGCCTGACTGACCCTGCGCGTCGCCATGAAGATAGTCGATCTTCGGCAAGCCGGGTCCGATGGTCACCTCGTCGACGAAGGTGATCGTGTCGGTGAGGGAAAAGTTGAGGCGCCCCCGGTTGCCGAAACCACCACGACCGCCGAAGCCGCCTCCACGACCGCCGCGGCCCTCGCGCGCTCCGGGGCCACCGCCCGGAGGTCCGGACGGAATTTGGATACCCTGTGCCTGCGCGCGCTGACGGATCTGATCGAGGAAGGATTGGGATGGCCGGCGCGACTTTAGAGGCTTCGAGAAATCGAAGCCGATCCGCAGAGTGTCGAGCTTCGAACTTTCGAAATTGAGCGGCCGCAAATCGACGCTGACGAGCTGGCCCGAGGAATCTCGCACGAAGCGATCCGGGAACGCTTGCTCGAAAGTCGGCGAGACCGTTACGTTCCCGATCGGGTTATCGATCTTCTGGTGCACATAGTCAGCACGCAGCCTGAGATCGGTGTCTTGAATCGGCTGCCAATTTGCACCGACCTTGAAGACGTCCCGGCGATCTGAAGTGAGATCAGGATTGCCGCCCGTGATTACCGTGGCCCGCACTGTCTCGCCAGTTACGAAGTCGAAAATTCGGGTGTCCGGAGTTTCGATGATTGGGTTGCCGAGCTGCTGGACGGTCGGCGCCCCTTCCTCGCGGGTCCAGCTGCTGATGAAGTTGAGGCGATCGACCGGCGACCAATTCACTCCAGCACCGACGGTCGTGAGCGTGCCTGCGTCCGAGAGGTGATCGACCTCCGCATTCGCATTTAGCGTCAAGTTGCCGAGCGCACTGAAATCGCGGTTTCGGCGCGAGATTGGGATGTCGATATTCACGGACCCGGAACCCGTTGTGCGGCCGAGGGAGTCGGACGTCTGCGCGCCCGCGCGCGTGGATTTGCTCTCGAGGTGCTGGGTGGCAACTCCGACCTTTATCGTTGTGCTCGCCTTTCCCGCGGGAAGCGCGAACAAATTGCCGTTGGCGGTTCCCGTCAGGTCGCCGCCGAGGCTCGTCGAGCGCGCATGATCCTGCGGGAAGGCCGGATCATCGCGATCGGTGTCGGTCGTATCGCGGCTCCAGTCGAGATTGCCGGTGACGCTGTAGTGCCAGTCCGACTTGTCCCAATTGAGCGCTGTGCCGAGATGGGCGCTGTCGCTCTTGGTGTTCCGGTCGAGCTTGGACAGGAGTTCGTCTGAAAGCCCGGTCAACGCATGGCCTGAGTCATGCTCGACTTCGCCGTTGAAGGTGGCGGACACGTCGCCGAGAATTTGTCTGTTGATAGTGGCGTTCCCGCGCGCCTTGAACGCGGACGGGAGCAGCGAATTCGCAGCGGCGGTCGCATCTGCTGTATCCGGATCTTGTGCCGATTGCGCGATGTTGCGCTCGGCTTCGGTCAGAATGTCGTTGC
>JBKPON010000159.1:0-3383 GCA_046733135.1 Pseudomonadota bacterium | reverse complement strand
CTTCTCCGCTTCGAAGAATTCGGGATCGTAGTAGAGCCAACCGGGCAGGCTCATGTTGTCGAGTGGGTCGGGTGTCGGCTGCACCGACTTCAGCTGGGTCGCCATGCCCCATAGTATCGGCACATTCGCAGCTTGTCGAAGGGTGCGCTGCACGCGATGAGCCATGGATGGGGAATTAACCACATTCATTCCTATCGAGACGCGTTTTCTTCCTATTTGGAGAGAGTTCTTCCTACGGCGTACCTATTGACGGCCCGGCGGGCCTAAGAACGCCGACGATCTGGAGTTCTTCGATAGCGTAGCCGATCAAGATGCCGCAGACATGTGGAGACAAAGAATGCACGATCGTTGGAAATGCGGAGGCGCTGGGGAGGCTTGTTGCTTAGGCGAGCCGACAGTTGAATGTAGCTTCGACTTTACGCTTACCCCCGCCGAAGATTAGGCTCGGACGCGGCAGGCGAATGGGCGACGTCTTCATCTCATATGCGCGGGAAACTGCGACGGCCGCGAGGGCGGTCGCCGATGCGGTGCGGCGCCGCGGCTATGAGGTTTGGCTCGACGACCAAATTCCCGCCCACCGCGAATATGCCGACGTCATCTCCGAACGGATCGATGCCGCCAGTGCGGTGCTGGTGATTTGGTCCGAACAGGCGGTTCGCTCGCAATGGGTTCGCTCCGAAGCCAATCGCGGACGCGAGAACGGAACGCTCGTTCAGTTGCGCATCGACCAAGCCCGCCTGCCGATGCCCTTCGATCAAATCCAATGCGTCGAACTGATCGACTGGTCGGGCGACGACTCCCATTCCGGATGGCAGAAGATCCTCGAGAGCATCGACGCGCTCGTTGAGGGACCCGCGCCTGTCGTCGCGCCCGCGGACCGGCACGATCAGAAAGCGTCGCTGGCGGTGGTTCCGTTCCGAGATCTCAGCGCGAGCCGCGACCAGGGCTATTTCTGCGAAGGGATCGCCGAAGAGATCGTCATGAACCTGGCGCGGCTGCCCGGCTTGCGGGTCGCGTCTCCTGCGGCAGTCGTCGATGCCGATCAGTCGCTCGGCGCTCGGCGGATCGCGCAAATCGTGGGGGTGGCGAGTTTTCTTGAAGGCAGCGTTCGCCGCGCCAATGGTCATGCGCGGATCGCGGTTCGACTGATCGAGACTGGCTCCGGATTCACCTTGTGGGCCGAGACTTTCGATCGCGATCTGGCTGACGCCTTCGCGGTCCAGGACGAGATCGCACGCTCGGTCGTCGATGCGCTTGGCGTGAAGCTGGGAAAGGGCAAAGGAAACTTCAGCATGGGCGGGACGGCCGACGCCACTGCCTATGATCTGTTCCTCCGCGCGAGGCAGCTCGTGCGCAAGGAGCTCGAGTCCGAACGCCGCAGCGCCGCGGAACTCTTTCGGGAGGCGACCCGGCGCGATCCTGAATTCGCACTCGCCTATGCGGGTCTGGCAGACGTGCTCGTCGACATTGCTCGCTCGCGCCTTTCCGGCTGGAAGGCGGCGCAGCAGGAAGCAATGCAGGCTGCCGAACGGGCGATCGCCTTGGCGCCCAGGCTGGCCGAAGCCCATGTCTCCCATGGGGCCGCGCTTCGGGCCGCGCACCAGTCGGGTGCCCGAGCCGCATATGAGAAGGCGATCGACCTTAGTCCCGATGATCCGACGGTGCATTATCGCTTCGCGCGCTTCCTTGTGCTCGAGGGCGAGAAGCGCGAGGCGATCCAACATTATGAGCGCGCATTTGAGCTCGCGCCCGATGACTATCGCTACATCGTCTACACGCTCCAGGAATATCAGGCGCTGGCCGACAAGGCCGGCGAACAGTCGGCGCTGAAGCGCTCTTGGGCGGCGATCGAGCAGCATCTGCAGCTGAACCCGGACGATGTCCGCGCTCTGGGTCACGGCGCCGGCGTGCTCGCGCTGCTCGGCCGGAGCGACGAGGCGGATGGCTTCGTTGCAAGAGCGCTCTCGTTGCGGCCGGACGATTACGGAAATCTCGCCACCCTCGCCTGCGCTGCGGTGCTCAATCAAAAGCCCGAACAAGCGCTCGACCTGCTCGAGCGCGCGGTTGCGACCGGCCGGGGCGATAAGGAATGGCTGCTTCAGGACAATGATCTCGCACCCCTGCACGGCAACCCACGGTTCGATAAGCTGATCGCCAAGCTGAGCTAGGGTTCCCGCCTTGCCTTTCAGGGCTGTTTCCGCCATAGGCGCCGCGCTGGCGCGAGGCTTCGCTTCGCGCCTGTAGTTTTTGGAAGACAGCCGGAGGGGCGTGCCACTGGGGCCCGTCAGCGATCGGCCAAAAGAGAGACGAAGAAACATGCCGCTCTATGAGCATGTTTTCCTCGCGCGCCAGGACCTGGCTCAGGCCCAGGTCGATGCGCTCGCGGAAAACGCCACCAAAATCATCGAAGACAATGGCGGGAAGATCGCCAAGACCGAGACCTGGGGTCTCAGAAGCCTCGCCTATCGCATCGCGAAGAATCGCAAGGCGCATTACGTGATGCTCGACATCGACTCGCCTCCACCGGCGATCGCCGAGCTCGAACGCCAGTCGAACATCAACGAGGACATCATCCGTTTCCTCACCATCAAGGTCGACGAACACGAAAAGGGTCCGTCGGCGATGATGCGCCGCGGCGATAAGGAGCGGGCACGCGGCGAACGCGGCGATCGTCCGGATTTCCGCCGTGAAGAGGAGGTCGAGTAATGGCTCGCGCATTTTTCCGGCGCCGCAAGTCCTGCCCCTTCTCCGGCAAGGACGCGCCCAAGATCGATTATAAGGACGTGCGCCTGTTGCAGGGCTTCGTCTCCGAGCGCGGCAAGATCGTGCCCTCGCGAATCACCGCGGTCTCGTCGAAGAAGCAGCGCGAATTGGCCAAGGCGATCAAGCGCTCGCGCCACCTGGGCCTGCTTCCCTACATCGTGAAATAAGGAGCCGCTTGAGATGGAAGTCATTCTGCTTGAGCGCGTCGAGAAGCTCGGCGTCATCGGCGACGTGGTGAAGGTGAAGGACGGCTTTGCCCGCAATTTCCTTCTCCCGCGCAAGAAGGCGCTCCGCGCCAACGAGGCCAACCGCAAGCTGTTCGAAACGAACCGCGCACGGATCGAGGAAGAAAATGCCAATCGCCGTTCGGAAGCGGAAAAAGGCGCGAAGGGCGTCGACGGCAAGACGGTTCAGCTGATCCGCCAGGCGTCGAACACCGGACAGCTCTACGGCTCGGTCTCGGCCCGGGATATCGTCGAGGCGCTCGAGGCCGTGGGCGCCAAGGTCAGCAAAAGTCAGGTCGTGCTCGATCGCCCGATCAAGGCCATTGGCGTGCACGAGGTGAAGATCGCGCTGCACCCGGAAGTGGCGGTGATGGTCCTGTCTCTTATACACATCTG
>JBKPON010000158.1:0-4001 GCA_046733135.1 Pseudomonadota bacterium | reverse complement strand
GTACCTGCTCGACGAGGCGGAAGGTGATTTCCGCCCCGTCTAGCAGGTCCAAAATGTTTGAATTTCAGCTACTTAGCAACGAACGTCGTAGCTGTAATGCGGCTGACCATTCTGGTCGACGTAATAGCAATAGCCGCGAGTATCGCGATAATATTGGCGGCCGTTGACGACAGCACCGAGAACTCCGCCGAGAACCGCGCCGGCAAGCGCGCCTTCGCCGACGCTCAGGCCGGGGATGACCGCGCCCGCGATACCGCCTGCGACAGCGCCGCCCACGGCGCCTCCCACGACGTTGCCGGCCCGGTTGTCGTGCCACCGGCCATATTGATCGTAATAGCCATTGTTATAACCGCTGTTATAGCCGTTGTTGTAGCCGTACGGGTCATAGCCCGGACCGTAAGCGCAGCCGGCCGCAGCCATGCTCGCGGCAATGACCGCAGCAAGTCCTACCTTCCTCATCGTCTCATCCCTTCCCTTGCTCAACTCGCCCCCTGTGCGGGTTTATCAGTGCGCGAGAGGACATTTCGTTCCCGCACCGATCATGTACCGTTCATGTACTCGATCAAGGGCGCGCTCAACGGTGGTCATTCCGCGACACTGCGGTAAGAAGTTTGAAAAGGAGTCGCGATGCGGGAGCGCGTGGTGGAACAGGAAGCCAATATTGCCCTGCTGATCGATGCCGATAACGCCTCACCCGAGCACCTCGACGACGTCCTGCTGGTGCTGGGCGAGCTCGGCACGATCAACATTCGCCGGGCTTACGGCAATTGGGCCAAGGCCAGCCTCAAGGGCTGGGGTAATTTGACCGGCGCCCACTCGATCATCCCGATGCAGCAGTTCGACGTGGTGAAAGGCAAGAGCGCGACCGACATGCGCATGACCATCGACGCGATGGACCTGCTTTATCGCGGCAATGTCGACGGCTTCGGGATCATGTCGTCGGACAGCGATTTCCTGCCTCTCGCCCAGCGTATCCGGGAGGACGGGCTGCCTGTCTATGGTTTCGGGACAGCCAAGACGCCCCTCTCTTTCCAGCAGGCCTGCACGCGGTTCTTCGACGTCGGCGCCCTTGCCCTCGACGAGGAGGAACAGCTCGAGCAGCCCGAGCCAGGCAAAGGGCAACGCCCGGTCGATCACGAACTGCTGCAGGTGCTCGGGTCCGCCTACAAGGCGTCGAAACGTGACGAGGAAGGCTACACTCCGCTCTCTGAACTGGGTCAGCGCGCCAAGGCCGTGTCGAGCTTCGCCGCCCGCAATTACGGGTTCACTCGCCTTTCCGACCTCATCAAGGCGGTTCCCAATTTCGAAGTGAAGAACGGCGAGGACGGTCGTCTGCTGGTGAAACGGCTGCGCTGATTCGATACTGTTGTTTCGCCGACACAGTGCGCCCATTTCCATCCGGACGCGGAACTGCCTCTTCAGCGAGCGGTTCAGGCGGAAACGCGGATTAGATTTTCTTGCACATGCTGGCCAGCCAAAACCCCGAGGAATTCCTCGCTACCGCGCTGAATGCGCTCAACACGTCCCCAGATTGGCGGGCGACGCTGGATCAGCTGCCGGTGCCGATCTACGTCACCGATGCGCAAGGCGGCCTGACCTACTCCAACCGCCCCTGCGTTGACTTTGCGGGCCGCGAACCCCGACCGGGGCGCGACCGATGGTGCATCACGTGGCACCTTTACACCACGACCGGCGAACCGATTCCTCATGACGAATGCCCCATGGCGCACGCGATCCGGCAACGGCGCAGCATCCGCGACCAGGTCGCCATCGCCGAGCGTCCGAACGGGACGCGTCTCGCTTTCCGCCCCTATCCCACGCCGCTGTTCGACGATGACGGCTCCTTCACGGGGGCCGTAAACATGTTGATTGACGTGACCGAGGAGCAGACCGCGACGCTCGTCGATCACGCGAACCGTTGCCGCCGTCTGGCTGGCGTCACGTATAACCGCGAGACTTCGACCGTGCTCTCGCGAATGGCTGAAGGCTACGAGCGCACCGCCGCCGAGCTCCGCGCGGACAACGACGGCTAGAGCAGCTTCAGCTTCACCGTCACCTCGTCACCGGCTGCGATTTCAACCTTGCGCCGCACATCGGCCTTGACCGGAAGCAGGTAGCCGCCACTCTTCTGGGGGAAGACCGACGTCCGCCAAGTGACGTCATCGATGGTCGCTTCGACTTTCACCGAGCCGAAGCCGCCCCGGTTCAACAAGCTGTGCGCTCGGATTTCGATCGCCTCTTCCTCGGGCACGGTGATGAAATGCCAGCTCCCGCCGCTCCATGGCCACAGAGGGGCGGTGACGATCATTCTTTCGTCATGCCGAAATCACCTCGTCAGTTTCCGGTACGTCATGCGGTGGGGCCGCGTGGCCTCCTCACCGAGCCGGCGGATCTTGTCTTCTTCATACGCTTCGAAATTGCCCTCGAACCATTCGACGCTGCTGTCGCCCTCGAAGGCGAGAATGTGGGTCGCCAGGCGGTCGAGAAAGAAGCGGTCGTGGCTGATGACCACGGCGCAGCCGGCGAAATTCTCCAGCGCCTCCTCGAGCGCGCGCAGCGTCTCGACGTCGAGGTCATTGGTCGGCTCGTCGAGGAGCAGGACGTTACCGCCTTCCTTGAGCATCTTGGCGAGGTGGACGCGATTGCGCTCACCGCCTGAAAGCTGCCCCACCTTCTTCTGCTGGTCGGGCCCGCGGAAGTTGAACGCCCCGACATAGGCGCGGGTGTTAACGTCATTCTTCCCGATCTTGAACAGATCGAGCCCGTCCGAAATCTCCTCCCAGACGTTCTTCTTCGCATCGAGTGCGTCACGGCTCTGGTCGACATAGCCAAGGTGGACCGTCGGCCCGACGTCGATCTCCCCTGAGTCCGGATGTTCCTGCCCGGTGATCAGCTTGAACAAGGTGGTCTTGCCCGCGCCGTTGGGACCGATCACGCCGACGATGCCGCCGGGCGGCAGGCTGAACGACAGGTTCTCGAACAGGAGCTTGTCGCCATAGGCCTTGGTCAACCCCTTGGCCTCGATCACCTTCCCGCCGAGGCGCTCGGGCACCTGGATCAGGATCTGCGCCTTGCCCGGCGTGCGCTTCTCCTGCGCCTCGACCAGCTCGTCGAAGGCCTTGATCCGCGCCTTGGACTTGGCCTGTCGCGCCTTGGGGCTGCGGCGGATCCATTCGAGCTCGTCGGAGATCGCTTTCTGCCGGCCGGCGTCCTCGCGCTCTTCCTGCTCTAGTCTCTTAGCCTTTTTCTCCAAATATCCGGAATAATTGGATTCATAGACGTAATATCGGCCTCGATCGAGCTCCAAGACCCACTTCACGACATTGTCGAGGAAGTAGCGATCGTGAGTGACGAGGATCACGTTGCCGGGATAGTCGATCAGATGCTTTTCCAGCCACTGGACGCTCTCGGCGTCGAGGTGGTTGGTCGGCTCGTCCAGGAGCAGGATGTTGGGCTTTTCGAGCAGCAGCCGAGTGAGTGCCACGCGCCGTTTCTCGCCGCCGGAGAGGTTGGCGACAGAGCTGTCCCCGGGCGGACAACGAAGGGCGTCCATCGCAATTTCAAGCTGATTGTCGAGCGTCCATCCATCGACTGCATCGATCTTCTCTTGGAGCTCGCCCATCTCCGCCATCAGCGCGTCGAAATCGTCGCCGGGGTCGGCCATTTGCGCGGAGATGGCGTTGAACCGCTCGAGCATGTCGGCGACGGGGCGCACGCCGTCCATAACATTCTCCCGAACCGTCTTCGTCGAGTCGAGCTGCGGCTCCTGCTCGAGATAGCCGACGGTGGTCCCCTCCCCCGGCCACGCCTCGCCTTGGAACTCGGAGTCCCGGCCGCCCATGATCTTCATCAGCGTTGATTTGCCCGAGCCGTTCGGCCCGACGATGCCGATCTTGGCGTCCGGGTAGAATTGCAGGTGGATGTCGTTGAGGATGGGCTTCTGGCCCGGAAAGGCCTTGGTCAGGCCTTTCATCACAAAGCTGTATTGAGCGGCCATGGGG
>JBKPON010000157.1:0-8301 GCA_046733135.1 Pseudomonadota bacterium | reverse complement strand
CGAATACGCCGTTGCCGCGATACGTGACCGAGCGCCAACCGGCATATTTCATGAGCTTGGCGGCGAAAGCGCGATTGGACTCGTCGTCCAGGCCGGGCAGCCCGAAGGCCTTCGCCATCCCCTCATTATCTTTGCGCTTACTCGCCATGTTCTTTTCGTAATCGGCTTTTTGCGAGGCGATATCTGCCGGAGTGCAGGGCGTCTGCTGCGTCTCCCCGTCGGCGCCCGTTTTGGAGCAAGACGCCATGTCGTCTCGCCAAGCTTCGGTCTTAACGTCGGGAGGCAATTGCAGAACGATCTCGCCGCGATAATCGAGCACGAAGCTGCCGTTCCGGTTGAGCGTCAGGTTCGAGGCGAATTTGCCCGGTCCCCAGAGGCAGGCCGTGAGCAGCAGCGGCGCCGCGATCGGAAACAGACGCTTGATCCAATGGTGCATTGAACCCCCTTTCAGCAGCGTAGCGCAAAGCTGTGGAGGTCGGAAGGAGGTGGGGGACTTCTGTTGCCCGGCGTCCCCCGTGCCGCTGGAATCCCCTTCTGTTGCCCGGTGGGGTCCGACCGCGCTTATGGCACCTAACTTAAACCCGTAAGGGCGTCAGTTAGGCAGCAATAGCGAGCGCCTCGTTATCGTTGGCACTTGTGTGAATGAGCCGTCACGGTGGTCTCATACCGATCGGCAATTGGGCCTTTATTGCACTCGTCGATCCTATTTCGCCCCCATCAGCAACCGCCGAACCTGGTTCGCGCTGGCGGTTGGTGGTGGAGGCGCCGGGGTACTGCCCCCCGGGTCCGAAGTGTTTATTCCA
Organism: Pseudomonadota bacterium; assembly: GCA_046733135.1. Classification (GTDB taxonomy): domain Bacteria; phylum Pseudomonadota; class Alphaproteobacteria; order Sphingomonadales; family Sphingomonadaceae; genus Sphingomicrobium. The sequence goes on along the minus strand of JBKPON010000157.1, from coordinate 7,498 downwards.
CCCAACAGTCTACCGACATAGCCGGTTGCCCGGCGAGGTTAAGATAGGGAATTTGCCTCGCAACCTCAAGAAACTGGGTTTTCCCGACTGTTACATAAATGACAAAAGCCTCTGGAAAGACGCCTCGCCTTCCTGTTATTGCTGCTCCTCTCTTGCTCGCATCGGGGACGGAAACCCATGAAAAGAATGGCTTTTGGATTGACCGGCGCAGCCGCGCTCGCGCTTTCCGCCTGCGGCGGAAACAACCAGGACACGGTTGAGAACGCGGAGTTGAATCAACCCAACGCCGAAGCCCTCGACGAGCAAGCCAATCAAGCCGCGCTCGATGCTGCCAATGCCGAAGCGGCAGCGCTTGGGGCGCAGCAGCAGCAGCTGCACGACCAGAATGCGGCGGCCGACGAAGCCACGAACCCCAGCGACGAGGACGAACAGAACGTCAGCGGGATGTAATCCGCACTTGGAGCGGAAACGGGCATCGGCTCTGATCGGGCGCCTTTTTCTTTACGTCGCGCGCGCCTAGGCAAATCGCATGCACGATCAGGCAATTCCGGCAGCGACCTTGATCGTCGTTCGCGACCGAAGAGACAGAGCGCCGGAATTGCTGATGGTCGAGCGCGGCCAGGCCATGTCCTTTGCCGCTGGCGCATTGGTCTTTCCGGGTGGACGGATCGATGGCGAGGACCGTGACCTGGCGTTGCGCCTCCGCCTCAGCGAGGATGGAGCGGCGCGAATTGCGGCGATCCGGGAGACGGTCGAGGAAACCGCAGTTCCGGCGGCGCTCGCCTCGCCCCCGAGGGCCGAGCATTGGCTGGATTTCCAGGCTGCTCTCGTTCAGGGCGAAAATTTCGCGCACGTGCTCGAGCAGTCCGGAGTGGAGCTCGATCCCGCGGCCCTGATCCCATTCACGCGATGGGTGCCGAAGTTTCATGCGGTCCGCCGCTTCGATACGATGTTTTTCATCGTTGAGTGCCCGCAGGGTGAATGGCGGCCGAACGCCATCGAGGGCGAATGCGCGGGTGCCGCGTGGATTTGCGCCAGCGAAGTTTTGGAGCGCGAGCGCGACGGAGAAGCGCGGCTGATCTTTCCCACTCGGCGCGTCCTCGAGCGGCTCGCGCAACATAAGTCGTTCGAGGAAATCCGAGCGGACGCTCTCGCGCACCCGATCGAGCCCATCACCCCCTGGGTCGAAGAAAAGGAGGGTGAGCAATTCATCACCATTCCTGACCACCTCGGCTATCCGGTGACGCAGGAGAAGCTTGACGGGCTCTGGCGCGGCTGATCGAGCCGCCCGAGTCGCCAGTTGGTCACATGAAAAAAGGGACCCGCCGAAGCGGATCCCCTTTCTCGTCCAAAACCTTCTGAACTTACTTCAGGTGGTTCGACAAATGCTTGTTCATCTCGAACATGCTGACCCGGTCCTTGCCCCCAAAGATCGGCTTCAGCGTCGCGTCGGCCATGATTTCACGTTTATTTTGCGGGTTTTGCAGGTTGTTCTTGCGAATATGATCCCACACCTTCGAAACGACTTGGCTGCGCGGGAGCGGCGCGCTTCCCGTAATCTTCGCCAAATCCGCTGACGGGGTCACCGGGCGAGCCAGTCCGCCCCCTGCCTTACGACTGCCTTGTGCCATCATGGCCCTCCTGTTGTTCCTGTCTCGATAGAGCGCAAAGCTCGCTTCATTGCAATGGCATTTGCAGAGAGGAATTAGCGAATTTTCGTGCCAAACGGGACCACTCGGTTCGCTGCATCATGCCCGATGTCCGCGCGGCCGCCGTACGCTATGCCCGCGCGGGCGCACCATTCGCCGACTATCGACTCTTCATCCAGTGCGAATTCCGGATCGTTTTCAAGTATATCTCCGACGCGGCCGAGACGAATTCTCAAGACCTTCCGGATGTTGCCGCTGGCCGTGATGTGGAACATGGTGCGGTCGATACGATAGAGCTGCTCACTCACGTCCTCGATCATCAAGTCGACGCCCGAGAAGTCCGGTTCGAGCGGAGTTCCGAGCAAATTGGAGAGAACGGTAAGATTGAAGGCCATCGCCGGGGCTTGGAGATCCGGGTCGAGGGTCGCTGAGTCGCGGTGCACGAGCCAATCCAACGCTCGGTCGATCGCAGTCGCGCCGTCCTTGCGAACCACGTCCTGCGGCATGGGCCCCCAAGCGACGTCGAGACCCGCCCGGTGGAAGCCGGCGAGCAGGAAGCCGGCGTCGCTATAACCCATGTACGTCTTCGTCCGCGCGGCCTCGGGAATTTCGGCCAAGACCGCCTCGGCAATTCGGTTCGATCCATAGCCGCCGCGCGCAAACCAGACAGAATCCACTGAATTGTCGGCCATGACTTCCATCAGGGCCTCGAACCGAGCATCGTCGGGTCCTGCAAAGTGTCCCTCGGACAGAAAGCATTGCGGATGAATGAAGAGATCGCAGTCGCCACGCGCGTCGACGATCGCCCGCACCGCCTCGGCGGCTTCGGGCTTCAACGGGCAGCTTGGTGCGACCACCGCGATTTTCATCTCGTCCTCAATAGCAGTGGCGCCCTCTTCTCGAATAGGGCAGGTACCCGCCTCTTGTGGAGAGGGGATTCATGAAGAGACATTTCGTCCTGACGGTGGCGCTTGCCTCCATTCTCGCGAGTTCGGCAGCAACGGCACCCACGAAAGCGGAAACGGATTACACCCTGCTGATCAGCGGCGGGACGATCTATGACGGCTCTGGCGGCGAGCCTTTTGCTGGCGACGTCGCGATCAAGGGAGACAGGATCGTCTACGTAGGGCCCCATGCTCCCGGGCGCGCGCTCCGTACGGTGGACGCTTCCGGCAAGGCGGTATCGCCCGGCTTCATCAACATGCTCAGCTGGGCCGTCGAAAGTTTGATCGCCGACGGCCGAGGACTGAGCGACACGGCCCAGGGAGTCACTCTGGAAGTTTTCGGCGAAGGCGATTCCATGGGACCGCTCACGCCGCAGATGAAACGATTGAACCTTCAGCGCCAAACCGACATCAAATATCCGATCAGTTGGACGACGCTCGGCCAGTATCTTGAATTCATCCAGCGCAAGGGCATCACCCCCAACGTCGCTTCCTTTGTCGGAGCGACCACCGTGCGCGTCCACGAACTGGGCGAAAAGGACGTCGCCCCGACGCCGGCGCAACTGGATCGCATGCGCGCATTAGTGCGAGAGGCGATGAAGGAAGGCGCGCTCGGCGTCGGCTCGTCGCTCATTTATGCGCCCGCGACCTATGCGGAAACGCCCGAGCTGGTCGCGATCACCAATGAAGCGGCGAAGTGCGGCGGGATGTACATCAGCCACATGCGCTCCGAGGGCGACAAGCTGCTCGAGGCTGTGGACGAGTTAATCACGATTAGCCGCGAAGCCGGGGCGCCGGCTGAAATCTATCACCTCAAGGCAGCGGGCAAGCCGAATTGGGATAAGATGGACCAGGTGATCGCAAAGGTGAACGCGGCGCGGGCCAACGGCCAGCGGATCACCGCCGACATGTATACTTACACCGCGGGAGCGACAGGTCTGGACGCCGCTATGCCCACCTGGGTTCAGTCCGGCGGACTGGAAACCTGGATCAAGCGGCTAAAAGATCCGGCCACGCGGGCTCGGCTGGTCGAGGAAATGCGCACGCCTTCGAAGGATTGGGAAAACCTGCTGCTGCTCGCCGGAAGTCCGGACAAAGTGCTGTTGATCAGCTTCAAGAATCCGAAGCTGAAGCCGCTCACCGGCAAAACGCTCGGCGAGGTCGCGAAGATGCGCGGCAAGAGTCCGGAAGAGACAGCAATGGACCTGGTCATCGAGGACGGGAGCCGGGTGGGTACCGTCTACTTTCTGATGGACGAGAATAACGTGAAGCGGCAGGTCGCGCTCCCGTGGGTCAGCTTCGGTTCGGACGCGGACTCAGAAGCGCCCGAGGGTGTGTTCCTCAAATCTAGCAACCACCCCCGCGCCTATGGCAATTTCTCGCGGTTCCTTGGGCACTATGTCCGCGACGAGGGGGCTGCAAAGCTCCCCGACGCGATCCGTCGCCTGACGGCCCTTCCGGCGACCAACCTCGGAATCAAAGGACGGGGCGTGCTCCAGCCTGGCTATTATGCCGACGTGGTGGTGTTCGATCCCGCTACCATCCAGGACCATGCGACGTTCGAGAAACCGCAGCAGCTCTCGACCGGCGTTCGCGACGTTTTCGTCAATGGCGTGCAGGTGTTGAAGGATGGCGAGCACACCGGCGCCAAGCCGGGTCGCTTCGTGCGCGGCCCCGGTTGGAGCGGTTGGCCGGACGGAGGCGCGTGCAAGTGATTTTCCTCCCCTCGATTTTGAGGCAAGTGCGGTGACCCTTTCCTCCCCTGCTTTTGCAGGGGAGGGGACCGCACGAAGTGCGGTGGAGGGGTCCTTTAGTGCAATGATAAAACCCCTCCAGCAGCTTCCCTGGTCCCCCTCCCCCGGAAATCCGGGGGAGGAGATTCGAACCCGCCACTAGCCATTTGCGCCGCTCGCCAATAGGGCGCGCCGATGATTCATTCTCCCGTATTCTTCAGCGGCATCGGTGGCAGCGGAATGCTGCCGCTGGCGAGCATCGTGCGCGCTGGCGGCGCCAAGGTCGCTGGGTCGGACCGCTCGCTCGACGCTGGGCGGACGCCGCATAAGTTCGACTATCTGCGCTCGCTCGGAATCCAGCTCTTCCCGCAGGATGGTTCGGGGTTGCAGGCGGAAATGACGCTGGTCACCTCAGCCGCCGTCGAAGATACGGTACCGGACGTCGTTCGAGCCCGCGAGCTGCGGCTCCCGCATCTCACCCGCCCGCAATTCCTCGCCAAGCTCCTCAACGATGCGCAGCGGAGCGTCGGAGTCGGCGGGACCAGCGGCAAATCCACCGTCACCGGGATGATCGGATGGATCCTCCACGCCTGCCACCGCCAGCCGACGGTGATGAATGGCGCGGTGATGAAGAATTTCGTCACCCCCTCGGCGCCGTTCGCCAGTGCCCTGGTCGGCGATCCCGAGCTGTTCGTCAGCGAGGTCGACGAGAGCGATGGATCGATCGCGCTTTACCGGCCCGAGATTGCCCTGCTCACCAATATCAGCCTCGACCACAAGGAGCTGGTCGAGCTGCGGCAGTTGTTCGCGCACTTCCTCAACGCTTCGCGTAAGGCCGTCCTCAACCTCGACGATCCGGAGACTCGGGCGCTTTCAGAAGCCGTGCCTGGTGACAAGGTGATCGGTTACGGCTTCGACAGCCCGGGCGCGGACTTCATGGGCAAGGACCTGCAATTGCAGCCGGGCGGTGTGACCTTCGCGTTGGAGGCCGAAGGCGAGCGGCATGATGTTCAACTTCAGGTGCCCGGACGGCACAATGCGTCGAACGCACTCGCGGCGATCGCCGCTACGCGTGCGCTGGGCGTCAGGCTCGAGGATGCGGTGCGCTCGCTCGCGCGGTTCGAAGGGCTCCGCCGCCGGCTTGAGCTGGTCGGCGCCGAGGGCGGAGTCACGGTGATCGACGATTTCGCTCATAATCCAGACAAGATCGATGCGACCCTCGCCACGCTGCGGGCGCATCCGGGGAGGCTGCTGCTGATGTTCCAGCCGCACGGCTATGGTCCGCTTGCCAAGATGGGCGAGGAATTGGCGGAGAGTTTCGCCGGCGGCATGGCGCCGGACGACCGGCTCTACCTGCCCGACCCCGTCTACCAGGGCGGGACGGTGGAGCGGGCGCGCGGCTCCGATTGGCTCGCCGAGCAGGTGAATAGGCGCGAACGCCACGCCAAACACATTCCCGATCGGGCAGCGATCGGCGAGGCGCTCCTCGCCGAAGCCCAGGACGGCGATCGTATCGTGATCATGGGCGCGCGCGACGACACGCTAATCGACTTTGCCCAAGGCCTCGTCGATCGGCTCGCGGATCGGAACTGATCACCTTCTCCCGCGTCGACACCCCCATGGCCAAACCTGGAACCGTAGCCGGATGGAAGCTGCCGCTCCACGAGCGAGCGCGCCTTCTTGAGACGTTCCCGCCCCAGTACGAGAACACCGACGCCGACCATGTCACGCTGCACTCCGGCGCCACGCCGCAGACCCCATTGCCGCCGACGGTCGCGGCGCGGATCGTGGGCCGTGCCGACGATCACGTAAGTCTCGAGTGCCTCGTGGTCGAGATCGATGGCACGACGGACCGGCCTGACGGCTCGACCTACCATATCACCTGGTCGCTCGGGGCCGGTCGGCGGGCGGTCGAGAGCAATGACGTTCTTCGCGACCGTGGCTGGGAAAGGCTTTCTGATCCGATCCCGATCGAGTTGCGCCCGGCACGCTTCTGATGGCCGCACCGCGCCTGTTTCTGGACGCGGACGGTGTGCTCGCTGACTTCGATCAGGGTTGCCGGCGGCTGCTCGGGATGAGGCCGAAGGAGTATATCGCAAAGCATGGCCGGAGCGCATTCTGGAAACGTCTCGCCAAAGCGAAGAACTTCTATGGCTCTCTTCCGGAGATGCCTGACGCCCGGATTCTGTTCGACGCGGTCAAGCATCTCAAGCCGACCATTCTGACCGGCCTCCCGATTGGTCCGTGGGCGGCGCCGCAGAAAGTGGGATGGGCGGCCGAGCATTTCCCGGGCGTGCCCGTCATCACCTGCTTGGCGCGCGATAAACACAAGCATATGCATTCCGGCGACGTACTGGTCGACGATCGGGAGAAGCACCGCGATGCCTACGAGGCCCACGGCGTCGTCTTCGTGCACCACATAGATGCCGCGGACAGCCTCAGGCAGTTGGCGAAAATCTTTCCCTCAGTTCCGGCGAAATTTAAAGAATCCGTTCGTCGAGAGCGAAGCTCCGCAGGACCTTAGTCGAAGGGAGTGATGCTCGATCGATCGCCAGCGCCCTTCGACTTCGCTCACGACAAGCGAAGAGTGACGAGCTGCATTGATATGCTGAAGCTTAGGCCGCAGTCTTCAAATCGACCTTTTCGACCCACTCCGGCCAAAACACCGGCTCGCGGCTGGACCAGCCTGGAGCAGTCGCCGCGCTCTCGCTGATCGACTGGAGCAGAATGCGGCGGCGATCCGGATGCAAGTGCGGCAATGCCGCGGCGGCGCAGAAGGCCGACGGCAGCCACGGGCGCGAGGCCGCGCCAATCAGCCGCTCGTACAAAAAGCGATAAGCAGCGAAATTCGGCAACCGATCCTGGCCGAGGTCGAAGGCGGAAATGGTGATGAGCATGCCGATGAACGGCTCAATCATGTCGAGGCCGCTATCGTCCGGCACCTGCAGCCGGAGGTGGTCGAGTTGCTTGTAAAGGCGGGCCTGGGCGCGGATCGACGCAGCCTCCCCTTCGTCGCGGGCCCAACATTCAATCGCGTCGCGGCGACCATAAGCCACATCGAGCGACCGGCGGATGTAGCGCTGCGTAGCCTTGGGAAAGCTCGCAAACTCCTTCATCTCCGAGATCAGCATCGCGCCGCTTGCCGGCTGGCTGGTCCGCGTAATCATGAACC
>JBKPON010000156.1:0-15520 GCA_046733135.1 Pseudomonadota bacterium | reverse complement strand
GGACGTGGCCGTGGCGGTCGCGTTCCTCATCACCGAGATCGTCGAATATGCGATGCTCCGCTGCCCGCTGGAACCGATCGAAATTTCATTGCGGCGAACCAGCGAACTCACCGCCCGATTGTTGCTCGCCAACCGCGTGCTCGTGCCCCACGAGGCCGATCAGCCCGAGAAGGCTCAGTTCGAGCGGATCGTCAGCGGCCTCGCCAAGCAATTGCGTTCCAATTTGGAACGGAAATTAGGCCGCTACAGCGTCGATTTGCCCGTTTTTCCGCCAATCTAGCGGCAGGCTGGATCGTTACGCGCTCAACCAAAAAAATGTTGGGAGGCATCGGAACTGTTGCCAAAGAAGGGGCCTTGTGCACCTCGGATAGTGACCTTTTGCCCCCCCGCTCTCGCTATCCGCTTAAATGGGCCCGGAACCGCCAACCCTCCCCCCCCCCGGTGGCGCTTCCGGGCCCTCTTCCGTCTGGCCCTCCGAACCATCACTCTTTGATCGAGCCGCTTTGCGCGCCGCGCGCCAGTGGGTGATTCGGATCGCCAGGATGGCGAACTCGTACAGGCCATAGAGTGGCACAAGCAGCATCAGCATCGACACGACGTCGGGTGGTGTCAGCACCGCCGCCACGGCTGCCGCTCCAACCACGGCATAGCGGCGCGACTTGGCGAGCTGCTCACGAGTGACCAACCCCGCTCGCTCGAGGATCATCAAAAGAATGGGGAGGAGAAAGGCGGCGCCGAAACCGAAAATGAAGCGCGTGCAGAATGTTAGATAATTGCCGACCCCGGGAAGCGCTTCTTGGTTGATCCCGCCAATATTGCCTTGGTAGCTCAGGAGGAAATGCAGGGCCCAAGGCATGGCGACGAAGTAGGCAAAGCTCGCGCCGGCCCCGAAAAAGATCGGGGTCATTAGGAGAAACGGCAGAAACGCATTCTTCTCCTTGGCGTAGAGACCGGGCGCAACGAACTGCCACAGCTGTGCCGCGACCACTGGAAAGCTCAGCATGATCGCGGCGAAGAGCGCGACCTTCACTTGCGTGAAGAATGCCTCGAAAATATCCGTGTAAATGAGTTTGCCCTGCCCCGCCTTCAGCAACGGCTGCACGAGGATCGCGAAAATGTCCTTCGCGAAGGCAAAGCAGATAAAGAAGGTGACGACCAGAGTCGCCAAACACCACAGCAGTCTGCGCCTGAGCTCGACCAAATGTTCGAGCAGCGGCTGCTTGGTCTCGTCGATGTCCTTCACGGCAACGGCCGCTTCTCAGGGGGGACGCCCTCTTCCGAAGATTCAGTATTGGCGATCGGCGGCATTTCGTCCGGCACACCTGTTTCGCGATCGGAGGGGTTGGCGGGGTGCAAACGCATGATCCGCTCATTCTCCTCCTGCCACTTCTTCTCCATCTCCTCGAGTTCGGCCTCGCGAACCATATTCTCAATCCCGGCGGTGAAGTGGCGCGCCATGCCGCGCACGCGGCCGACCCAATAGCCGACGGTGCGCATCACCTTGGGCAGATCCTTAGGACCGATGAAGATCAGTGCGAGGATCGCGACGACCGCGAGCTCGGTGGAATCGACGCCGAACATGCCGGCTCTCTAATACTTAGCGCGCTTCGTCGTCTCGCGGCGGAGACGCGGAGGGCTCGACCGGTCGCGAAGCGACGTCGATCGGTTCCTGTTCGCGCGGCAACTGGCGCTGTTCGGCTCGGCGCTGCTCTTCGTAGCGCTTGCGTTTTTCGTCCTCGTCGTCGGCCATTCCCTGCTTGAAGCTTTTGAGGCCCTTGGCGACGTCGCCCATCATGGACGAAAAGCGGTTGCCGCCGAACAAGAGCAGAACGAGCACCGCGAAGATCAGAATGTGCCAAATGCTGAAACCGCCCATGAGAAACTCCTCTGGCGCGGTATCTAGTCTTCCTCGCCCTCGCTTTCCAGCTGAAGCTGGAAGACGGCTTCATCGAGGGGATCGAGCAGGCCGGCGGCTTTCAAGTCGTCGATTCCGGGCAGATCCCGTCGGGAGGTCAGGCCGAAGTGGGTGAGGAACTCCTGTGTGGTCGCATAAAGCAACGGCCGCCCCGGTCCTTCACGCCGCCCCGCGGGGCGGACCCAGCCGGCATCCATCAACACGTCGAGTGTACCCTTAGAGATCTGTACGCCGCGGATTCCCTCGATCTCGGCACGGCTGACCGGCTCGTGGTAGGCGATGATCGCTAGTGTCTCGGTCGCCGCGCGGGATAACCGGCGCGGCTCCTCGCGCGTGCGGCGAAGCAAGTGGGCCAGGTCCGGAGCGGTCTGGAAGTGCCAGCGCCCGCCGCGCTCGACCAGCTCGATTCCCCGCCCTTCATATTGAGCGGCGAGCTGGCCCAACGCGATCTCGATTTCGCCCTCGCCGACATGCTCGCTGATCTCGTCGACACTGAGTGGTGACGCCGAAGCGAACAGGGTCGCTTCAATGGCCCTCGCCAGTTCGTCCATCACGCCGCCTTGAGCTTGATTGACGTGAATGGTTCGTCCTGAATGAACTCCAGCCGCCCGAGCCGGGCAAGCTCGAGCATGGCAAGGAAGCTCGACGCGAGGCAGGACCGCCGGAACTGCGGATCCTGGGTCGAAGGCAGGAAATTCTCGAGGAAGGTCCACTCGAGCGCCATGCCGATCATGCGCCCGACTCGCTCGAGCGCCTCCTCAAGTGTCATCACCGAACGGGCGTGCACGACATGCATGGCCGGGGCGGTCCTGGCCCGCACCGCACCGTAGGCGGCGAACAGGTCGAAATCGCGCAATTGCCACGCCGCTTTGCGGACGAGGCGCAATCCTTCCGGTGCTCCGCGCAGGAAGACATCGCGGCCAACCCGGTCACGGCCGAGCAGGCGCGCTCCCGCCTCGCGCATCGCGTCGAGCCGTTGCAGCCGCATCTGCAGGCGCAGCGCAATCTCCTCGGGGCTCGGGTCGGCCTCAAGATCCTTCGGCAGCAACAGGCAGGATTTGAGATAGGCGAGCCAGGCCGCCATCACGAGATAATCAGCGGCGATCTCCAGTTTCAGCGCTCGCGCTTCGGCGAGATAAGTCAGGTATTGCTCAACCAGCTGCAGGATCGAGATTTGCGCGAGATCGACTTTCTGCACCCGTGCCAGATTGAGGAGAAGGTCGAGCGGCCCTTCCCACCCATCGAGGCTGAGCGTCAGCTCATCCGACTGGCGGATCGGCCGTCCCTCGAACTCGGCGTCGCTTTCCACGGCGCCAGCCTACACCTGCGCCAATAGCGCGTCGCGCTTGGCGATCGAGTCGGCGAACTCCGGTCCTTCGTCTTCGACCATGGTGCTCGCCATCGCCCGGGCCAGCCGTGCTTCTCCATCTGCACTCAACGCCGGTACGGCGGCTGCGACCGCGATCATCTCGTCCATCTTGCCTGAACAATGGAGCGCGGCGTCGCAGCCCGCGGCGACCACGCCAGCGGCGCGGCTGGCAAAATCACCGGCAAGGGCTTCCATGCCGAGATCGTCGCTCATGAGGAAGCCATCGAAGCCGATGCGCCCGCGAATGATCTCCTGGACCACGATCGGCGAAAGACTCGCCGGCCGATCCGGATCCCAAGCAGTGTAGACGACATGCGCGGTCATCCCCATCGGTGCCCAGGACAGCCGCTCGAATGGCTCCAGGTCGATTTCCAGTTCGTCGGCGCTGGCCGTGACCACCGGCAGCTCCTTGTGGCTATCGACCAGGGCACGGCCGTGCCCCGGCAGGTGTTTCACGATACCCACCACGCCGGCCGAGACGAGCCCGTCGAGCACCGCGCGGCCGAGCGCCGCCACCTGCATTGGGTCGGAACCGAGTGCGCGATCGCCGATGATGTCGCTCGCGCCCTCCCGTCGCACGTCGAGGAGCGGCAGTGCATCGACGTTGACGCCCACCGACCGCAGCATGAGCGCGAGCGCCCGGGCATTGGAACGGGTCGCCTCGATCGCCGAAGAGGGCGCCGCCTCGTAAAGCCTCGCGAAATTCTCCGCGGCGGGAAATGCTGGCCATTCCGGCGGCTTCATTCGCGCGACACGGCCACCTTCCTGGTCGATGAGGATCGGTAGATCCGGACGACCAGCCAGATCGCGCAGCGAATCCGTGAGCCGCAACATCTGCTCTTGATTCTCGCAGTTGCGCTTGAACAGGATGAACCCAGCGGGGTCGGCATCGCGAAAGAGGGATCGTTCATCCCCGTTCAGCTCGAGCCCCTCGAGACCGAAGATCGCCGCCTGCATCCGTTATCGCGCCACGAAACAATTCTCGCCGGCCGCCTTCAACAGCTGGCACGCCTGTTTGGCGTCGGCCGATGAAGCCGCGCCCGCGCGCAGCCGGATGCCGCCGGAAAAGGGGATGATCATCTTGTTCATCGCTGCGACTGCAGGGAACCTCGCGGATAGGGCCGACCAGGCGCGTTCGGCCTGCGCCTGATTGGCGAAGGCCCCAAGCTGGATCACGCTGCCTGATCCGCCGGTCGGCATAGCCTCGGGCTGAGGCGCCGACTTGGTGGGCGCAGCCGGGGTCGGCCCTGCCGGTGTCGAGGCTGCTGGCGGCGCCTCCTTGGGCGGCTTGGTGACCGGTTTCTCCGCGACGGCGTTGAGATCGAGCTGTGCGTCATTGTCAGCCCCGGCGCTGGTTTCGTAGGCGGTTTCGCTTTCGCCCGCTACGTCCAGACCGCCTGGATTAGCCGGCCTCACTTTGTAGGGTCCGGGTTCGGCCCGGATGAGCTCGGGCGGACCGTTGAACGCCAGGTCGCGCCGCCCCATCCAGAAGAACGTTCCGGCTACGATGGCGCCGGCAAGCAGGATGACTAGCAGGGCGGCGAGCATCTTCCGGGCCGAGACGCCGCGTGGTTCGTCCTCGTCCTCGACGGCTTGCAGCCACGGCAGTTGACCATCGTCGTAGCGTTGGTCGCTCAACGCTCGACGCCCTTCGGTTTCCAGGGCAAGCCCACCACCGCGCAGCTGAAGTCGATGGTCTGCATGCGCTGGCAAAGCACCTCCGAATGCGCCTGCGAGGTGGTACCGATCTGGAACCGGTAGAATTTGCGCCCGCGCGAATTGCGCGCCTCGCGCACGACCGCGGGGAGGCGCTTCACGCCAGGGTAGGCGCTCGCCATGCGCACCCAGCCGACCTTTGCTTGGTGAACGCTACCGAACGCTCCGATCTGGACCACGCGGCCGTTGGCCCCGTCTGTGACTCGCGACGGCCAGAGCCGCAGCGACTTTGCAGAGGCCAGGGGCGGCATGCTCGCTGATGGGGCGGCCTGGGCGGCCGTCGCAGTCGGACTCTCCTCCTCGGTCGTCGCCGCACTCTCTTCGCTCGTTTCCCCGGCAGCCTTGTTGGCGGCAACGGGTTCCGCCTTCCGGTGCAAGTTTCGGGGCCGTGAGCTCGGCTTCATTGCGGGAGCTGGGACCGGACGAACCTCAGCCATGGGATTCGGTTCGACTTGGGGCAAAGGTGTGATCGGCACCTCCGCGGCCGGCGGCAGGACCTGCGGTTGCGGCAGTAGCGTGGTGACGGTCCGCTGGGCCGGTACGGTCCCTTGCGTCTCCTGCTCACCGATTCCTCGTTGAACGCCGAGCCAATATGAAGCACCAGCGACGACCAAGACAACAGCCGCAACCCACGCCCAAAGCCGGCGGGCAGAGTGGCGCCTTTCGGGCACATCTTGGAGCCATGGCAGCCGGTCTGGCGCTAGCGCCACCCGGGTATCGGTCATCTCAGCGCATCTCCTCTGTCGCAGCGACCCCCATCAAACCCAATCCGCTGCGTATGATCTGCCCCATGCCGAGGGCGAGTTCCAGACGCGCGCGAGAAAGTTGTGGATTGTTTTCAACGAGGAAGCGCCGTTCGGGATCGTCGTTGCCGCGGTTCCACAGCGCATGGAACTCAGCCGCCAGATCGTAGAGGAAAAAAGCGATCCTGTGCGGCTCGTGGGCCATCGCCGCCCCTTCGATCACCCGCGAAAATTGCGCTGCGCGCTTCACCAGCGCGAGCTCCTCTTCGTCGAGAAGCGAGAGGTCGGCGTCGGTGTGGAAGTCCACACCCGCATCTGCGGCCTTCCGCTTTAGCGAGCTGATCCGCGCGTGGGCATACTGGACGTAGAAAACCGGATTATCCTTCGACGCCTCGACCACCTTGGTAAAATCGAAGTCGAGCGGAGTGTCGGCTCGCTTGGTGAGCATCATGAAGCGAACGACGTCCTTACCGACCTCATTGACCACATCGGCGAGCGTCACAAAATCGCCCGCGCGCTTCGACATCTTCACCGGCTCGCCGGCACGGAAGAGCCGGACCATTTGGATGATCTTCACATCGAGATCCACGCGACCGTCGGTCAACGCTTTGACGGCCGACTGAACGCGCTTGACGGTCCCCGCATGGTCCGCGCCCCAGATGTTGACGAGGTGATCGGCATTTTGCGCCTTCTGCCAATGATAGGCGGCGTCGGAGCCGAAGTAGGTCCAGCTGCCGTCCGATTTCTTCATCGGCCGGTCCTGATCGTCGCCGAACCGAGTCGAGCGAAAGAGAGTCAGTTCGACCGGCTCCCACTCGTCATGTGGATCCAAGCTCTTCGGCCGCTCGAGAACACCTTCGTAAACCAGGCCCTTCTCGCGCAGGACGTTCATCGCTTCGGTCACGGCGCCGGTGCTTTGGATCTGCGCTTCGGACGAGAATAGGTCGTGATGGATGTCGAGGAGGCCGAGATCATGGCGGATCAGGTCGAGCATCGCCTTGATCGCGCGATCGCGAAAGATATCGAGCCATTCGGATTCCGGCGCGGCTGCATATTTATCGCCGAACTCGGCCGCGAGCGAAGCTCCAACGGGAATGAGATAGTCGCCGGGATACAGGCCCTCGGGGATCGGCCCGATGCTTTCACCAAGCTTCTCGCGATAGCGGAGATGCAGCGAGCGCGCGAGTGTGTCGACCTGCGCCCCGGCGTCGTTGACGTAATATTCCTTGGTGACGCGGAATCCCGCCGCTTCGAGGATTCGAGCGAGGCTGTCGCCCACCACCGCACCGCGGCAGTGCCCCATGTGCAAGGGTCCGGTCGGATTGGCGGAAACATATTCGACGTTCACCCGCTCGTTCTTCCCGATCGTTGACAGGCCGTAATCCTCGCCCTGACGCAGGATCGTCCGCAGCTCGTCGCGCCAGGCGTCTGGCGTCAGCCGGAGGTTGATGAAGCCCGGCCCCGCGATCTCGACAGCCGTGACGGTCGGCATCGCCTCGAGTTTCAGTTTGATCGCTTCAGCAAGCGCCCGCGGGTTGGTAGCCGCAGCCTTGGCAAGCACCATCGCGGCATTGGTCGCGAGATCGCCGTGCGCGGGGTCCCGCGGCGGCTCGATGGTAACGTTGCGGCGATCGACGTCGACCGGCAAAGCGCCATCCGTAACGAGGTCATCGAGCACTCCGTCCAGGAGTGCGGAATATTGGGCGTACAGGCTCAATTCTTACTTCACCGATGCTGGAAACGATGCGCCTCTAGCGCAGCTGTCACCGCTCGTCACGTCTCAGAACCGGTTGGCCGGCAAGTTCACTGGACCGACAAGCTCCTCGTGGCGAGCGATCGCAAAGCGGTCGGTCATGCCGGCGATGAAATCACCGACGGTGCGTAGCTGACGAAGTCGATCGGCATCACCCTGCCAGCTCGGCGGAAGCAGCGACGGGTCGGCGCGATAAGCTCCCGCGAGATTCGCGACCACTTGCTCGGCCTGCTCGCGAATGTTCGTAAGTTCAGCAGCGTCGTACAAGCGGGAGTATAGAAAACGCTTGAGGTCCCGCTCTTCCGCAGCAAGCTTGTCCGAAAACCCGGCGAGGGGACGACCGGCTGCACGCACATCGTCGAGGCTTTGGATGCCGGTCTCGCGGATCCGCCGCTCGGTCTCAGCCAGCACGTCGGCGACCATCGTACCAATCATGTCGCGGACCAGTGCCCGCTGCCTCTTGTCGGAAGAAGCATCCGGGTGCCGCGCTTCGATCTCTGACCAGAGCCGCCGTATCAACGGCAATTCGAGCAGCTCGTCCATGTCGAGCAGGCCGGCCCTGAGCCCGTCGTCGACGTCATGATTGTCGTACGCGATGTCATCCGAAATTGCTGCGACCTGCGCCTCCAGGCTTGGCCAAGAGTCGAGTTCCAGGTCATACTCGGCATTCGCTTCACTCATGGCCCAGCCTGACTCGCGCACCGGGCCGTTATGCTTGGCCAGGCCCTCCAGCGCTTCCCAACTGAGGTTCAGACCGTCGAAATCCGGATAGGGCGTTTCGAGCCGAGTGACGATCCGCAAGGTGTGCGCGTTGTGGTCGAACCCCCCGACATCGGCAAGCGCCGCATTCAACGCATGTTCGCCGGCGTGCCCGAATGGAGGATGGCCGAGGTCATGGGCAAGGCAAAGAGCTTCGGTGAGGTCTTCATTCAGGCCGAGGGCGCGAGCGATGGTACGGCCGATCTGGGCGACTTCAATGCTATGGGTTAGCCGGACGCGGAAGTGATCGCCGTCGGGCGCAACGAAGACCTGGGTCTTGTGGCGGAGCCGACGGAAGGCCACGGAATGAATGATGCGGTCGCGATCGCGTTGAAAAATGTCGCGCGGACCACGCGGGCCAGAGCCCGTTTCAGGATGGAGTCGGCCGCGAGAGTTTGACGGTTGTGCAGCGATTGCTGCGGGAAGCTTCATTCAGTGGCGAGTGGCACAATCCTGTCGCCCTGTGAATTGCTCCACTTGAAGGCGTCGATACCCACGGTCTCCAGATCCTCGGCGAAGATTTCGGCATCCGACGAACCGCGGAAAGGTCCGATGACGAGGCGGGCGCGATCGGGGCTGCGCGCGACGAAGCCGTGAATGCCTTCAAACAAATCACGGTTGCGCGATTTCATGCGCCGGAACTCACCCGACAAAGCGTCGGCGTTGGCCCCGCTGGCAAGTTGCAGCCAGATCTTGGATGACGCAGGAGCGGCCCCGCGCGTTACGGACTGCCGGGACCTGGAGGGAGCTGCATAAGCGACCTCGGTCGGCCGTGGCTTCGTCACGAACGTCTTGACCGCGGGTGGAGCAGGCGCACGCAGGAGGTCGTCGATGGCGGTGAGCCGGTCGGTACTCGCATTGGTCGTGAAGCTCGTCGTGCTCGTGGTGGTACGGCTCGTTTGCGGGGTCGCATAAGCGTAAGCGGTGCCTCCGGCATCCGGGAAAATGCCAAGGTTCACGGCGGCCGCCTTTTGGCCCGGCTGGAGGCCCGGCAGGCGCTGGAGAAATGGCGAAACGCTGGCCCAACTTCCCGGCATCGCGGCGTCGATCGCCACCATCGCTCCCTTGGAATCGCCGGTCAGCGCGAGAATGAAGGCGCGTACGCGGCCGCAGGCGGCGTCGCCCCGAGCAGACAGTGGAGCGATCGCGTCTAGCGCTCCCGCCCGGTCTCCGCTGATGGCGAGACTGAGTGCGAGACGGCGGCGGGCTTCGTCGCCATCAGGCCCATCGAGCGCCAGGCGATAGTCGGCCTGGGCCTGCTTCTGCTGACCCATCAAATCGTAAGCTAGGCCGCGATCCACGGCGAAGGTCGTGACCGGCGCCCCGAGCTGCTGCGCCCGAGTGAAATAGGGCAAAGCGGCTCGCGGTTCGCCATTGGCGACGGAGACCGCACCCATGCCCGCCTGCGGCAGGGGGCTGCGCGGGTTCACCTCGTCGGCGCGGGCGAAGAACCCGGCTGCCGCCTGAGCGTCGCCGAGCGCGATCGCGGCTCGGCCAGCACCGACCAACGAGCTGAAGTCCTGGGGATCCGAAGCGAGTGTGCGCACATAGCGCGCCAGCGCCGCGGAAGGCGTTTCAGCATAAGGTGAATAGCTGCCCTGCGCCTCCGCGGGCACAGCCGTGAAGGCTGAAGCGGCCCCGCAAAGCAAGAGCACGCTGCTTATTGGCAACGATATCGAAAGAAACCGACCCCGCATCACACCCCCGTGTAGCAGTGAATCTTGCCGAAACCTTTCTGGCTAGGGGGTTTACGGCGAGCCGTGCAGGCAAGCCGGTGAGGTGCCTGCAAATCAAGCCGCCGTATTGGAATAATAAATGATCGGGGCAGCCCCGTCACCGTGACTGCCCCTCATTTGTCCTGCCGAGGACGAGCTTCTACTGGTTGTTTTGTCGGTTGAGGAAGCGCGGGATTTCGATCGGCGCAGACTGATAATCTTCCTCGTCTTCGCCGATCTGCGCCTTAGGAGCGCCACGCGCGATATTCGACATCCGCTCAAACAATGTGCCGCCGGCTGCCGCGATCGGTTGCTCGCCCGGATCTTCGTCCTCGGGCGGAGCGATCGGCGGAGCGCCGACCGGTGTCGTCAGTATGTCCTCCGCGTCCAGTAACAACTCGTCGCCATCGTCCTCGTCTTCCGTAAGATCAAGGGCAGCTGTCTCCTCTTCCATTGCGGTTTCGACCGGCGCTGGAGCGGGATCCGCCGCAGTAGGCGTGACCGTTGTGGTGCGCGCTGGGAAGGTAAAGACCTTGGCGGGGGTCGGCTGCGCACCGGCCTCGGCGTCGATACCGGTGGCAACGACCGAAACGCGGATCTTGCCGCCAAGATCATTGTTGAAGGCCGAACCCCAGATGATGTTAGCGTCGGGGTCGACCAGCTCCTTGATATGGCTCGCGGCCTCGTCGACTTCCATCAAGCGCATGTCCTCGCCGCCGGTGATCGAGATGATCACACCCTTCGCACCCTGCATGCTGACGCCGTCGAGCAGCGGGTTGGAGATCGCCTTTTCGGCGGCTTCGATCGCACGATTGTCCCCATCGGCCTCGCCCGTGCCCATCATGGCTTTACCCATCTCGCCCATCACCGAACGGACGTCGGCAAAATCGAGGTTGATGAGTCCGGGCATCACCATCAGATCGGTTATCCCGCGCACGCCCTGTTGAAGCACCTCGTCCGCCATCTGGAACGCTTCCTTGAAGGTCGTCTCGGAATTGGCCAGACGGAACAGATTCTGGTTCGGAATGACGATCAGCGTGTCGACATGTTGCTGAAGCTCTTGAATGCCGGACTCGGCCGAGCGAGCGCGACGGGCCCCTTCGAACGCGAATGGCTTGGTCACCACGCCCACCGTGAGAATGCCTTTATCGCGCGCCGCCTTGGCGATGACAGGAGCAGCGCCGGTGCCGGTGCCGCCGCCCATTCCGGCCGCGATGAAACACATGTGCGCGCCCTCGAGCGACTGGATGATTTCGTCGAGCGTTTCCTCCGCCGCTGCGCGCCCGATTTCCGGCCGCGAGCCGGCGCCGAGGCCCTGTGTGATCTTGAGTCCCAGCTGGATCCGACGGTCGGCGACCGAGGCGTTGAGCGACTGGGCGTCGGTATTCGCGACGATAAAATCCACCCCCTGGACGTCGGCGCGCATCATGTTGGCGATGGCGTTGCCGCCCGCGCCGCCGACGCCGATCACGCTGATCCGCGGTCGGAGCTCGTCAACTTCCGGCCGGATGAAATCGATGCTCATGATCCAAATCCCCCCTCAAGCGACAACGCGTTGAGCCTGCAGCATGAATCTTTGAATCATCCCGAGTCCTAAGCCAAGGGAAAAAGTTAACGCTCAGGAAAAAACTGGGGATGACTGTCGCCCGAAAGACTCACCTCGTCGCAGGACTTTCGGTAACCAGTTCGTAATCCCTGCCGGCCCAAAGTCCAGTCATGCGGCACGGGTGGTTGATCGGGCTGACGATCGTTCAAACGGGATGTGATTGGGACGGAGCGGCCGCGACGCAATCGTCGTCGATAACGGTCCCGCTCCCGCCGGCTCACCCGGCGACGCCCTCGCCCGGCTTTTCGCGGGCAATCGATACGCGGCACGGATCGGATGCCGAGCTTTCCGGATCGCCATCGCAAGATTTTGTTAACCATAACGGCGCAGCTTCCTGCCCGACGCGGAGTGCTTGCTAGTGGTGATGCTTGCCCATCTTGAATCGAGTGGGATCCAGTCCGATCGGCGCAGTTCCGGACGGCATGTTCTCAAATTGCGGGTTGCGGGTTCCACGCCCTCTCAATCGGCTGCGGTCGTCCTCATTCATGATCTGTCGCAAACGGGTTTGTTGATCGAGACCCCTGGAAATCTCGAGGTCGGGTCGGATCTGGAGATTGACCTGCCCGAAGTGGGCCTGTGCCAAGCGCGGGTAATCTGGAATAGCGGTCATTACTTCGGCTGCCAGTTCCACTCGCCGATTTCGAGAGCTGGGCTGAGTGCGGCTCTTCTTAAGAATCCACCCGAGGTGCATCCGGCCAGCGTTACTGATGAGGACGTCTGGCCTGATGAGGAGAAATTCCCGCTGAGGACGAGGGCAGGCATCATTCTCGGCCTGACCCTCGCTTCATGGGCCATGATTCTGGCAGTGTTTACAATCCTCTAGCCGACCGAAGCGTCGGATCTGATTCACGCGCCCGATGCGGCGGGCGAAGCCTAAGCGTGGATTTATCTTTCAACCTGCTGAGCCACACTGGGCATCGACGAGCGGGACATCAGTCCAGCTTCACCTGGCTGATCCGTGGCACACCGAATATCCACCACACAGCGCCAAAAGCGGCAACCGCTGCGGTGACGACCACCGCCGCGTCATAGCCCGCATGCTTCACGATATAACCGGTGAGGATCGGCCCGAAGATGCCCGACAGATTGCCGACGGCGTTCTGTATGCCGACCCAGGTTCCGGCTGCGCGCGGGCCGGCGAACATCTGCGCGACTGCATAAGTGTTCAACGACAGAGCTCCCGTGGCAATTCCTGCTAGGCATAGGACGATCATGAGCTCGGCCCGCGTTTGCGCCCCAATCAGACCCAAAACCGCTACTGCGGCTAGCGACTGTCCCCCAAGCATCATCAGCCGACGTACCCGATCTTCCGGAATGCCTCGGCGCGTACACCAATCGGACAGGTAGCCGAGGGTCATCGCCGCAACCGCCTGGACGGCGTAACCGGTCGTGGCGATCATCGTCATTTCGGGGATAGGGATTCCGCGTGATTTCGTCAGAAACAGCGGCAACCAACCGAGCAAGAAATAAAAGACGTAGTTGCTCGCGACGTGGGCGATCGACATCGACCACAGGGGCCATTTGCTGAGGAGCGCGCCGATCGGAACACGTGTCTCCGCGGCGGAATCGTCCCTTCCTTGGCCGCGCGTGACGATCTGCCAGGGGAGCAACCAAATGAGCGTAACGATGCCGAACGCGATGAAGATCGCGCGCCATCCGAAGGAAGCGAGGATGAGACCGCCAGCGAGGGTTCCCGCGGCCGGACCGAGGGCGATCCCCAACGCCAGCGCCGAATTGGCAAGTCCGCGCCGCTCCGGCGAGACATGGCGCGTGATGATTTTGGATGCGCCCGGAAAGGCAATGGTCTCGCCCATGCCCAGGAGGATTCGCAGCAGGAGCAAGGAGAGGAACCCGCCGGCAAAGCCCATCAGCAGCGTTGCTACTGCCCACAGCAGCACCCCAGCGGCCATCAGCCGGGTAACGGAATAGCGGTCGACCAGCCAGCCAACGAACAGCTGGACCGGCGCATAGACCCAAAAAAAGGCGGAGAGGACCCAACCAAACGCCTCCGGGTCCAATGCCAGTTCGCTCGTCATCTTGGGCGCGGCGATTCCGATCGCTCCCCGATCGACATAGTTCAGGAACACCGCCGCGCCGAGCAGCAGGACGATCAGGGACACCCCCCGTCGTCGCGCAGAGCCGGTCAGTAGCCGCCCTTCATTGCCGCGAACAGACGGCCGATCATTCCCTTGCCGGACGTGCTCTTGGCCACCGGCGTGAGGGCAATGTCGCGAACGTCGCCCGTACCCGCGGACGCGAGGAGTGCGAGGCCGACAAGCGTCGAGAAAGCAGGGCCGCTATGTGCATCGGGAAGGCCGGTGATCTGCTTCGGACGGCCGAGGCGCACAGCCCGGCCGAGCACGCCCTGCATGTAATCGGCAATGTTCTTGAGCTCAGCGCCGCCGCCGGTCAGCACCACTTGCCGTCCGACGGGCCCGGTGAAACCGAGACCCTTGAGCGCTGCTTCGATCTCGCTGGTCAACTCCTCGACCCGCTGGCGGATCACCATCATCAGCTGGGCGCGAGTGAGTTTCATCGGCTCGGCGCCCTGCTCCGCTCCAATCTGCGTCGCCTCGATCATCTCATGATTGTCGCGCGGGCTCGTCATCGCCGAACCGTAAAAGCATTTGAGCCGCTCGGCATCGCGGCGCTGGACTGCAAAGGCGCAAGCAATGTCGTTGGTGATGTCGCGGGCGCCAAGCTCGATCGACCGTAGACCGACGAGCATGCCGCCGTAATGCACGGAGACGTTGGTGACTTCGGCGCCCAGCTCGACGAGGGCGACGCCGAGCTCGCGCTCCTCGTCGCTGAGACACGCGCGCGCGGCCGCAATCGGTGAGGCGACGATCGCCTTCACCCCAAGGTGCGCGGAGCGGATCACCGTGTCGATGTTGCGCAGCGGCGACGGGTCCGCGGCGACAACGTGGATATCGACGCCGAGGCGGTTCGCAAAAAGCCCGATCGGCTGCTGAACGCCCTGCGCTCGGTCGATGGTGTAGAGGGCCGGATGAGCATGGAGCACGACCTGACCGTTGCGGTCGATCGCGCGCTTGCCCGCGTGCATCAGCTCGTCGATGTCCGCCTGGTCGACAGGATGTCCGCCGAGTTCGACCTCGACTTGCGCGATGTCGCTGACCAGGCCGCCCGCGCCGTAGCTTGCCCAGACGTCCTCGACCGTGACTCCGGACATGCGCTCGGCAAGCTCGACTGCCTCGCGGACCGCAAACTCGCTCGCGGCCATGTCGGTGATGTAGCCGCGCTTGACCCCGCGGCTCTCGCGCTGGCCAGTGCCCAGTACCATCAGTCGCCCTTCATCGCCCGGGCTGGCGATAAGCGCACTTACCTTCGACGAGCCGATGTCGAGCGCGGCGATCAGTCGCTGATCACTAGGTGCGGCCACGGGTTTAAGGATCACCCTTGCTGCTGTTGCTGCGGCTGCTCGCCGGTAATCGATTCTCCCGGGGCGCGCGGCAGGCGGACGATCATCTTGTCAGGCAAGCGCAGATCGAAGCGCACGATGCCGCGGCCGAGCAATCCGCTCGAGCGGTCCAGCTTGGCGAACTTCTCGAGCGCTCGGTTGGCTTCCTCCTGGCCTTCGGGAAGCGCGACGGTCTCGCCCGATTGAAAGTTAAGATCCCAGCGGCGGTCCCCTACCCACGTCGCCGACGCGAGCTGCGGCTTGAGGGTGGGGACATCCTCCATCAGCTTGCCGAGGTCCACCGCGTGCGAATTGGCGCCCGCCCCGATGACCAACGGTAAATCGGGCATTTTGTCGATGGGCACCCGATCGAGGACCACACCCTCTTGGTCGATCAACGCCAGCTGACCTTTGTTCTGCCACAGCGCCGAAGGGACGCGCTCGACGATGTCGATCACGAGCATGTCGGGCAGGCGCCGCGAGACGCGCGCGTCCTTGACCCAACCGAAGCGAAGCAGGCGCTCGC